>BPTK01000001.1 GCA_023705905.1 Candidatus Heimdallarchaeota archaeon
CAAACGATTGTTTTCCAACTCTTTCTTCACCTAATAAAACTATCCTTGCAGAAAAAGATTGTACTATTCCACTCTTTGGTTTCTTCTGAGGAATTATTTGTATTCTCGAAACGTCTACCATTCCCGCTCCTTCCTCCCAGGAAAGCTCACTATGACTAGGAACGGTATATAAGTACCATTTCCAAAATGATTCATGAATCTTATCAAGACATGATCGAATCAGTTCATGAGCAAAAAATATTTGTTTTCCCTCTCTTAGAAAACCTGCTCGTTCATTTTGCTGGAGAAAGTAATCTTTAACTTGACTAGGTGACAGATTTATTTTTTTGGCTAGTTTCTCCTCGTTCAAGTACGAATTGCCAAATAGATGTTCTTCTAGAATTTCAAGTAGCTCTTCTTTCTGCATATAATTGTTCAATCCTTTTGGAATGTATTTTGTGTATAATACTTTGTTAACAAGAAAGAAAATACAATATTAAAATCTGCTTGTATTCCTAGTTAGAAGTGGGTGTGGGAATTGTTTTGAAGAGAGAATATGTTTTTTCAGCTGACTTAAATGAACTTCTTAGTAAATCAATTTCTTCATTATTTAATCCTGCTTTTCGCAATTCTTCTAATAAACTCGCAGGGGCAATCATGAATCTTTTCCAATTGTCATCTCCGCGCAGTAATTTTTCCATTTTCCTCCGCATATTGAAAAGGTATGGACGATTCTTGAAATGGATGAGAGCTTTTCTGACTTCTCCTCTTACAATTTCAGCATCTTCAAGAGGAACCCTTGTTTCATTGTCTTCCAAAAAATTGGTTATTTCTTTCAATATTTGGGGTTCAATCCCTTCTGTTGACGGGAATATACTATTCAAAGCGATATCAATGAATTCGTCAACGTCATCGTACTCACTAGCTATCATCAAAGAAAGTTTCTATCCTTTAATCATAAGACCATATGAGACTGAGATATGATTGTAGACTTATACCGGGTATTACACTTAGATGAAACAAGATTAAATTTCTGAGAGATTTCACTAAACATATGCTTGATATTCATTATAATTTTCTATTAATTCTAATTTCATCGTTTTTAGTAATTTTATAGCTTCTATTGCGCCTTTCTTATTCAAAGGTTGATTGTTATTTCCACACTGATAAGAGTAAGTACATCGAGGACATCCATCTATTGTTTTGCAGGAACACCCCTCAAGAATTTTCAGAGATCTTTCAAAACCATCTTCCAATCTATCATAAAGTAATTTGACTAATCCACTACCACCTTTTGCAGCATCGTAAACGAAAATAGCTCCTGAGCTACCCATAGAAATTCCGCCTATTCCTGTACTTCCTCCCCCCGTTAGCATTGAACTTGACTCAATCAAAACATGTTCAAGAGCATGGAATGTTCCACTCATTAGGATTTCTTCTGATAGATCAGGATATTCAGATAAAATCATTGTGGGTTGTGGTGCTGTAAAAACAAAGCCTTTTGTTTGAAATGAATAAACAATAGGTTCCTCCAGCTCTTTAATCTCTTTCAGTTTGTTTGTATAAATTTCACTTATTTTATATCCTATCACATTTTCAGTTATTTTTAGATCACAATAAGCTATTTCAGCACCCATTACCTGTTTTCTCTCATTTATTTTTATTATAGCAGGCACTGCATATCGCATAGCTGAAGTTTTGAGATTAAGTGCTTCGATTTTTTCTAATTCTATTTCTCCACCACCAAACCTGGCATCATATTTGAAAGAAGTAGAACGATAGTGCTTTCCCCCAAGTAAATAAATTGCCCCTGGAAACAGTTCTCTTGCAGCCATAGGCATCGATCTTTCACCCATTCGAATTCCCTTATCACTCTTGATTAAAACTGTGTCTCCAATTCCCCGAATAGAATATGAACGTAATATGCTAAGAATTTCTTTTCTATTTACTGGTCTATAAAGACCTTCCGAAGTTTTTCGTATCAAGTTGCTTTCTTCAAGCATCTTAAGTATAGAAATGTGTTCAGGGAATTCTTTTTCTCTTAAGGGTTTTTCAAGTATGGAAGCCAAGAGTTGATAATATGAAACAATTTCGTTTCTTGGTTCGACATATCCTTTTCTTACATCATCAAAATATGTCTCTGGGTATAAACTGTAAAATGTGCTAATCGGATCATCATTCCTAAGTATGAGAACACCAACTGATTCTTGTCCCTTCCTACCAGCTCTACCAATTCGTTGGATAAAACTAGTAATATCGACAATTGAAGATACAACACCATCTACATCTCCGATGTCGATGCCTAGTTCTAGAGTAGGCGTCGAAACTAAGGCTTGAAGGTCTCCTTCCTTAAAACGGTTTTCTACTTTATTTCGAAATTCTTTAGTTAAACCAGCACGGTGTACGGACGACTTAATTCTTGCAGCTTGTAGAAGTAGATTCACAATTTCAGCATTTTTATGGCTATTCTGAAAACAAAGTGTTTTATGACCAGAAGAAACCAATTGACGAGCAATCTCTGAGGTAATAGTATATTGACTTACTCCCCACGGCAATGTGATTAATAAGTGGGTTGGAGCTTTTCTTGCTTCTCTCACAGCAATTTCTTTGACATCAGTATCAAATAAATTACATGCGAATTCTTTTGCGTTTCCGATAGTAGCCGAAGAACCAATAAACTGTATCTTGTTTTTAACAATTCTTTGCAATCGTTTTAGAATGAAATATAGATTAGAACCAAATGCACCTACAGCTACATGAATTTCATCAATTATGACAAATTTAACTGATCGAATTATGTCTTTGAAATGATGGTTTTTCATGTGAATGTGCAGCATATCGGGGTTAGTTATCAGAATATTTGGTGGATACTCCATAATTTTTGTTCTAGTCTTCGGCGGAGTATCCCCATCATAAACTTCACACGTAATCCCCAGTTTTTCACCATACTTCTTTATCTTTCTTTGTTGGTCTTTTGCCAAAGCCTTTGTTGGATAAATTATAATCGCAAACAAACCTCTTCTCATAAGCGGATGAGGAGACTCTTTTAGAATTTCTGCTAATACGGGCAACACAAATGCTTCTGTTTTTCCCGTCCCTGTAGGAGCGACTATTACAATATCTTCACCTTTGCTAATTGCTTCAAACGATTTAGATTGAAAAGAATACAATTGTTTTATTCCAATTTCCTTCAAGTAAGTCTGGAAATCAGAAGGCAAATTAATAGCAATGTTACCCAATGGGGGGTTCTTCTGTTTTAAGAAATCATAATAAATTAGTTCAATATCTGGATTGTTGATTATTTTTTTTACAGCTGAAGGAAGATTTTTTGGATCGTATCCAGCTTTTTCAATCATTTTCTCTTTTTCTTCATCGGTTTTCCTTTTGAAAGAAAATTCTAGTGCTTCGTTATTATTTCTAGAAGGAGCTATGAACTCTTTTCTCGCTGACTTTTTTTTGAGCAGTTTACTATAAGCATCAGCAATATCCACTGATTGGATTTTTTCAGCGAACCCACAAAAACCACAGTGAAAGCTTACTAAGGAAGCCTTCCGTTCTGCTGTTAAGGGTTTATCACAATCAGGACATTTCATTTTGTTTTCTATGTCTCTAATCTGTTAATCATTAATAAAGTTGCAGTGCAAATATTAATCAACCTCTGGATTTACATTCAAAAAGGATAGATTTAAAACAGTTTTAACTTTAATCGAAACTAACTAAGGTGGAAAAAATGTCTACACCCCGTGCATGTAAATGGAAACAAAGTGTTTCAGGTAAAGCACCTGATGGTTCAGTACAAAAAATCAATTTTCCTTGCAGATTTCCAAATGAAGAACTTACAACAGATTTGTGCTCTCTCTGTCTTCAAGGAGATTTATTCTCGATGTTTTACGCTCAGATGATGGGTATGAAACAAAGTGCTGTTATGCAAGAAGAGATTATGGCTTTTCTCAAGAATTTCACATCTGAAGACTTTGACATGAGGTAAACATACCTAATCCTTCTATTCTATTTATTTCTTATTTTTGAGATGATCATTGCAATGGACAGCGTTACAGTGATTGCAACGACACTAACTAGAGGATAGAATAGAGGCAATGAGGAGAAGGTTATTCTTTCATAAATATTAGATATTGGTAGATTTATTGTAAAAACATTTGAGAATGTTGACCACATAAAGTAGTCTTGAGAATCTTCATTTACTGTTGATGGAGACAGTTTCAAGGAGAGAGGGGTCTCTACGGTTGTTGATGGATTCTCTTGCGTTTCTACAGATTGAAAATCTGTAGTAAGTATTTCATAAAGTGAGTAATAATTAACTATCAATGGAGGTACGGTAAAATTATCTGGCAAATCAGTGCCTGTAATAGTAATAATAATTTTATCTCCAGGATAAAGAGTCATGGTCGCATAAGTAACTTTTACAGTTCCAAACTCTGTTGAAGTTTCAATTGTGAGGTCTCCCTCGACTTCATTATGAATATATTGTACATTTGCTTCAAATGAATCTAATAAAGTTTGATCAATAAACTGGAATATTGAAATATTTGCAGGAGACATTCCTTTATTTTCTATTTCATAGTGTAGTGATACTGAGCTATCTTCTTCATTAATTTCAAAAGCTGATTCAATAGAGATTTCAGGTAGCGGAAAGGCTTGTTTTGCTTGATTCTCAAGTATCGGTGGAGGTAATAAGATCCCGAATGTTAAAGTTGAACTAACAAGATTCCTAGCCTCACTTCCATAAATCCAAGGTATGATGTTGCCAGTCCATGGGTTAACTATTTCTACTACACTCTGGTCTTTGTCCGAAGTGAAGCTTATAAGTGCTATATAGGAATTGAGACCAATGTAACTGTTTGCCATTATTGAGAATTCATGTGATAATTCTTCACCAATTAGTATCGTATCAATGTCAAAAGACTTAACCTTGATAATGCCAGTTGGTTGCCAGAGAAAATCAAGTTTCAAGTTTACAATATCCACATGTATGTCATAAGCATCTAATGAACCAAAATTAGTAATATTCAAATCGAAATTAATTTGATCTCCAGCTCTATAGATTGATTCTTCTAAGGCGAGTGAACTTTCCAAAACAGCCTCATCATCCCCAATCTGTAAATTCAATCCATTTGTTAAACCGTAATATTCTCGTCCTGTAACATCAGAATAACTATATCGACTACCTAATGAGATGAAAGTGTTCGTAACCTCATCAAAGGTACTTAAAAAACGTCAAGCGCTATCAATTACAGCAAAAAGTGTTAGCATTAAATCTTTGTAATCACTTTCTACTGTTCGAAATACCGCATACTCATACATTCCAATATATTCAGGGTAAATTGAGAAAGCACCGAATTTGTCTGAATACGTTGGAATATTGGTAATTTGCCAAGAAATATCAACGGTTTCATTAACATCTAAAATTGGAATAACAGATTCAAGATAACCACCAAAAATGTTGGATTTGTTTGAAAAATCAGCTGATTCAAATTGGAAAAGAGTCTTGTTTTCATAGAACTTTGAGAACACAGTATTGTATGTGTTGCTTACCGCGGTTGTGAGTTTTTCCTGAATTATGGGCCCATAAATATAGAATAGTGTGGCTATTGTATCAGAACCTACTGATTCTATATATGGTTGAATTTCCAGTACAACTTCATCATAGAGATCAGAAGATAAACCAGAGGAACAATAGATTGTAGCATGTGGGTCGAGAATTATTTCTGTATCATTTAGCCATTCTTCAAGCTGTGAAGTTGTAGTGCTTTGATACCAACCCTGTATATCAAGAATCGGGATTATGTATGTGTTAGAAGAATAATCAATATCTAGGTAAATATATGAGGAGAAACTTTCGTTTATCATTAAATCGTCCTTCATTACGGGTATCTCAGCACCATTGTTGATGAAAGACACTAACTCAGGAGGGACAGGCATCCTTATAGAAGTATTCAGAGCAACATCTGTACCAATATTTGTTGCTCTGTAAGTCATATTGAGCACTCCTTCATCCTCAAGAACTTGATCTGAATATGAGTTTGTTACTACAACTTGAGGATATGTAAAATCAGCTAATGAGGATGGGTGATATGAGATTTCCGCGCTAAAGCTGGGATATCGTGTGAAAGAAGAATACTTTAGCAACCATTCAAATGAGCCAGTAACACTTGCTCCAGTATTATCAGGAACAGGATTGATGTGGGTAATATTGGCAATAAAGGGAATCCTGAATGAAGCTCTGGAAATAAACGCTTCTGGGTTGGGAACAATTGTCTCCCCGAAAGTATTTTCCAGATTGAAAGTGTAGATACCATTGTTCAAAGAGATTTTATCTGCAAGTGAAACCATAGCTCCCCTAATTATTTTATTTACTGACCACAGACTCTTCTGAAGAGAATAACCAAAAGCATAGATATCTGGAGATTGATTGATAGCTTCTTCCATTAGAACTACCATATTGCCATTAAGTAGATTATCATATGGCGAGAAAATATCACTAAAAAGAGATAATGCTATTTCGGGAGTAATTGGAGCTAACAGGGAAATTAGTGTTTCCGTATAAGAAACAGATTGCACTGAATATAAACTTAAATTTAAATTATAATTCTGTTCGACTAGAGTTATAACATTATTTGAAATTGCTTCTAAACGAGTTTCTGAGGTAGTTCGTGTTTTTATTCGAACGACCAGACCATCAGGGACACGCCATAATGGATTAGACCAAACATTTGAAAATAGGGATTGATTCGAAATTATAAAATCAATTTGAGTAACCGGTGAAAAAGCTGTAGACGTAAGATCAAATAGCGTTTCAATTTGACCACCATTTAACTCTAATGATGCTATTACTGAATTATCTCTTCCAGCAATGAGATCCAGTTTTTCTTGGTGAAAATCAAGTTTTTCTAAAACCATAGGTTGTATTAAAGAACCATTACTGTTTCCAACAAAAGTGGAAGAAACAAGGTTATTTGGAGAAAAAAGAATGGAAGAGAGGAAGATTAAGAGTACCAAAATTGTTTGAGGATAATTTGGGGCTATTCTATTCCTAAGACGGAGAAGTTTTTTGATACTCATGAAGCATTCCCCTCATAATTTATTATGATTTTCACTCTTGATAAGATTTTATTTCTATAAAGTTTAAAGTATTCAGTTCTATTTTTCTCGAACTTCTTCATAAAGTGACCTCCAGAAGGTTCATAACCAAGAATGCAAGCCCGTTCAATATAAAAACTACAAAAAGTGTTGCTAATCCGGCCTTCTCTACTCTTAATTCCTTGATAACAACAATTGATTCAGTTAATAGTCCTACAAATATTAATTGTACAAACATTAATAGTACTATCACCCAGATGTCCATTTCTAGAGGTGAAACAGGATATTCAAAATCAAAAACAAGCGCTTCAAGGACACAGAATAAAACCAATGGTATTTGAGCGAATATGGTACCTTGAAATAGTGCTAACTTACCGGCTTTCCTCTTGTAAATAATCGATACAAATAATTCAGTTAACAGATAAGTAACTATTGTTGATACTAAGAAGAATACAGGAGCAAAGAAATCAGGAACAATAAAAGAGGGAAATAAGAAGATAGGTGTAAAAGAAAGGAAGTATGTAGCCACACCTAATACAATTAGAAGCAAGATAGAGAATCCTAATGATCTAATAGAATCATTTCCTATAAAATGAAAAACTGGTCTTAAGAAAACTGAATGTAAAAATGACATTTTCCCATATGTTGGTAAACTAGGTGCTGTAACATCTAGTTCATCTTCTATTAACGCATATGATCTTCTTCCCTTTTCTGTTAGCAGATATTTCTTAGTTGAATCTTGAGTGATTAGTTCTCCAAGAGTATCAAGATGATGATAAAGTGTTCCAACTTTCATCTGAAAACGTTCTTGAATTTCAGTAAAAGAAACAGCCCTTTTTTCACCAATAAAACAAAGTAAGTCCCTTCGAATTTTATTCGATAGAGCTTTCCATATTTCAGGGGTCTGTTTCTTAGAATTCATAGAACTAAACTATAATTGACAAACTCAAATTTAAAACTTGGCTTTCTATTAATGGGTCTTGAGAATATTGTAAAGAGTGTCTCTCTGAGCAGGAATTCTTTTAGCATCACGAATTAAGTCAACAAATTCTTCAGCAGTTTTTTCTTCACCATGTTTGCCCCCTGCACTTTTGGTAATACTCTCTGAAAACAATGTACCTCCTACATCATTAACCCCAGCATTAAGTGAGATTTGAGAGAATTTTGCACCTAATTTTACCCAAGAGGTTTGAATGTTTGAAAAAAGTTCACCTAGATATAACCTTGCAGTACTGAAAAGCGCTAAATCATGGAACCCCGTACTCCCAGGTCTTGCTCCTAGATATTTATACAATACAGTATTATTATGAACAAAAGGCAAAGGTACAAATTCTGTAAAACCTTTTGAAATTTCTTGCATACGCTTCAACAGTACTAGATGTTCAGCTTCATTTTCTAGTGTTTCTACATGCCCATACATCATTGTTGCTGTAGATCTTAAACCTAAACTATGTCCAGATAATACAATATTCACCCATTGGCTTGTAGATATCTTATCTGGACAAATAACTTGTCTGACGTCATCCACTAGAATTTCAGCAGCTGTTCCAGGAAAAGAATCTAGTCCACTCCTAGAAAGTTCTTTGAATACATCTATTACTGTTTCGCCAGAAATTTGTGACATATAAGCTATCTCTGAGGGAGAAAAAGCATGTATATGGATGTCAGGTGCAGCGGTTTTTACTACTTGTAAAAGGTCTAGATAAAATTCGAAATTAATTTCTGGATCCAAACCTCCTTGAATACATAACTCAGTACAACCTCTTGCCAAAGCTTTTTCCGTTTCTAGTCTTATATCTTCAAGAGAGAGTCTTTTAGACTTGAGGTTGTCTTTGTTATTAGAATAGTTAAATGAACAAAATCTACAGGATCCGATACAATGATTTGAAAAATTAATATTTTGATTAATTACATAGGTGACTTTATCTCCAACTTGTTGATGTCGCAAATCATCAGCTAAAGCCGTCTGTATCCATAACTCCTTTCCTCGTTTCTTTAGTAATGTAGCTACTTCTTTCATTTCGTCTGTGTTTGATTTACTAAAAGTAGCCAAATCAACTATTTCATCGATTTTAGGGTGAGATAATTTCTTCATTCCTATACTTATCCTCAATTATTTTGCGAATTCTTTTGTTTAAATACTTTTCATAAGGAGGGTACACAGGTAGTCTTTGCTTTAACAAGAAGCCTACAGATTCCAAATTTTTTCCCAATTGGCTCTCTTCTTGCCACGTCATATTTGGATTGATATGATCAATCGTTACAGGGGATATTCCACCTAAATCATTTGCACCAAAGTTCAATAGATCTACTATTCTATTCCTATTGAGATTAGGTGGAGCTTGAATATTAACGTTGGAACCCATTATAACGCGTGATAAGGCAATTGCTTGAAGAACATCTTTTTCTTCTGGAGGAGGATAGTCTTGCATTGGAGTTCCTTTTTGGGGATTGAAATTTTGAATAATGATTTCTTGTATGTGTTGATATTGTTTATTGATAATCTGTAAATGCATTAAAGATTTTATTCGGTCTTCCTTTGTTTCTCCAATTCCTATCAGCAAACCTGAAGTAAATGGAATATTTAGTTTTCCTGCATTCTCAATGACTTCAAACCTCAATTTTGGGTTTTTTGTTGGAGAATGGTAATGGGCTTCACCTTCATCTAATAAATGGTCGCTTGAAGATTCTAACATTAAACCGAGGCTGGCATTGTAATCTTTCAGGGTTTTAAGCTCCTCGAATGTAATTACACCTAGATTTGAATGAGGCAATAGTTTCTCTTCCAAAACAATCTCACAGAACATTTTCACATATTCTACAGTTGAATTACATCCGTATTTTCGTAGAAATTCTCTTGCAGTCGCATGTTTTTTTTCTGGTTTCTCTCCTAAAGTTAGAAGAATTTCAGAACAATTGACTGATTTTGCTTTTTCTAATAGAGATTTGAAGGAATCAGGAGTAATCCAACTCTTAACATCATCTGAAACGAAACTGCAATAACCACATCGATTTCTACATTGATGAGTGATTGGCACAAAAAAATTACGTGAATAAGTTATTGTTTGACCGAATAATTTTCTTGCTTTTTCATTTGCTAAGCTCTGTAACTCCTGAGGTTCGTTGTTTAACAAAGAAAGATAATGATCAAAACTCATTTTTCGAATCACGTGCCATTATTTTTTATCAGTATTCTTGTTTGGTGTAAGTGTCACTAAAATACCTTTATCCGATTTTGTAATCTCCACCACATCAAACATCAATGCGTCTTGGATATCTTGGACTAATTGATTATTATATAAGTTTAAACCCCCTTTATTTCCAACAAACACAAAGCGGTAAAAGATATGAAAAACATCAACTAATTTGTTTTTTAATAACTGGGTTATAATTGTTGAGCCACCCTCTACTAAGACGCTAGATACAAAATACTTTGTGCTTAGTATTTTCAAAACTGTTTTCATATCCACAAATTTGTGTTCATCTTTTTCTTCAATAAGTTCAACTTTTACGCCCAAATTTCGTAGTTTACTCCTCTTTTCTTCAGAACTTTCGAGAGATGTAAAAATGATTGTGGGAAACCTATTCTGATCTTGGATGATTCTTGAACCTAAAGGAATTCGACACTTTGAGTCTAAAACAACTCTAAATGGATGGGGAGATTTAGGCTCGGTATAACGAACAGTTAGAAGAGGGTCATCATTAAGAACTGTGTTAATACCTACAAGAATCGCTTCTACTGAATTTCTTAACTTATGTACTCTAATCCAGTCTTCTTTCGTTGATAAAGGAAGAGTACCTTCTTCTGAACCTATTATACCATCAAGAGAACTTGCAACATTTATGATTACTTCTGGTATTCCCATTTTACTAACCTACCTTTGTACATATGAAAACCTATGTCAGCAGACGTAGCTCGCATTGTTAATGCCGTATAGACATCTTTAGAGAATTTAAGATTAGGATTATTTAAATCAAATCCTAGAAAATCACCACTATATCCAATAGACAATTGTCCAATTTTACTTTTGGTCATTAATCCTGGATTGACGGTTAAAGCTTTAAGCATATTCTTTGGAGTGACATGTTGGTTGCTTGAGCGAGCATTGTAAAGTGTAAAAGCCATTAATCTGAAAGGATCAGGATTACAGCAAAAAACATTATCTGTTCCTAGTCCGAGAAGTATTCCTTCGTCAATAATTGCTTCTAAGGGAGGAAAATCTAGACCATGATATAAACTAGTAAGAGGGCAACATACAACCCCAACATTGTTTTGTTTCAAAGATTGGAGATCACTCTTATCAGCATAAGTTGCGTGGATAACGAAGTCCAAATCTAATTTTTCAAGTGCTATTTTGATATCTCTTTTACCATAGGATGTTAAAGACCGAGAGATAACTTCCAATGATTCTGATACATGAATTGCGTTCAGCTGACCAACCGTATTTTCTTTTATAGCATTTGCTTCCTCGCAAAGTACATCATTTAAAGAGAAGATATCGGGGAAACCTATTCCATCACTTTGTTTACTAATTGCTGCTAAAGAATCATCATTGTATGGTCGCCCTAGAATCACTCCGCGAATAGGAAAATCAATAAGAGATTCTTTCAGTAAATTGATGCCCTGTAAACCCCCTTCCCTAAAATCGACAAAGCTCGTGAAGCCGTTGTTGACTTGCATCTCTAATGAATTTCTAATGCTTGTGATTATTTCTTCAGTTGTACTGGAACTTAGTTTTTTGTGCTTAACTCCAGTAGATCCCACTGCCTCATCAAGAGTTAATCCATAGGTCTTGTCCTTAATATATGCATCACCAACATGAACATGAGCATTTACAAAACCAGGAATCAGAATGTAAGACGATGGTAAAAGGTATTTAGTTGGTTTTTCTTCTTTTGAAACATCGATTATGGTTCCATCAGTGCCAATTTGAAACCGAACATCTTCAACAAATTCCAAATCTGGACCTACCAAAGCATTGGCGCGAACTGATACCATATATCTCTTTTAAAAATTTGTGAGCAAGTATTAAGATTTTGCGGAAAAATTACAACAGTATGTTTAGCGGAAGATTGCATGCAAAGAGAATAGATTTGTGCACTTAAGTCTTTTAGTTAAAAAACATAAGAATCACTATATTTATAATTCAACCTTAAAATTTAGCGTCATAGCAGAATGTGTGATAAAGATGGTTCGTGTAAAGAATCCAGATGAAATCCGCGAGATGATTAAAAATCATCCTATGGACTTGCGTAGAGTGTTCTCTATTGCGGCTCATATTGATCATGGAAAAACAACAACAAGTGATTTTCTCCTGCGTAAGGCTGGTCTAATGTCAGATGCAGATGCAGGAAAGAAAGTAATGATGGACTCAGATGAAGAAGAGCAAGAAAGAGGTATTACTATCTTCACATCAGTAGTCCTTTTGAATTATGATTATGAAGACGATGACGGAACTAATCAATCCTATTTGTTTGAAATAAATGATACACCAGGACATATCAGTTTTACAGGGGAAGTTTCTAGGGCCCTTAGAGGGTCTGATGGAGTTGTTCTTCTAGTAGACGCTCTTGAAGGTGTCATGACACAAACAGAAACTAACATTCGATTAAGTTTAGGTGAAAAATGTAAACCAGTTTTATTCATTAATAAAGTTGATAGATTAATCTCAGAACTTAGATTAGCACCAGGGGATGTTTTTGATAAAATAGATACCATAGTTGAGGGAGTTAACAAGCTAATTAGAGAAAATGCTCCTGAAGGTCTTGCCAAGGAATGGCAAGTTTCATTCCCAGCTGGTTCTGTAGCAGTAGGAAGCGCAAAAGATGGTTGGGCATTTAATATGAGTACTTTACAAAGACTCAAAATCAAACCCCAAGATGTCTTCGCCAAATATGAAGAAAATGATAAACCATGGCTCAGAGAGAATTTAGCTTTAGAAGAACCTCTTCTAGAGATGGTAATTAAACACCTACCAAACCCAGTTGAAGGTCAAAAAATCAAAATCCCTGCTATTTGGGGAGGAGATTTAGAAAGTCCAGTAGGTAAAGCATTAATTAATTGTGATAGAGATGGACCATTGCTGGGAATGATAACAAAAATCTTTATTGATCCAAAGTCAAAAAGGCCAACCCTCATTGGCAGAGTATTTTCTGGTACACTGAGGAAAGCAGATTCATTATATTTACTAGGCAGGAAAAATAAAGTAAGTATTAAGAGACTTGGTGTAATGGAAATCACAGACATACTTGATGTTGACGAGGTTCCAGCAGGCAATCTCTTTGCTATTTACGGTTTTATAACACCAGCAGGAGAAACTTTTGTGAGAGAGGGTGATCAAGGCCAATTAACTCCATTCGAAGAGATTTCTTATGCCTCAGATCCTGTTGTAAGTAGAACTATCAAACCAAAACAACCTCAAGATATTGCTAAACTAGGTGAAGTAGTATCAAAATGGATTATGGCTGATCCAACTGCTACTTTCAGACATGACGAAGAATCTAAGACTTATGTTTTAGCTGGAATCGATCCATTACAGATTGAAATTCTTGTTACTAGAATTCAAGAACAAGTTGCAATTGATGTTAGTGATCCCATCATTGTTTATAGAGAAGTACCATCTCAATCAGGTATTACCGTTCATGCTAAATCTCCAAATGGTCATAACAGGTTAATGTTACACGTTGAGATACTAGATAAAGAATCAATAGCTTTGTTCAAATCTGGAAAAATCCATAATGACATGGATAGAAGAGAAAGAGCAAACCAACTTCAAGCAGAAGCAGGTTGGGAAGCTAAACGAGCAAGAAGAATTTGGTACATTAAAGACACAAACGTAATACTTGATGCAACTTCAGGTGTTCAACGATTGGACAATATTAAAGCATATATTATACAAGTTTTCGATGATTTCTGTAACGGAGCAACATTAGCGAAAGAACCACTGATGGGTACCAAATGGCTAATTACAGATGCTACAGTTCACGTAGATCCAGCTCATACAGGGTTCACAGAAATTTTCCAAATGTGTTTAGCAGCATACCATACATCCTTCTTAACAAGTCAACCTCATTTGCTTGAACCAATGCAAATTATTGATATCAAGGTTCCTTCTGATTATGTAGGAAATATGTCTAAAGTAATTACACAACATAGAGGAGTAATTCAAGACATGACTCAAGAAGGAGAAAGCACCAACATCAGAGGAAGAATACCAACAGCTGAAACTATTGATCTTGCAGATGAGATACGAGGTAACAGTTCAGGTAGAGCGTTCTTTGGTTATGTTTTTGATGGGTTTGATCGTGTCCCAGCTAATATGGAAAAAGAAATTATCGAAAGTATTCGTGTTCGAAAAGAGCTTTCTCCACAAGTTCCTGAGATATCCAACTGGGAACGTTTCATGTATAAAAGAACATAAAATCTTTTTCTCTCTCTTTTTATTTTTATTTTTCAATCTAAAATCAGTTTGCATATAAAAATAAGGAAAAAGTGATGAAGAAATTTCTCTAATCAGTTGTGTCTCCATCAAACTCAGTAGCAAGTTGTTCATAAAACTGATCTTCTTCAGAAGCTGGATCAACGCCTTCTTCTGTTAGTATTCCTGTCCTGTCATCTTCCACCATGTATTCCATATCTTCTAGAATTGGTTCCAATTCCTCTTCTACTCTTGCAGAGAATTTTTCTTGAATAAAACCAATTAGGGAGGTAAATAGTAGGATAAAGATTACCAGCGGAATTAAGAGAAGAACTACTCCTTCTGGCTCGAACATCTCAATTGAATTATAAATTGAAGGAGGATATCTTAAGAAGTATAACAAGATGTCTGGGTTTAAGATAGCATATAGTCCCCCAAGCATTATACCTACTCTGAATATAATCGATATCCCAACATGCATGAGAGTTTTGAAAGGAGTTATGGCTATAGACGCACCTACTAGTTTATCATCAACTTTTGGATCACTATGAACTAAACCATCATGATATCTTTGTAACCTGGCAGTTAACTTGTCTCGTTGTCCACCAGGGCGAGCGAAAAGAGAATCTGAAGCTTTTTCCATAAAATAAGTTAGGCCAGCTAAACCAAATTTTCTTCTGATTGAACTACTAGTACCCGTAATTGAGCTACCAGATTTCCCATCTCCACTTTCGGATGTTTCTTCTACATCTTCAGCTTCGTCCCTTATTATAGGAGCTGTTTTAGAACCAGTAATTCCTAAGCGGAAATCTTTCAATCTATCCAAAGCTCTTAGAACTCTTTGTTGCCTACTTTGAGCAGGATTAAGTATCTTCGTCATATAGGATATCTGTAAAGCTATTTCGAGAAACAGATATGAGGCAAGTGCAATTAGTACTACTTCGTTTGAGATAAGCTCTCCAAAGTTACGTGTGGGGGAAAATGAGAACCCTGATTTGAAGAGTAACTTAACGCTACCGTAGTAAACTACTAATTGTATGAAAATAAATGCAGCTGTCGCTGAGCGCATATCTGCTCTTAGTAGAAATGCTGTAACAGCTACGGAAAATAGTATTATAAATAACACTAAAATTGAAGCTCTGTTTGCAGCTTTTAAGGGACCTAAATTGGCGAAATAGTAAACAAATGGAGAGAATAATGCATCTATAGTTGATTCACCTACTCCATATAGTTCTGATGCAGTCATCTCACCTGGAGGTGAAACATTGTTGAATAAATCCACTGTGATAAATGCTCTCGCTCCTAAAAGAATAGCATTTGCATCATCTGCTGAGATAAGGAGAAATATCATCAAAGGAAGAGAGAAAATTACAAGAGCTATATTCTCGAAGAAAATGAATATCAGTGTTAAGCTATCCAATAGATGTCCATCAGGGAATTTTTCTGCATTTGCAAAGTCGATGAGATCTGCAAATTGAAGTACAACCCAAACAATAACCCCTATAGCAACTACTCTTCCAATTACATTTGTAATTGTGGTTTGAATTTTTGCACTGCGGATTCTACGTTGTACTCCTCTGATTCCAAGATCGATAAATTGTGTGTCTCCTAACGATTCCATTTTCTTATCATCCTCGACGTTGCATGCGGTTAAACTGTGACATGACTGTAGGTAAGAAGTCATCTGGACCTACTGAGATAGATACCGCATCATATCTTCTTAGAAGTTTGAATAGATTCTGTCGTTCACCTAATTGTTTCTCAACCATAGCATGTCCTACCATCTGTTCTACTGGTGAAAGTTGATGTGAAACAATTTCAAACCATGGTCCAAAGGGAGAGATAACGGTTATGTTATGCTTCCTTGCTCTGGCTCTTCTGATAGCTTTGATAATTCTTTCAGGATGAGATTCTAAATCTGAAATTACTACAATATAAGCTGCACGTTTCACTCTTTGTAAGAGGTAATCAATTGCAACTTCCAAATCCGATTCTCCTTGAGGTTTAGCATGAGCAAGAGACTCTAAAAACTGAAATAGACGAGATCTCACTGAAGTTATATCAACCCAATTCCTTATTTTATCATCATAGATACATAGTCCTACAAGATCCTTTTTCTCAAACGCAAGATGTATAAGGAGAACAGCACTTCGGATAGCATACTCTAGTTTAGTGTTTCTTGGTAGTCCTGCTCCCATGCTTACAGAAGAATCTACTAACACAATCACACGTATATTCTCTTCAGATTCATATTCTCTAACCATCATCTTTCCTGAACGCGAGAAAGCTTTCCAATCTATGAATTTGAAAGGATCACCTGTCTGATATTGTCGTATACCCCAGAAATCTGACCCCATACCTTTTATTTTCGTTCTATGGAAACCAAACAGAACACCTAGTTGTCGTTTCTTTCCAACCATTTCCAATTTTTTAATATCTTCGTAACTTGGATAAACTAAGATTTCTGTCTTTGTAATTATCTCTCCTTCTGTCGCATAGAATCCCATTCGATCCCTTATAATCACTTTAGTAGGACCTATCTCAAAAACACCTCTTATTGGTATTCTAACGACATATCCATAAGTTATTGTCTGTCTTGGATTCAGTTGCGTAACGATAAAGTTTTCACCTAGAATTAGATCGAAAACTTCAGGAATTGCGTCATAGATCTCAACAGTTGGCAACTGATTTACAGATTTATTCCTAGCAGTTACCTCTATGTATACATAATCTCCTGCGAAAGCTTTGGGTTTTGAAACCTTTCTAGTTATTTCTATAGATTTGGGGTTAGAGCCTAGTCTGTAAAACGGTAATCCTAACAGAACTGAAAAGATTAACATTACTCCACCGATTATGAAAAACCAGATAAGAGTACCTTGAGTATCAAGATAAAAATGTAAGAAATCCATTATACCTATACCTTGATTTCCAGCAAGATCTCCAGTTGTTGTGGAGTTAACTTGGGGGCTTACACCAAATGAATCTAACATGGTGTTTAGAGATAAGTAACCCATTAGTGCAAAGCCTACGCTAATCATTATGATTCCACCAAAGACTAGATAACCACCTCGGCGTGTGAACAATATATTACACCTAATTTGTTTATTTCATTTATACTGGAACGGGTAAGTTTCGAAGTATTTCACCTACAACGATGGTTCCAGTTGTTCCTTCTAATTCAGCTTCTGGTTTCATTTGTAATCTATGGGCACTTGCGACTCTGGCAACTCTTTTTACATCATCGGGGATAACGTAATCTCTACCTCTCATTGCTGCAACAGATTTAGATGCATTTAGAAGAGCTATACTGCATCTTGGACTTCCACCCAATGTTAATCTGGGATCGGTTCGAGTTGCTACAACCATATTCTTGATGTATTCAATAATATCGTCATGAACAAATATCTGGGTCTGAACGCACTCTTTCATTTTAGTAATGGTCATAGGAGTTGTTACTCTACGAACTGATTGTTTGATCTGTTTATGTTTCAGAAGTATGATTTCCTTCTCTTCTTCAGGTGTAGGTAAACCAACTAATAGCTTAAACATAAATCGATCAACTTGAGCTTCGGGTAACGGATAAGTTCCTTCCTGTTCAATCGGGTTTTGTGTCGCAATTACCAAAAATGGGTCATCCAGTTTAAAGGTAGTTCCTTCTACTGTAACCTGTTTTTCTGCCATAGCTTCTAACAATGCTGCTTGAGTTTTTGGCGGGCTTCTGTTGATTTCATCAGCCAACAATATATTTGTGAATATTGGCCCTTTTCTCATTTTGAATGTTCCAGCCTTTGGATCATAAATGGTAGTTCCTACCACATCTGATGGTAATAAATCTGGAGTAAATTGAACTCTTTTGAATTCACATCCAAGAGTTAGAGAAAAACTATTAGCCATTACAGTTTTTGCAATTCCTGGAACACCTTCTAGTAGACAGTGACCTCCACCAAGTAGAGCGATAAACATATCTTCTAGAACATCAACCTTTCCGATAATTACTCGTCTTAACTCGCTGTATATTTCTTCCCAGACTCTCTTTACGTCCTTGGGAGTAACAACTGCTTCTGTTGCTGTCTTTGCTTTCGCTTTTCCTTTTGTTTCACTTGTTTCTTCACTCATTTTTTTCACTTTTCCTTATATCATTTTTTTTTGTAATCTTACAATCTATCAATTAATCCTTTAATAAATGTCATATATCTCATGAACAGAAATTCTTGGATGAACCTTGGTCTATTAAGATACTCGTTTATTTTTACTAATTCTCCATAAAGATCTTTAAATCTTAATGAAGGATATTTTATACTGAAGTATTCAGCTATTTCTTCTGGAGAAGACATTGATTGTTTTGACACCTTTCTTAAGCCTCTGACCATCGATCTATATAAAAGACCAACTGCTTCACTATAGGCACCTGAGTCAACGATTCGCCTTATTTCTCTCTCAAACCGTGATTTTCCTTGTTCTCCTCTATACTTAGTCCACAGCACTGGAGATAAACGTGTTTTCTTTGGTATTAATGGATAAGCAATTACAGCAAGTAGGACGGGTATAAAGGGTGAATAAAGTGGAAACATTGACATTTCAGTAATAAATTTCATTATTGCCATGGAATATACAGAAGCGCTGTAAAACTTCTGATGAGCGTGTCCTTCATCGAAGATGATAGGGATAGCACTTCCCGCAGTTACATTCATATCACTTCCTAAATAGCTGAACAAGTTCCTACTAAATATCAAATTGTCATTTTCTTCTGGTTTGTCAATCCATTTATTAATGAAAATATCAGGATCGCCAATCATTACTATTTTACCTAATCCTATTGGTAAGGTCATAATTGGAGCAAACATAACATTTCCCCACTCATCTGCATCAGGAAATGCTTCACCGTCTTTCGCTGATTGGAAATCAGATTCCATCCATGCAGATCTCGAAGTATAGAAAGGAAGGAAGGGGAGAAACATATCTTCTATTTCAACACCGAATATTTCCAAGGAAATGGCTTGCAACGGCATCCAATCAGTTTTCTCTTCTCCAGTTATGGTGTCATTGTGTCTGATAGCCAAACTCAAAACTGTTCCAAACTCCATTTGTAAACCTTTGGATATACCGTCAGTTAGAGGATTTGATGTTTCCATGTTCCTTAGAAGAGGTTGAGCAGGATTTGTTGTATATGTTTCAGCATCCATGAGAACAGAGCCATTAAATGCAAAGCCTCTCAACATCCCCAGCATACTGAAGATCAGTGTTTCAGGACCAGCTGTCTGATTTTCTCCTCCAAATCCAAATAAATCTAATAAGGAGGGGATTGTTCCATTACTCATATCTGCTATCTCATCCCAACTATTAAGTAGTGAGAAGAATGGTTCAAAAATTTGCGCTCCCGTGCCATAATCGTCTGCTATAACCAAACTACCTCCTTTTGCTAAGAATGTTACTAAAGATATCGTATCTATAGTTCCGTAATTTGCTGCTGGACCGATGATTGCTACTATTCCAGGATCAGTGATGCGATTTAGTACTGCAAGTGAGGACATACCATTTGTGATATTATAGCCTTCATTTTCCAAGTTAGCTCTTAAGCTAGTTAATCCATCCCAGCCTTCATTATAAATACTAAACTTTGTTCCATATCCAGCTAAGCCAACCAAGCCTAATAAAATGGGTACCACAATAATGATAAAAAGTATAAACAATGCAATGGAATATTTTGAGAAATTTCTAACGAATTCTGACATTAAATATAGAATTAGAATTACAATAGTTACCACTATCATCATAGCTCCAATATCTTGAGAAAATATATAAGCTACAATTGTTCCAACAATAGCCAAGATTTCGACGACTATGAATAAAGCTAATTTTTTCGGAGAGATTTGTATATTTATTCTCCTCTTAGCCTCTGGTCTTGATCTTCTTTCTCTTGACTTGTTTCTTTGTTTGTTGTCTGGCTGGCTCAACTAATTCTACACCTTGTTCTCTAATTCCACGGAAACATATATCTAATCTCTGGATGGCTTCTTGGTAGTCATCATATGTTATTTCAGTGTCTGTATATCTAGCAATTTCAAAGGATGTAAGATACTCGTCCATAACTTCTGTGGAGATGTTAGCTCTATTAGCAACTGAAAAACCAAATTCTCTTCCAGTTTGATATATTGCACGGGACATACTAAGTAACCCGTGAGCAATGTTGTTTAAACCTCCAAAGGAAGCAATAACTGCACCTTTGTAATCTTGTCTTTGCTCAAATATCCTTACATCTGCCATGACGGATGTAAACATCTGGTTTAATGATTTTACTTGTTTTCTTTTCTTGAAGAACCCAAACATACCTCTATGACTCAATTTTCATTTCACCTACTTCTATTTTATCTACTATTTTTAATAATGCTCGTAATCCGGAATTGAAGTCACTTTCAGTTATTTCTTCATATCCATATCGTGCCTTTTCGAAATACGAGAGAAGTGTATACATTATCTCTCGCTCAATTTTGCCTTTTTCGGCAAGTAATCGCGAAAACTCCCAAGGAGTTTGACTCTTATATCTTGGTAAGTCGAAAAATTCTCGGCCGATACCTTCTACCACTGTCCAGGTTTTTAGTAAGCCCTCTTGGTATCTTCCTTCCAATCCATCCCTCTTGATATCTTCTATTATCTCTTTTAGATAGTCACGTAATCGTCGTCTGAAAGTTTGTTTCTTTGCATAAGATTGTAGAGAATGTCTATTAAACCATAGGAAAAGTGCTGCCACAACTGCTACAATACCTCCTATAACACCTCCAATTATACCACCGATATTACCTGTTATTCCTCCTGGTGGAGTGGCGTCAGGATTATCATTGATGATAACTAAATTCACCGGGGTTGTTAATCTGGAATTTTCAACAGTATCCACTGCTTCAACAGTATATTCCAAAACAAAATTACCATAGTATGGCAGCTCTATCTCAGAGAGATCGAATATTGCCTCAAATACATCAGACACACCAACTCGAGACATAGAAATATCATAATCCACTTCATTATAGGTTATGTATAATGTTACTACATCTACTGAAGTTAGGACATCTGTCACTGTTGCAGAGAATTCAAGTGTCGTATCAGGAGTAATATATGACACATTTCCTGCCACTGCTACATTACTAATTGTTGGTGCATCACTATCAACAGCTTGCACTGTCTGCGTTGGTCCTAAGAGAGGATTTGATATTGGTAAAGCCGTATCATATGCAATAAAATACCACTCATAATGGAAATTGTATTGAAGTGTTAGTTGATAGTACCATTGATTGGTACTAGGTACATTAGTCATCAAAGCTACAATATAATCTGTCTGATTTACAAGCGTAACTAAATTGTGGCTATTAACATGAAGTGTGACATTTTCCATACCGCTCCATACAATACTATCATTGATGAATACAGTAATGTTAATGTACGGATTTAAGGGATTGCTAGAGGGAATAATGGTTGGTACTTGCTCCTCAAATGGTTCTACATAATCACCTAATTGGAATTCATTTGGAGAAGATACTGAATATAGAAATCCTTCCCAACCAAAGTTGGCATCATAGTAAAGACCAACAACAGTCTGTTTAGCACCAAACTCATCTAGACCATGTCCTGAGAAATCTGTCATTTTAATATAATATAGGACATAGTATTTTGATTCCGCAACAGTAGCATTGAGAATGCCCCTATACTGATTCGCACCAACATGCCATAACGCAAAGGATTGCCACCCACCTACTGATGTATTACCTAGTGGTTCTAAATACTCAAAGAAGAATTCTACTGATCTGATTCCTGTTCCAACATCAGTAACATAAATATCGAATTGAATGTTGAAATAGGGATCGTGAATTCCTGGATCATAAGGGTCAGGAGTTACAACCTCACCCGTAACAATCGGTATGTTGTTATCAGGCCCATAAATATTAATTGTACGAGTTATTGAAGTAGCTGGAGCATAATCTCCACCAGAGGCTACTAAAGACAAACCCGGATAAGCATGAGTATCTTGAAGTATTGATAGAAAATTAAGTGCAGTAAAATCGACCCAATTCTTAGTTGAAGTAATTAGCAGATTGGATGTTTCGACATCACCACCATTTGTTAGCGTAATGAAAATATTTACCTTCTCTGGCAGTCTTAACCATTGGTCAGTTACTGTTAAAGTATAATTATGAGTTGCATCAAGAGCTCCCCAAAAAGTGCTATTGAATATAGTGGATATTGTACCATCTAAGATATTTGCTCCACTAGGATCAGTAAAAGTTAGTATAAGTGCAAAATAAGTATTGAACACAGAATTATTAAGAACTCCAGCAGCAACTGCATAACGATAATCTGCTCCTGAAACCGCTAAAGGCGTAACGGTTATTGTTTTTGTTTGAGTTTCATTAGTAGAATAATCTGGAATGACTGTATCAATGTGTCTTGATCCTGTAGCAACGGAGTATGGTAAAACAATTGAATCAGGGAAGTTTAGTTGGAAACTAGATGATTGTGCAGCATTTCCATATTCGTCATATAATGCGACAGTATAACCTATAGTATTCCCTGTTGTGTAATATCTTACACCATCATCCAAATCCAAATCTATTCTTGTAATATTAACTGCTAATTGTCCCTCCAAACTATCATGAGTTAAAGTTGATCCAATAAACTCATCACCATTTGGATCTACTAAGAAATTAAACATGAGTACATCTGTAGCGTCAGAGATATTGTTTCCATCAAAATAAAACGTATCTTGAATCTCTGCTTGAGGATTGGACGTTACATAATCATTAGTATATATTGTTCCCTCTCCTGCCCCAGTGATTGTAAGCCTAACAGTTGAATCCGGTTCCAAACCTAATTGAGAAGTTAAATTCGCATAAATTGTTATATATGTCCCCCCCATAATTTCTGTTGGTATATTCACTTTACTTGGCCCTACTACAAAGTAAGCATCAACTACAACTTGATTTTCTGTAGAATCTTGAGTAGTTTCATAAATCGTCCTATCATTTTGAATATCACTAGTTCCATGATCTGTAAAGAAGTTGAAACCAAGCTGATTAATGTCATAAATACCAGTATAAGTTACTGTTTCCGTTGAAGGCCCAGGAGCTGTATTTGTATATAGATCTTGATTTGAGGAGAACGTTCTATTTGCATTGAAATGATATCCAGCTGTTTCCCAGTAAACTGATAGAGTATATTGTGTTCCAGTTGGATCAATAACGGTATCATTATCAAATAAGACGCGTGTATTAAATGAATAAGATGCGCTTGGGTTAGTAACATCTACAGTTACCACTAATTTTATTTGCCCAAAATAGAAAACATTTACATCTCCCGGACTCCCCGCCCCTCTTCCCATACCTGGGTTACCATAGAACCATGCAAGAAGAGTAATTTCACCTACCTTAGAAAAGGCATCTATAGAAAGAGCTGAAGTAGTTAGTGGAATAATAAACTCACCTAGTGCATTAGTTGAAGCACTTCCAACTTGATATTGAGGTGTTTCATAGGTTGCAGGACTGCCAATAAATTGGCTTTCAGTAACATTGTAGAAAAGCCAAACAGTTTCCCCGTCCCAATAATCTCCTACAACAATGCCCTGCAAAACACCCTCTACATTAATGAGAGTGTCTCTAAGAATATAATCATTAGTTGCTGGAGATGTTATACTTTTCATTATGGTTGGCATGGTTTGAATTTCCGTGTCAACGCCTTGAACAGTTAGATCACTATTTTTTGGAGAATAAATTATTTTGTTTTCAGATTCGATTTCCTGTGGAACAGTATCGTCTTGTATGTCTGGAAAATACTCATATCTGGTTGGTGCATAAGTATTGTCAACAATAGTTTGTGATCCCTGCCCAAATATATATGTTGGAGAACTAATCCCACTACTCTGGCTATCTGAAGTATTCTGTGTTTGTACTAAAACTACAGTAGACACCTGCATGATAAGTATTAGAAAGAATGCAATTCCAGTTAGTTTTGTTCTAAGACTCTTCATAGGTATCTGTCCTTTACTGTAATACTTTTACCATTATGTTTCTGAATACTGATTTGTGCCAACAACAATAAGATTGTAATGGTGGATAATAGGGGTGTAATATTTGCTAGTTTGACTAAAGAGAAACTTCCTATTTCAACCAACGTATTATCATAATCTTGATGACCAACTACAACAGCAAAACTGCCAGGAGGAGTAGAAATGAAAACTGATTCAGATGAATTCCACCTATCTAAGTAAAATACTAAAAATACAAATGATCCAGCTCCATGGTTTCTAGCATCTACCGAAATTGTTTCATTAACAAAACCATTTGCATCTGTTATGCTGTTCAATACTATTTTATTATATGGGATAGTTGAGTTTAAAATACCGGCTAATTCAGATTTATATGTCGCCACATCTTTAACTCCAGTATACGCTTCATAATCAGATTCTTGTATGAACCAGACTTCAATTGCCTCTCCATCTATTGCAGTTGGAGCACCTAAAGGAGGTTGCATATAAAGATAGAAATCAAAGTCTTCCCACAAGAAGAATCCATCTACACCTACATCCAGAATCGTGTCATTTAACGTTGTTTCTGATCTTAAATAATCGATTAGCAACATGACAGAAAATGTATAATTCTGACCATAATTTGCCACTAAGAAGTATGTTGTATCTTCAGGTAAAGCAAAATAATCTGTCATTCCATCATTTGAATATACCGTTGATGTTCCTCCACCATTGGTTAGACCATCACCAATTTTAGTAACATCTTCAGGACCAATTATACCTAATTGTAACTGTTGAAGTTCATCAGCTGTCAAAACATAATAGGAAACATACCTTCCAGTTAAAGGTGTTATAAGTCCGGGCTCTGCGTAAAGAGTTGTGCTTATTGAATAAGTAAATCCTCTTTGGACAATATAATAATCATAAAACGTTCCTGGATCCTCAGGACTTGGTAGGTACTGCGACGTTGCATTCATCGAAACCGTCGTCAGATAGCCTTCGGGTAGAATAATGAAACCCGTAGCATTCAAAGAAGTGAAACTAATGAAAGCGAAAACAATATACGTCGTACTATCTGGGTCTGATGGATTATAAAGTGGATATGCCGTGCTGTTGAAAGTTGGATATACCTCAGCTCTTCCGATTCCATTCGTTGCTTGTTGACCAAGATCATCGGCAATTGCAAGGAGTTGAGATGGATTAGTTTGATAGGTTTGATAATCTGCAGCAGTTACTGTTTTAAAATTAACCATCGCTCCCACTGCAGGGGAACCTTCACTATCAACATCCGCTCTAACAACATACTGAAGATTATCAAGAATATACACTTCCTCACTTCCCACCGTTTGAGTTGGGAGAGAATTATAAGTTGGGTACTCATACATTGATACATCTACATCATAAGAAGTATAGAGAGTATTTTCACAATAGACTAAATCTACTCCACTAGGATAAGGACCTATTTGAAATTGTCCCCAACGGTGTACAGGGTCAGCATCACCTTCATCAATTGGAAGGAGAGCTTCAACCCAACCATAAAGATTTGCAAATGCTAATGTTCTATTATTTGGGTCACCACCATTAGGACTTCCAATAGCAAATCCAAAAACAGGTCTTGCAGGGATTCCATTTAAGCGCATAGTCATAATTGCTAATGCAAGAAAAGCTGAGATTGAGAAGTCTGATCTTTCAGTAAGAAGTTGTGCTCTGTCCCTACCTCCATTATCAGTCTGATCAGCAGTTGGAGTTCCATAATCTAGTAGAATCCTGTCAATTATGTAAGCAGCACGTTCATAGTAAGTATAACTGTTGGCTGTTGCAACTGTGTCAATCTGATCTGCAAACGTTATGACACCGTCAGATGTTGTATCATAATTTGTGGGAATTTGGAGAAATCTTTCAACATCTGAATCAGTTGCATAACCTGGAATATACGCATCTGTGCAATCATTGATGATAGTCTGAGTATCATCCTGAACAAAATAAGTAGAATAGTCGTAAGTACCAACAAAACCTAATATTTCAGCTGTAGATTGAAGCAATAGCTGATCTCTTAATGTATATACGATATCTGTTGAACCATCCACCGCCACATTAGTACCGTTTTCATCAAATAAATAATCGTCCCAATTAGTGCTGGAACTACCTGCATCGGTACCATATACACTAAGATGAGGATAATGATATGAGCTCCAAGTTGTAAGTAATGGACTAGTAACTGTTGTAGTGGCGGAATATGCTAACTGCTTGATATCCAAACCAATAGCAGTGGGATCTGGTGACCCATAATCCGATCCATCTTGGAGAGCATTAGTTATAGCGTCATTTGAACTGAATTCCCAAGTTGTAGAATCATAATAATCGTGAACCTCCCACCTATAGAGGAAGTTACCTAAATCACCATCCAAACCATCCGTGAAAACTTCCGCTACCTCTTGATCACCTAAAGTATCATTAAAATCTAGAGCATCCAAAAGATCTAGTAAACCATCTATGTAGAAGGGAGCTGATCCCTGGAAATTAGCATTAAACCAATCAGGATCGATAAGTTGTTCATCAATAACTCCAGGAGGTAGATCGCGATATTTGTCTAACATACTCAAATAGGGACCCATGAATGACATTAGAAGGATATAAATTGTGAAACTTGTAAAAAGAATTCTCCAGATGTTATGTCTAGAGTGCCATTTAAAGAGTCCGAATGGCCAAGATATTATTGGTAGGAGTATATACAAAAAGATTGATGCAATAATTCGCATAGCGCTAGGTTTGAATTCAATTCTATATGTTTCAAAAGAAATTAACACTAAGAATACATTTATTCCAATTGCGATATAGAACAAAGCTGAGGTTACAAAGGAAGGCATGCCTAGAATCTGCAAATCACCAAAAAGGAAAGTCATTACGATAGTAGTTACTAACGATATAGTAAAAATAATTGAGAAGATAATATTTACAGGTTTAATCTTTTTTTCTACTAACAGTTCAGCAGGTAACTGGTCTTGTTTTTTCCTAAGCTTTCTCTGCTTGGGAACTACTGCAGCGCTTGTCTTCAGCTTACTACCGCTCTTTAATTTTTTAACTTTTTTCGGTTTCTCAGACATGGTTTTTCCTCGTACTAGTAGAAGGTACTGTGAACCAGATGGTTACCCTATTAACGTTATACAACTACTTTATTCAAAAACTTTTTGTGATATGTAATGACATTGTAACTCAAAGATATAAAAAGAAAGAGAATTTATCTGAGATTCAAATCCTTTAGATTATTATATTTTAATATATTAATAATTATTACTAGTATAGTAATATGTAATGTACTATGCAGCTAGAATTGCCTTCAAAAACAGATGTCATACATTCATTAAAAAACAAACCAAAAATAGTTTATTTAGACTAATAATTACACGACTAATTAAGTAAAAGACCAAGGTGATCATCATCCAAGTTAAATTGATTTCTTACCCTGAAGAAGCAGAGTTAATAGCAAAAATGGCCGGTTTAATATGTTATTCCGGTGAGAAGGTTTTCGAGGAGATAAAGGAAAAAGCCTCTCTTAAACCTGATGAATATCTTGAAGCAATAATTAAATCTGGCCACTTATCTATAATAGAACACAATGTATTTGTTTTCTATGTTTCTGGAATTAGCCGAGTGACTTCTCATCAATTGGTAAGAAAGAGAATAGCTAGTTTTTCACAACAATCACAGAGATATGTCAACGCGGAAAACTTCGAGTATATCATTCCAGATGAAATAAATCAATCATCTTTTGGAGAAAAATACAAAGAAATCGTAAATCAAACCCATGAGCTCTATCAAGAAATGGTTAATAATGGCATTCCAAAAGAAGACGCGAGATACATTTTACCTAGCGCAACTTCCACCCAGTTAATTGTTTCTATGAATGGCCATTCACTAATTGATTTACTTGTAAGAAGGATTTGTCACAGATCACAGTGGGAGATTCAAGAATTAGCAGAGAGGATGCTAGAAGAAGTAAAGAAAGTTGCTCCTGCAATATTCAAGAATCTCGGTGCATATTGCGATTTCTATGGCTACTGTCCTGAAAATAGTCATTCGTGTGGTAGAGCACCTACATTAGATGAATTAAAAGAAAAAGCTGCTCTCAAGTAGTATTAATCGGTATTTTTAACTGAAATATTCTCAATGGTGTCTTCAGTTACTTCCACATCGGAAATTTCTTCTTTTTGTTGATTATCTTGTGCATCTGCGTCTACAATCTTAGGTAGAATCGCATTTGTTCTAATTAGGATAACGGAATAAATTATAGCTACTAATATCAAAGAAGGACGGATTACGTATTCGGCTATGGAATTTTCAGGTATGAGGTAATAAACCATTAAAGCATAAAGGGCAGCAAGGACAGCAAAAACAATCAATATTAAAGATGGCCACAGCATTCTCCTCAATAATACAATCCATTTTTGTAAAGATTCAATTTCTTCA
The DNA here is from genome assembly GCA_023705905.1 of Candidatus Heimdallarchaeota archaeon. Classification (GTDB taxonomy): domain Archaea; phylum Asgardarchaeota; class Heimdallarchaeia; order Heimdallarchaeales; family Heimdallarchaeaceae; genus UBA460. Next base: position 28,972 of record BPTK01000001.1, read on the forward strand.
GGAGAGGCATACTCAAAATCTGTTTTTATTAAATTGTCTGTATATTGTTGCACTTGTTCTTTTGTATACTTGCTCTTTGTCTTTACAAATGCATATTCTTGTTCGAAGTATTCCATATAATAAAAAGTTGACAGAAAACGTAAGCCTATACATAATCCGGCTAAGGTTTGATATATTATAATATCAACTCTCCCTAAGGTAGCAGGGAAAAACATTGAGTTCAGGTCAGCTAGAAGAAGAGACAGTATCGTACCGAATACAAAGAAGAGACCATAAGCAACTTCAGAGGATAATTTTATTTGAGTTCCTTTGATAAGGTCTGTCATCAATATTACTATTCCAAGAACCAACCATATTGCGAAAATATAGATATTCAAACTAAAAGCTGATTGGATGACAATTAAACTAATAGCCAAAGCACCAAAAAGATGATGAGTGCTTGCGATGAAAGTAGAGCCTGGAGACGTCAGAGAAGTTTGTTTCCAATCTTCCTCAAACACTTTGTCTTTTATTCTCATGACGATCTCCCCACTGCTTCTTGTACCAATCTCTGAGTTGGTGAATATTTTTTCATCAATCGGTACAAAGATAAGATGATATTATCGTCATATCCGAATATATCTACATAATCTCCACGAATTGAATATAAAATTTGACGCAATTCTATTTCCCGTGTTCTATACTCATCTCTCACAATACTTGGAAAAACATCTTGTAATATCTCCCCATAATTCATGTCTTCTGTCCTATTCAACATCCAATCATGAGAAGATAGGATATTAAAATGCATAGTAGCAAAATTAACAAAAACCACTCTACTCCCCATGGTTTGAAGTAGATGTATACCTTGTAGTTTTTTTATCAAATCACCTTCTAAATCGGAAAATATTATTGCAATAGAATGGATCACATTATTGTTTTTGGCAAACTTAACAGCATTAAGGAAACTACTATGAACACCAGTAGCTTCAACATCATACAGGTTGAGCATTAGTCTTAGTTCATGCTTTCCGACTTGTGGTATTATGTATTTTTGCACATTTTTAGAATAAGCTATCACAGCTAAATCATGATTAGTACCTTTGATTAATGAACATAGTTCTACTACTGAAGATAGTGCATACTCGAACTTGGGTCCAAACATCGTACTGCTAAGATCAAGATAAATCAAGAAATGTAAATTTCTTTGGTCTTCAAATTCTCTTGTTATTAATTTATCATGTCTCGCTGTTGCATACCAGTCAATGTGCTTCAGCTGATCACCAGGTAAATAATCTCGGAGCGCAAAAAATTCATCGCCTCTTCCCTTAATTCTCTGAGCAAATTCATGAACCATTTTCAATAATAGTTCTTTCTTTGTCTTCCATGGTATGTTAATTCGTGGCCTTTGAGGTAATATCTTGATTTTTTGTGTATCCTTCAGTATTCGCTTATGCCTGAAAAGATACTGAAAGGATCCAATGGAGATTTCAATTGGACCAATTTCACCATTCCCTCTTCTATTAGCAAGCAATAACCAAACAATTTTCGTTTTCTTTTGCGGATATAATTTGATTAATACCGTCTCTGATTTGTCTATACTCTTAAAATGAAATGAGAATCGGAGTCTGATTTTTGTAAGAATTGTTCTTCTAGATGGATTTGTTAATTCAACTGCTACAGCCAACAAACCCCTACTTCTCATATAATCTTTTGAGCAACTCATTTTTGTATTGAAAGAATAAGTATGAGAGAATAAGAAAGAGATAAATGAGGATGTAATAACTATCCAGAATAAGACACCGGGAACTATAAGAAGTAAATTATCTATTGCTAAGCCTATAATTACAAATAGACTCCCAAATAGAATGAACGCCTTACCATTCTTTGTAAGTTCAAAGTGTCTTTCTTCTTCCATCTTAAGTCTCTGCCTTTTGTTTATATTACAACTTCTACATCAGAAAGGATATTTTCAATTATCTCAGGAATATGGATTTGTTCTATTTCTGCTTCTGGAGAGAGTATTAGTCTGTGATTCATAACAGGAAAGAATATCGATTTGATATCGTCAGGTTCTACAAAATCTCTTCCTCTAATTGCAGCTATAGACCGACTCAGAGTAAGTAAAGCTATTGACCCTCTTGGACTTGCTCCAAGCGCTAAGGAAGGAATCGAACGTGTTGCAATTACTAGTTTAGCAATATACTCAAGAATCTGATTGCTTACAGTAACGTTTTTCTCAATTTCTGTTATTAATTTGATAATGGTTTTCTGGTCAGTAACTTTCTCAACATCTGCAAACATCTTTTCTCTCTTCTTAACAAGCATATTAACTTCTCCATGAAGAGAGGGAGGATAAACAGGAATCTTAACTAAAAATCTATCAATCTGAGCTTCTGGAAGAGGATAGACTCCTGTAGACTCTATTGGGTTTTGGGTAGCGATAACCATAAATGGCTCAGGAAGTTTGAACGTTTGATTACCCGAAGAAACTTGCTTCTCTTGCATAGCTTCTAACAAAGCAGATTGGGTTTTGGGTGGAGCCCTGTTTATTTCGTCTGTTAGTAGTATACTTGTGAAAACGGGTCCTTCAATGAATCTAAAAGAACTTGTTTCTCTTTCGTATATGTTACCCCCTGTGATATCTGCAGGCATTAAATCGCTTGTAAACTGGATTCTTTTGAAACCCATTTCGATAGCTTCTGCTAAAGTACTAGCCATCAATGTTTTTGCTATTCCGGGAACACCTTCTAGAAGAACGTGTCCTTCACTTAGAAGAGAAGCAAACATTAGCTCGATAACATTTTCATTACCCACTATTCGTTTTTTCATTTGTACCATTATTTTGTCAAAAATATCTTTTGCCTCTTGCACTTTTGTCATTTAAATCGTCCTCTTTTTTGTATCTCTTCAAGCATTTTGAAGAGTGAAAGGAAAGTTTTTGAATCTAATTTTCTTGTGAACGCAATTTCAAATAATTCTTTTTCCTCATCTGTGAATTTCTCCAAATGAATATAACTTGCCTTCTTCGTAAGATAATAATGATAAGCTTTCTGAGGATAAAGCTCATACTGGAAATACAAGTTTGATAGAAACTGTTCCTCAATCGTTGGTTTTATTGGAGAACCAAAAGTATCGTAAAGTTCCCTCTCTCGCGACCAAATCCTATCCGATAAGTATTGCTTATAGGTTTCTTTAGATTTGAATCTCTCTCTAAATCTTGGTGTGACATAGTATAAAATTAAAACAACCATAACTAGTAAGAAAATAAAAAGTTGGGTTTTTGATAATAGAACTATTGTCCCATAAGATTGGTTAATCATTCCCTCTGTTGTTGAAAAGGGCCACCTTTTATGGCTTTCTTCAAAACATACAAGGCTTTCTTCTCCTGCAGAAAAATCCTCCATCAGCTTGAGTGCGAGATCAATGTTCCCAAAACCTTTGCTATAAAGATCGTTAGTTAGAAAACTTGGGGAGGAAACAATAATAATTGTTCCAAGTCCTCTACTAAGAACTGTACCTACTTGTAAACTAGCTGTATTTTCAGAATCAACATCCCAAACACCGTCTTGATCCTCATCTAAAAACGCGGTACTGTGAGTATTTATTCCAAGAAGCTCTGTCTGTATTGAACCCTCTGTAACATAAGACAGTGCTCTAGCTTCAATCATGCAAAGACTAGTGTTTGAACTTGTTGAATTTAACATTATGATTTCTGGTGTTTTATAATAATATGTTGTTTCCAATATTGTAGAGGTTGTAAGAAAAACCCCGAAGTGTTTTGCTAGAAGATTGGTAGGTCCAGAACCTGCCAATATTACTAATAAACCACCCTGTAAAACAAAGCCGTCTATTGCTAACGTTTCTGAATCTTGATAGTTTTTTGAGCCTCCAGCAACGATAAGAGTTGATGATTCTGGAAGTTTAATAATAGAATCTGTTGACAGTATTGTTCTTGTGGTATTATAACCGGATTCAATAAGTAAGCTGTTGAAATATGACATGCCACCAGGTTCCGTATTGCTGATAGAATATGGAGGTTGTGTGCTAGTGACATTAATACTAAGGGGGAGGATTATTATTAAAAATATAATCAGAGTTTGGATAAGCATTTGGAACAATGGTGAATATTTCTTTGAAAATAGGACAGGAACACGTTTCATTGTTCATCTTCCTCGCTAATTCTATGAATAATTTCGATATTAACTTGAGCTGAACTCAAACTTTTAACTGCTTCAAGTTCTTTGATGAAAAACAACAAATCTTTCCTTTTCATTTGTTGTTCTTTATATCTTGCAACATAGAAAGTTTGAATCATTGAATTCAAATGTGGAAGGATATTAGGTAAATCTAGTGAGCTTGCAAATTCTTTGGGTGTAAGATAAGTTTCTCTGCTTATCCCTAGAATTTTCTTCATATTCTCATCAAGTTGATGATAACCAAAAATTATTCCTTCTGTATATTTTTTTTCTCTCAAATATTCCCTAAGTACTTCTGAAAGTGTTTTTATTTGTGTTCTGAATTTTTCTCTTCTAGCCTGAAGTGTTCCTCCTTTAACCATGGAACTAGGCACGGGTCTACTTTCCTCAGTTCTTCTTCTAAAAAATAGAACTGCTATTAAAATTATTATAACTATTCCAACTGCAATAGGAATAATTTGAGCAGGAATAAGTGCTTCACTTCCACCTTGGGGATTATTTGGCGGAATAGAAGGTGTATTAGTTGGATAGGGAGGAGTATAGGGATTCGTAGCATTGAATGGGTCTGTTGCCCCAGTTGGTGGAGAGGAAGTACTGGTAATCAAATCATTTTCATCACGACTATCGATACTAACATACGTTTCTTGAGTACTGTTTACTAGAATGAATGTTAGTATACAAGCAAAAATTAGAAACAATCTAATATTAATATATTTCTTGAAATTAATCTTCACTTGTATCACCTTTTTGAACTTCATCTATTACTAGCTTACTTTGACGTAGGAAAGCGTAAATTTTGCACAATGGCCAATATCTGCTCAAACACACTTGATATTTGTGAGCCGCCGTAAGATATCCCAAATAAGCGCACCTACCATCCTCGTAATAAATACAGCTATCAGTTTTTTCTCTTCTAAGGATTAAATTAACTGTTCTATTCAAATAGACCATGGATAAAGCACTAAATTGTCTTTCGCTTCTCTTTGGAGGTTCGTCCAAATCGAAGATTGTTTTTACAGATAACGGCATATTTGGTAGTATTAAATGGGAATAAGATACCTTTGAACCTTTCTTGGTTGTTGACATGCTAGACAGAAGTTTGCCTAAACTAATGCCCAGTGCCCCTCCAAGCCCACTTATTAGAGTAAGCGAAAATGCAAATATAAATAGGAACCCAAATGACAAACCTTGTATGAAAGAGCTATCGGCACTATCAGAGCTTAGTGAAGTAAATAGAATTATCTGGGAGAAGTAAAGAAGAATGAAGAAGAGAAGAGAAAAAACAACAGTTGGAATAATTAGATCTTGAGCTTCTTCTCTCCACATAATACCAGCAATTAGACCAGATAGGAGAAAGGGTATGAAAGCTGTAATTATGTAATTAGAGAGTAAAACAAAAGGATCTGTAAATGTGCCTTCAAATGCGAATTTGAATGGTAAAATTAAAATGGACTGAGGAGTCCAAATCACGTTAGTTATAATGAATTGATCCTGGAGGAAATGGTAAAGGACACCAAAAATCATCGAAAAAGCATATCCAATTGCCATATAAGTCGAGATTCTTAGAATAAGTATAGTAATGTACTCCCGTTTTCCTCTATTTTTCAAATGAGGAAAAATTAATTTAAACATTAATTCCCGGTAATTCATCTTAAGTGGAGGAGTACCTCCTTCAACCTTTGGACCATCATCAACAGGAAGGGAAGGTCGTTGTGTAATTACCATATTATTCACCTATAGAACTATCAATCTTCCTCCTTTTGAAGTTTTTAATAGAAAGTAAACACTTGCAGAAGCTAATAGAAGTGTACATAATAAAACTATGATTCCATAACCTATCAGTGAGATAGTGATTATCAAAAGTACTGAAAAAATTATCATATACAAAGAGGTCACAATAATTGATATTGCTACAATTGAAAGAAGATTTATTGAACTTATAATAGATTTTACTCTGTTTCTTTTGTATCTATACGATACCACTGTTGCGAATATTGCAACTATAATGGAAAGTAAGAACAAAGCATAACCAAGGAAAGGCACAGTAACTTCAATGGATGTAAATGTGAAAACAAAACTGATAAATATCCCAACAGCTAGAATTCGAGTAAAACCAACTGCAATTGATGCGTAAAAAGGTGGGGAAGAGGAACTCATTTTTTCGTATAATGCATCTACTTCTGTTCCACAGGACCAACAAACTCGTGCAAATTGTGGTAGTACTTGATTACAGTTTCGGCATTGGATTTTAGGGAAGGACCAACAATTCATGCAGAATTCCCCATTAAATACTGGTGTTCGACACTGTGAACATACCATCAAGTTAGTTTTCTCATCATAAAGAGGTTCTGTGTTTTTCATTTTCTCAAGATCTTCTTTTAAAGGAAATGTGTGAGAAGAAATATCTGGACATTCCTTCTCAATGTGTTGAGTAAAACATTTAGGACAAAAACTAGGAACAGAGAACATTATTACTAAAATAAAAAATCCAAATAAAGCATAGGATAAGTTTCCAAGAATTAGTGATATTGTTTCCATATTAGCGTTAAATTCTGTGTTAAAATTCCATAAACTATGGAAAGAAATACTCAGAATTAGAAACAAGATGCCGATTATTATTCTCTTGAATTTTGAGATTTTATTGCGATATAAGAATGCCAACCCCAAACCTGTAGCAGCTAACATGGTTGTTACGGTGTGCAAAGGATAGATGCTTCGAAGAGGGAGTAAGAAGCTAAGAGCACTTTCAGGTTCAGAGGAATATAAAAGAAATTGTTCAAACAAATCAAACCATGCACCAAAAAATCCTCCAAGCATAATAAAAATTCTGAATGAGGGCGTAAGTTTTGTGTGAATTGACCGTTTAGCGTTGAGATTTACTCTAGCATAGTTTCCAAGCAAGATGATAATGGGGAAAATCTTTGCTATTTCTTCAACTATAGGAATAATAAACACTGAGAAAATGAAATGCAAAATTTGATATATCACAGGAAATGAGTCAGACGATGCGAAAAACCCAGAAGTAAAGGTCATCAATATGAAAAATTCCTTTTCTATAATCACAGCAAAATAGGGGGTTAAAACCCCCATCACTAAGAGAAGAGAAAAGAGTTTCTTGATTAGTTTGGTTTCAAGTTGAGTGCTTGTTATGCCGAATAGCAAATAGATACATGTTACCCAAAGAATGAAAAATACTGTAATTGCGAGAATTACAATAATTGGAAGAAAGAGGGAATTTTCGTATCTAGTAACAAAGGTAACTAGGAAATAAGCGAGAACTGCTAAAATAGATAATAATACAACTTTAGCCAGTGTTGAGAGATTCAAGATGCGCTTGTGTATTGGTTCAATGATTAACAATTCTTCAACTGAAGCATCTACTTTTTTTTTCTTAGCTGAAACATTAATCATTGTTCCCAACTCATTTACTTCTACGATTTAGTAGTATGTTTAGAGATATATCATTTTCGTGTTTGAAATTGGTAATATTAAACACTTAAAACCTTTTACGAGAATTAATTGGTTACTGTGAAAATAAAATAAGTAGAAGAACTAGATCTTCTTCTAATGATTTGATTTTATTCTATTAATGCGGCTTCTGTTATGTCACCTATTCCTTTGAAAAGAAAGAATATGAATATAATAGCTGACCCTACGAAAATACCCAACAGTGCTAACACAGGTATTGGTTGGTTGGAAAAATCAATTTCCCCTGTACTAATGTTCTGCTGGGGCCCAGCTAGGAAGAATGATAGAAGCATTGCTCCCATAGATAATGTCAATGGAACAAAATAGAATAAAGTAATTTTTAGAGCTTGTAATATTTTTACCATTTTAACGTTCTCCAAGTAATCGTTAATCTTTTCTCTCTCTTGAATCTTTTAAACTTTTTTTTAATTCCCTTACCAAAACGAGTATCTGCTTATCATGAATTAATTAATGTTAAGACCTTGAAGGATTATACAAAGAGGCTATCAACTATGTTTCTCTGTAAGAATTCTCATTTTTTCTTTAACTTCCTCAATTCTTCCTTGAGATCCAGCTAATTGATAATTTTGGAGGGCATCTGAATAATATTTCAAAGCTAGTTGAGGTTTTTCTTCTTCAACAAAGAGAGCATTATAATATGCTAAATGAGCTTTAATGACCGGTTCATCAGAGCCTCTTTCACCCATAGTTTCAACAGCTTTCTTAAGAAAAACTTTTCTTCCTGAGATGTTCTTCTCTGCTGCAGCACGAGAGATATATGATTTTGCTTTGCAATCCAGTTCTTCAGCTTTGATATCTATTCGCTGGTAAGCAATTGCAGCTTGTTCAAAATGAGAAGCAGCTTCAACAAATCTCTTTTCCTTCATAAGTTGGCGGGCAATAACACGTAAGATTTTTGCTTGCTGAGTGAATATTCTTTGGGATTCCGTAATCATACCTAAGCGATGGTAAAAACCACCTGATCGGCCCAAGTAATTTGCTGCCTCTAGTGCTTTGTTAAATTTAATAGCATCCATACCCAGATACTCATAATATGAAGCTTTTGCCAAATCTATCTGCTTTCTATTTTCACTATGTTTAAAAATTTCTATGGCTTTCTCAGCATATTCAGAAGCTTCGCCATACTTCTTCTGTTGAGCAGCTAAACGAGCTTTTCCTAAATGTTCATTGGCCTTTTCTGCAGTAGATTTTTTTATTCCTTTAAACAATGAAATGCACTTCTCCAGTCTTAGCTAAGCAACTGAGATAAATTTAGTATACTTAAGCTAGTTAGAAAGCAGAAGAATATAAACATTTGTTTAGTTTAAACCTAAGCTAGTTATACATTGACTTCAGAGCCTTAAATTATATTTTAAGTCTTCAATTATTGAAATAATCTACGGCCATCTTCAAATTGAAGTTCCTCGATATCCGAAACAATTGATCGTTGTTTTAAACCTTTTATTACTACTACAGGTATCATTTCTCCCGCCTGACCCATTACCAATTCAGCTGCTGAACACACTTCATCAGCTAGAGCCACAACCGTTGATTTAAGCTTGTAACCAAAAATATCTTCTCTTCCTTTTGCATCATCGATAACTGAAAAATTATAGGAACCAATTGCCACATTGATTGCACCGCGTCTTAAAGCTCTGCCATGGGTATCAGCTATTAACAAAGATAGATTCTTCTGAAAAAAATCAGATAGTTTCTTACCGATGAAAGATGCTGATTTGCTAGAATCAGTTGGAAGAGTCACAGCGCAATTAGGTTTGGAATTTGATTGATCTACAGCAGAATTCGCACAGATCCATCCTTGTTTGGTTTGTGTTATAATGATATTATTTTCTACTTTTAGAAGCTTTGATGCTTCTGATAATATAAGTTCAACAAGAGAAGGATCTTTTCCCGTTCTTCTTGCAATCAATTCAGAAATAGGTGAAGGGTTAAGGGATGATAGATGAAATTCCATGCCTTCAGCTCTAGAGATTATAGTATGAGCAATTACTATTATATCACCATCTGAGATGAGAACATCCGTTTTCCGAATGGAATCGATAATAAGGTCAGCTATATCATCGCCTTCCTTAATTATTGGTAATTCCAATGGAATAATCTCAATATGATGCATATAATTCACCTTGAACGAATTTATGCTGATTCTATAGGATCTAAAGCTTTAGCTATTTTTCTTTTTAATGAGGAGAGTTTGACAGCTGGAGCTAATGTTTCTTCCCATTTACTTTCATCAATTTTCTTTACATCTAATAAATTGTCTTTAAGAGCAAACTCGAATAACTCTTTTCCAGCTTTGGTTCTTATTAAAATGATGTTGCAATCATCAGCAACACCAATATTACCAATTGAGATATCTGCAAATTCAGCTGCAAAGTCTTGGCAATATTTACATCCCTCTGCTTTAGCACCACTACATTCTTTGATTTTGATATCGGTCGTACCATCAGGATGTTCGAAGAAGAATTTCCCACGAGCACAATCAGTTTTTGTAAGATCGGGTGTAGAGAGACCTAGACTTTTAGATATAATATCTCTGAAACCATCTGGTTCATAACTGCTCATACAAAACAAACCTATTTTGTATTTTACTCTGAAATCTGCTCCAAGGTTTTTCATGCTCACAATATTGGTTAAAGTTTCATTATGACATGGTAGACCAACTACTGCAACCTTCTTCTTATCACTTAGTTTAATCGATGGAAGTTTAATAAGAACGGGGTTAAGAGTGTACTTAGATTTTGATGATTTTCGAATATCGAACTCAGAAAGTGCCAAGATAGGCACGGGACTTAGTAAATCGCTTCCATGTGTGGTTACAAGTGCGCTGTCAATTTTTCCCTTCTTCATAGCTGTTAAGAGCAAAGTAGTAACTATACCACCATTTTGTGACCTAGAATGAATATCCTTATCTTTAGTTTTTCCTGTATAAACCTCCAAAATGGGTCCAAGCTCATCTGCAGGATATGTTGGTTGTTCAACTTTTTGCTTAAATCGCAAACATATATCTACACAAGCTCCGCAGGAAATGCAACCTCCAACAAGCTTAGGCTTTAGTTGCTCAATTGAAATAACATAAACGGGGCAAACAGCTTCACATCCTCCACAGGAGACACAGTAACCTGGTTTTATTACTTCACGGTTTAACATTGCAAAATTTCTTTTTCTTTTTCTTGGTTCAGTATTGCTCATATCGAATCATCTCTAAGTAAAGATTAGACTGAATAAGTTTAATCTATTTTTAAACTATGCGAGATGGATATAAGAAAAAAAATGGTAAAAATTGTTGAAAAATAAAGAAAAAGAAGGTTAGACATCTTCAAGTTCACCAAGAAGGTATCTTTCACTACCAGATTGTTTAGATTGTATATCCAATTCTCTTTCAGAGATAATCTCTCTTTCTAATCTATCTAGGGCCACTGCATGTGCACTGTAGACTCCGTAACCTTCTGCTTTTGAAACATATGTATGACCTTTATCGGTGGATATTCTCAATCTTATTTGATAGAGAACGAAACCTCTAAACTTCTTTTTTGGAATAGATTTTGCGTGAATAAATAATTGTCCGGAATTACCAATCACAGATGAAAATTTCTTTACAAGATCCACTCCCATTTCAATAACTGATTCCATGTCCTCATCATCAACATCTCCAATTACTCTCACATAATATCCTTCAGTTTTTGGAGGGATACTTATGGTTTCGAGAAGATCTGTAGTTGTTAAAACTCCAACAGGATGGTTTTCCTCGTTTATGATAATTAACGTTTTATGATTGTTCTTGTAGAGTTTACTTATAGCTTCGAGAACCAACTCGTTTTCTTTACAACTGACCACTTCTTCAGTCATAATATCTCTAATAGGAGCTGTAAGAGGAGTTTGTTGCATAGCTGACCTATCACCTCTAGTTTGTTTAGAGGGAAAGGAAGGAATTAAAAGCTCAGCCATATCATGAGGGCTTACAATACCTAATAGGTAATTATTTTCATCAACTACAGGTGCCCTTGAGATATTATTTGTCCTAGAAATTGCAATTAACCTTGCTGCTGTAGTATCAGGACTGACACAAATAGGATTTGGTGTCATCACATCTTTCACAGTTTTATCTTTAAACAATTCAGCTGAGGTTCTAATGACATCAATATCCCTATAAACACCAATGATTTTTCCATCATCTTCAACTGGAACAGTGTTTATCTTTGCAGACAAAAGAGCTCTCGCTATCTCATCAGCAGAGGAGTTCCTCACAACAGTTGGAACTTTTTGGAGTAAACTGGCTACTTTCGAACCAGATTGTATTCTAGATTGCCTTGTTATATTCTTCTTTGTAAGATAGCCAAAGAAGAGGCCTTTTTCGTCAAAAACTAGAACTTCTCGAACATTTTCTTTAAAATATTCAAATACTTTTGATAATGGTTCATCAAGATTGATAGAAGTATACTCAGAAATAATCGATAAATCAGTACTCATAAGCTAATACAAGTTTTTATGGTTATAAAAGATTCTTATAAGTTGAAAGAAAACAGAAGAAAGGGAGAAAGTTTTCTAAAGTATGTACTCTGTTCTAAATTTAAGATGTTCTTCACTATATTGCTTTCCTAATCGCCCAGCATGGTAGAATAGTTTATCAACATTATAAGCTGGAAGAGCTGAAGTTTCAACATAGTCAAATCGGTGTAGTTTCGCAAAAGCTATAGCGTCATCACGTGAGACTGCTCGAGCATCTTTCAAATCATATTTATTTCCACACAGAATAATAGGGATGTCTGGTACTCTGGAAAGAACTTCATTTGTCCAAATGTCAACATCGTCAAATGAGTTTTGATTAGTAATATCAAAAACTATAATCGCACATGTAGCACCTACATAGTATTTTGGTCGAAGATAAGTAAACATTTTTTGACCACCTGTATCCCAGCAAGATAATCTGATAGTTTCAGGGTCTGTATATATTTTCTTTAGCATATTCTCATTCAATTGTTTTGGTGTAAAGGTTAATGTTTTTGTTAACCAACTTACACCTAATGTTGGTATGTAACTATGAATAAAGGTATTTAGTGTAAATCTTCGTGCTAACGAAGTCTTGCCAACAAATGCTGAGCCAACACATATTATTTTTTGTAACTGATTCATCTTTTTATCTCCACAATACATCTAATAAATCTTGAATCAAATTTAATCCATCTAATCTCTGCCACTCTATTTTTATGGCCATAGGTACTTTCTGAGCAATTATGTACCTTAATCCTTCTTCTCCCATCTCCTTCTTCAAACAATCTAACATATTGTTAAGAAAATAAATAAATTCTCTCTTGATTTCACTTGTCGTAATTTTCTTTGTATCAACTTCACTTATATCAAATCCCTCTTCAAGGGTCAGAGAATAAATTTCCTTCAGATAAGAATAATTTTCATCTAAATACGTTTGTAAATTTTTGCTGAACTTCTTATAAAAATCTTCAATTTTCATAGAGTTTCTTTCTTCAATATAACTCTTTATCCCAACCCAGATAGAATTTAAGATGTTTTCAAACACCTCAACCAGATTCCGTTTGTCAATATCCTCAATATGCAAATCTAAAACATTCCACAACAAAAAAGAGTGAGAAAGTGACTCGGATACTTCACGTCTCCTAATACTTTCTAATTCTTTAAGAAAATCATTTGAACTAGTTTCATCTGTAATTTCAAAAGCATTCATAAAAAGTTTCATGAAGAAAAACAATTGAGAAGAAATCATTTCTGTTGAATAATTTGGAGGGCTCAGTAATACAAACAAGAATGAGAATTTATGTTTAAACAGAATTTTTGTATTACCAAACTTCATAGCTTGAAGTTCATCTAAGGAGGTGTGTTTTTCAACTTCAGAGTAAAATTGAAGTAAAAATCTAACTATATCGTCTACCTCTTGATCCTTTTTTTGAATGGTATGGGGACGACAAAAAAGCACTTCCATTTCATTCTTGTTTACTATGTAGAATCCAATCATATATCTGCACAGCCCTACAATAGTATAATTGATTCACTACGCTTAAAAATTTATATTAAGTATCATATCGAGTCAATAAGGAAACTTATTATAATAAAAAGGTAAAGAAAAGGAAAAAAAGTTACTTAAGTATAACCAATCTTTGGACTTGTAATTTGACTTGGACTCTTGAACCTCTCGCTGATTTTTTCATAATATTTAATCACGTCAGGTGTAACAGTGGGGTGTATTCTTTCAAGAGCTTTGTTGAAATGAATCATGGTTACAGTTTCAATTTCAAAACTTTCTCGAAGGGCTAACATACCAGCTTCTCTGCACAATGCTTCAATATCACTACCAACAAAACCTTCAGTGACTGATGCCAGTTCTTTTATTGAAACAGAAGATGCAAGTGGCATATCACGAGTATAAACTTTGAATATTTGCAATCGGCCTTTTTGGTTAGGAGGACTTACAAAAATCAATCTGTCAAATCTACCAGGTCTCAAAACAGCTGGATCAACTATATCGGGTCTATTTGTAGCTGCAAGAACCACTATATCCTTTAACTCTTCCAATCCATCTAATTCTGTCAATAATTGACTGATAACTCTCTCTGTAACATTACTATCAGAAGACGTTCCTCTTACTGGAATCAAAGAATCAATTTCATCGAAGAAAATAATTGAAGGTGCAGCAAGTCGAGCTTTGCGGAAAACTTCACGAATAGCTTTCTCGCTTTCACCTACCCACTTCGAAAGTACTTCAGGTCCTTTGATGGAGATAAAATTAGCTTCAGATTCTGTAGCAACAGCTTTTGCTAGTAGTGTTTTACCACAGCCAGGAGGTCCATAAAGTAATATACCACGAGGAGGCTTGATGCCAATTCTTTTGAAAGCATCCTTTTGGGTAAGGGGCCATTCTATAGCTTCTCGAATATCAGTTATTACACTTGCAAGACCACCAACATCAGTCCAAGGTACGTTGGGTGATTCTATATATACTTCTCTTATAGCGGTTGGAGTAATTTCCTTAAAACCAGATAGAAAGTCGTCATGTGTAACCTCAAGTTGATCAAGAACATCAGAGGGGATAGTTTCTTCACTAAGATTAACAGAAGGTAAAACTCTTCTTAGAGTTTTCATTGCAGCCTCACGCGCCAAAGCTTCTAAATCTGCACCAACATAACCGTGAGTAACGTTTGCTAATGTTTTCAAATCAACGTCTTGAGTTAAAGGCATTCCACGTGTGTGGATAAGAAGAATCTCTTCTCTACTATCTCTGTCTGGAACATGTATTTCGATTTCTCGATCAAATCGTCCTGGACGACGAAGAGCAGGATCAACTGCATTTGGCCGATTCGTTGCACCTATAACAATTACTTGCCCTCGTGCCACTAACCCATCCATTAATGCCAATAGTTGCGCAACTACTCTTCTTTCAACCTCACCTGTAACATCTTCTCGTTTTGGTGCTATGGCATCTAATTCATCAATGAACACAATGCTTGGAGAATTATCTTCAGCGTCTTTGAAAATACTTCGTAAACGTTGTTCTGATTCTCCATAGAACTTTGACATGATTTCGGGACCATTAATAACAATGAAGTGAGCAGCTGATTCATTTGCAACAGCTCTAGCAACTAAGGTTTTTCCACAGCCAGGAGGGCCATGAAGTAAAACTCCTTTAGGGGGATCAATTCCTAGTTTCTCGAAAAGTTGCGGGAACTTAAGTGGAAGCTCTACCATCTCTCGTATCTTCATAATTTCTTGGTGTAAGCCCCCAATATCCTCATAGGAAATGCTGGGAGCAGTTTTTTCTCCTTCAAGTAATGGTTTTTCAGCTACTTTGAGCTGAGTACTTTCAGTAACAACCACAATTCCAGATGGGACTGTAGTAACAACGTTGAAAGGAATTGCTCTACCAAGAATTGGTATTAGAACTGTATCTTTTCTTGAGAGTGGTTGACCAAGGAGTTTTCTCTTAACAAAATTTTCGAAACTAAAATCAATATTTACTGACATTTGTTCAGGAGCTAAAGTTACTTGTCTAGCAACACTTACTTTTGCTTTTTTAACATCGACTTTGTCTCCTAAAGAAACTCCAGCATTCCTCCTAATTACGCCGTCACAGCGGATTATTTCTTTTTTCAAATCTTCTGGGTAGGAAGGCCATGCTACTGCAGTAGTAGAACGTTTGCCAACAATTTCAACAATATCACCTGTTGAAACACTAATTTTTGACATTGCCATACTATCTAAACGTACTTTGCCTCTTCCAACATCTCGTTGCTTTGCTTCAGCAACTCTCAGTGTTATTTCTTTATCGGCCATTTTAACTCCTCAGACAATCTTGACCATTTTTCACGCTTATTTTTTCTAAAACTTTAGACTTTATAATGGTTTGTTTTATTCCCTATTTTACATAGATAACTTGTAGATTTGGGTATTTAATACCAATGAAATGATTTTGACATAATTCAAAATAGAAGAGATTTTTAAGGTTCCTAATCTTCTCCAACAGCTAAGAAACCCATATCTTTTGTCATTTTATGTATTCTTCTACGAGTTTTTGATATCCAGCTAACATGAATCAAGCCCTGATTTTCAAGAGTCATCAGTGCTTTATTTAACTCAGAGTCACTGAAATCACCGTACATATCTTTAAGGGGATTTTCCAAATCGCCCTCCAAGAGCACGCCACCTCTTTTTTCTAATATTGTTAATATACAAGATTTCAGAGGGGTAACTTTCCACATTCTGTCAGAACCCATAATTGACATACTAGAGTTGAACTTTAAATGAGTTTTGATAGATAGAAGCTTCACTCTCATTTCAGCAATTGGATGTTTTTATTAACTAAAGCAAGATATTTTCAATTTAAAGATATATTAAAAGCAAAGTTTTTAATACGTACTTTTTTTGATGTTTTCAGTTATTATGAACACTCGAAGTAGGATATACCTGATATTCTTTTTGTCTATTGGCATAATTTTCTTATTAATAGCTATCGTACAAAACCAGATAGAACACTATGCAATTATTAAAGATTTTACTGGCCCTCAAATTGTGGACTTTCTGGATACTTACACTACAGGTTTTCCAAGACCACCATTTGTATAATTTAATAGGTGAAGACTATGGCAACAAAACAAAAAAAGAATAAAATTTCAGTATTTCTGCGTCCAATAGATGAACATAGGATACGAATAATTAGGACTTTGGTCCAAGTTATAAGTTTTGGACTGATAAATGGTGTAGTTTTTGGTTTGGGAAGAATGGCAGTTATCTTACCCATCGAATATCCTTCTGGAGGACCATTTTCAACAGTATGGAGCGCATTTGAAGCTCTACAATATGCGATCACATTTGGAATGTTCCCATATCTTGCAGTTTCAATCTTCCTTCTCGTAGGTTCCATTTTTGGAAAAACATCTTGTGGATGGATATGTCCTTTTGGTGCAGTACAAGATATGATTAGTTATATCCCAACTAAAAAGAAAAAGGTTTCAAGGCCTACAAACAAAAGCTTAGGCAAAGTAGGATTAGTATTAGTCATCTTTATAGTGGTAATGTCAGTTATTATCGGTGCTTCATGGGCTAATTCAGATCCTCACACAAAAACTGCTTGGGGAGCAGGAAGAGATATGCCATTCAGTACTGTAGATCCTGTATCAACTATTTTCGCAACTCTCTATTATTATCTTAAATGGGGAATTCAAGGTGATTCTGTTGGCGCAGAGATAGGTCAATGGGAATTCTTATTCTTCTTGCGATTAGCTGTACTAATATTTGTTTTAGTTATGATAGTTTTTTATCCAAGAGCATACTGCAGATGGTTTTGCCCAACAGGAGTTATATTAGGATTCTTCAGTAAATTCAGCATTTTAGGAATGAAAATTAACAAAAACAGATGTACAAGTGGTTGTGATGCTTGTGAGAAAGCATGCCCAGTACAAGTACCAATACTTTCATACGACAAGAACATAACGGATAAGGCTTGTACAAATTGTGGTGAATGTATAGATGCTTGTAAAGAAGGAGCACTTAAATTAACTCTAAGGTTTTAATTCAAACCTTCTACATTCTTCTTTTCTTTATTTACTTTCAAAAATAAATAATTTCCTTGCGACAACATTATGTTTTCTACCAATCTCGACGGGGAATTTTATATTGAAAAATTTGCTTTCTTCCAAAGTTGTCAAACCAGTTTTTTCGCATATTGCTTTGACGTTAGGATAGACAGACCTCTTTAGTGGATAATTATATTCAGGCATGATAAAAACTATTCTAGCTCCATCTTTAAGTAAACTCTTGCATAGAGCTAAAACGCGAGTATAGAGACGTTCTAAACTTTTCATTGTCATCTGTGCTTCCTCAAAGTGAGGTAAGTGTTTGAGAAAAGGACCCAAATAAGGCTCTGTAACAACACCATCAACCTTTTTCTGAATTGCATCCGTTAATTTCCGAGAATCATGCAGTTGAACTCTCCATTTTGCTTTCATTTTCTCACGACTGGGGTACTTTTCAGAGAAATGATGAAGGTTAGTTTTTGAAGATCTAACGCACTTTTGATCTTTGTCGACACCTATAACTTTCATTCCTTGTTTTAATGCCTCAATAAGTATGGTTCCAGTACCACAGAAAGGATCCAACAGTATACCATCATAGGGGATATTAGCTAATGTTACTAATGTGCGAGCTAATTTGATTGAGGTTCCATGGGTGAAGAAACGCACTGGTCGCTCCTCATCTTGTTTAATATCTTTAAATGGATTTGTTACCCACCTAGTTGGGCCGAAATAGATTTTTGATTTTACAACAAATAAATTAAGTTCAATGCCTCTTGTTGGAAGATTCTCTTTATTATAATCAAATGGAGTAAGCTCATAAGTTTCTTTTTTTGTTGGTAGAACCTTTACAGGAAAACGCTTCTCTTGAGAAATATTTTGGATAATTTTTCTTATTTCTTTACTTAGCTCAGTTCTTTGAGTATCATCATCAGTTCGAATGTTTAATGACAATTTCAAC
Organism: Candidatus Heimdallarchaeota archaeon; assembly: GCA_023705905.1. Taxonomy (GTDB): domain Archaea; phylum Asgardarchaeota; class Heimdallarchaeia; order Heimdallarchaeales; family Heimdallarchaeaceae; genus UBA460. The sequence goes on from BPTK01000001.1 coordinate 47,634, forward strand.
TGCTTTTGCCGTTTGGGGAGATATTTCAAGAATATTCCATCAATAATTTTTGTCAAGTTGTTATTCAATTCTTTTTTCTCAGATGTTCCAACTTTGAACTCAAGATTGCCAAATTTGATGATGCTGCCTGTTTGTTCTAGTTTTTTTACAAGTTTCTTCTGAGAATTTTTTCCTAAACTCAAAAGAAGATAATCTTTCCAATCTTGATATTTGACTTGTTCAATTCTTAGGGAATCTAAAATTTGAGAAAGTTCTGCTTTTGACAAATTTCTATTTGAGCCTAGTTTGATAAAAGAATTGAATGAAATAGACATGATTGTTTCTCCTTATTCCCCCCATATTAATGTTAGCTTTTTATAGAAAAATCTAACAAAAATCTGATTTAAACGTGGTCAATCAGTTCTGGAAAACCTCTACCCAAAAAAAGCATCCAGACTTTTTTGTTTAAGAGCAGAATCTTGTCCTTTTCTAGCTTTTGTTAAGGTATTTACTACGCGATCTTTATTGAAACCACGTTCTTCGCACAGGAATTCAGTAACACCCTCTATATCAATCGGTTTGAAATCGATAGTGTAATTATCATTTATTTCATGTTTTAAGAAAATTTCACGGATAGCTTCAATATCAATATCAAGTACAACAGATTCTTCATTAGAAATAACATCCTCCAATGTACCATGTTTCTTGATGAATTTGTAAGCAGTTTTTGGTCCTACCCCTTTTACGCCATCCGGATTGAAATCGGTTCCTATTAGTATGGACATATCAACCAGTTGTTCCTTAGTCAACTCCAAAGCTTGAAGCAATTCATGTTGGTGAAAAACTTCTACATTTATTGTGGTATATCGATTAGATTTCGGCAATTTTCTTCGCCCTGAGAGGGTTAGATTTCTTATAAGTGTAGAAGAGCCAAAAAGTAAACTATCATAATCTTGAGAAGCAACTGCCCAAACCTTCTTCTTCTGAACTAAATATGCAGCTTGAGCTTCTCCTTCAGTTGGAGCTTCAATAACAGGAATACCCATGTGTTTCAACAATTTTTTACTATCATCAATCATTGATGAAGTAACAACGCTGGTTCGTTGTGCCACAGTTCTAGCCCGTTCCATATCTCCTCGTTCTAATGCATCATCCAATTCTTCTCTTGCTTTCCGTTTAACTTCAGATCTTCTCTTTATTTCTTCTCTTTTTAGTTTGGAAGGGGCACCATCAAATACATAAGCAAGTTGAATTCCTTTTTCCAAGAGTCGAGCATTTCTATAGAGAAGTCCCGTTAAATGACTTGTTACATAACCCTCTGAATCAGAAAGTAGACCACCATCATATCCTCTAATCGAAGCCAAAAACTGATAGATTATATTTAATGCATCAACAGCTAGTTTCTTTTGTCTTAGTTGGTCTAGCTCAATTGGAGTTCCTTTGAACAAATCACTGATTTTCTTTACACCCATTTGTTAAACAACCTGGCAATGACAATAATATTTTAAGATTTAAAAACTTGTTTTCGATAAATGAAATTAACCATATTTTCCAGTGAGTGGGACGAAAGCAACTCCCCCTAGATTCTTTTCAGAGAAACTTCCATCTTTCTCTTTTGTCATTAATATAAGCTCTTGATAGAAGCTTCTACCAACTGGTAAAACCATTTTCCCACCAATGCCTACTTGCTCAAGAAGAGGAGGGGGAATCTTCTTACTTGCAGCAGCAATAGATACTATGTCATAAGGAGCATGTTCAGGGAGACCAATCCCCCCATCACCTCCAAGGATAGAAACTCTATCTGAATATCCAGTTCGTGCGATGTTTTCTTTTGCAAATTCAACAAGTTTAGGTACAATCTCGATAGCATAAACATGCCCTGGATTTTCACAGCCCTCCGGGGCAACCATTTCAGCAAACATTGCTGCATTATACCCACTCCCAGCGCCTACTTCAAGTATTTTGTCTCCAATTTGGGGATCAGTGCAACGAGGTGAGATATAAATCATAACCATATGAATAGCACTAATAGTTTGTCCCTCTAGTATAGGAAGAGGAGTATCGATGTAAGCACTCTCTCTATATTTCTGAAGAACAAATTCCTCACGGGGAACATTCAGAAATGCTTGTTTCATTCTCTCAGTTAATCCAACTTTGTCATATCTTAATCTCGAAAGAACCTTACTCTTCTCTTGTGAAGCCTTCTCATCTGGCATTGTTACCAACACAATTACTTGTTTAATATATGTACACTATAATGATATCTTTAATTAAATCTTATTGAAAATAATGCCGTGAAATTTTCTAGATGTCATGTCTACAATCGCAAGGGTAAAAAACGACAGTGTTTTCTGGATATTGCGGAAACTATCATAAGTTTTTAAAAACACTGTGTCCTAACTATATACAGCCTTAATAAGTTATGAAAAGAATAAACTGTAAAGATAGCTGCATTAAAGGAGATTATTGAATGATATCACAAAAACAATTTGAAGAGACACTTAAATCTCTCGAATCACATCCCGGAGTTAGAGGAGTGATTATTACTAGCAATGACGGTTTACCAATATCAAGCACACAAAACCTTAGTATGGAGATGAGAGAAAATGTTTCTGCTCTTGTTGCTTCACTTGTAGGGCGTGCTAAAGCAGTAGTAACAGAACTAGAAGAAGGTCACTTAAACTTCTTCACACTAGATACAAGTCATGGTGAGATTTTAGTTGCACCTGAAAATGAGTATGTATTGATAGTGTTACGAGATAAAAGGAAATGAAGAAGAAACCATCGCAGATATAATGCTGGCATACAATACATTGATGAGGACAAAGCAAGATGAGAAAAGACGCTTCAGGAAAAATGCATTTTAAACTGGTCTTTGTTGGACCAAGCTTGGCTGGCAAAACTACGCTACTTAAAAAACTACATACTGATGTAACTGGCATTAAGAAGGGAGGTTTAAACAGCATCGAAGATCCTTCAGGAAGGACAATCTATTTTGATTTTAGTCCATTTATGGCAACATCTTCCGTCATTCTAGATATCTATACTGTAGCTGGTCAAAGAAGGCATAGACATCAGAGATCTCTGGTTTTGAAAGGAGTAGATGGATTGTTATTTGTAGCTGATTCCTCACGAGCTATGTTAGCTGATAATATAGAATCTGCAGTGGAACTGAAGAGTGAAGTGGGAGACAAAATTGGAGGAGAAATTCCGATCGTTATTGCATTAAACAAAAGAGACGCTCCTGATGCTATGGATAAAAAGGAATTAGTAGATGCTTTAGATTTGGGGATGAATATTCCAATATATGAGACCATTGCTGTTGAAGGGATTGGTGTAAAAAGATGTTTCCAGTCCTTAGCTAGAGAAGTACTGTTGAAGAAAGTTTATGCAGTATGAAGCAAAGGATCAATTCAGTTATTTTCAAGGAAAAATGGAGAATTTTAATTCAAAGCTTTTCTCAGTTTTTCTACTTCAAACTCATAATATCTCAGAGGACTTATAATTTTGAAATTCATACGAGTATTAATAGATAACATTGCTTCATTTGTGATTGTATTTGATGTTGAAACGAATTTTGCCTTTGGATACTTATCTTTCATGAAATGTAGAAGTTCTGCTTTCAACGCTTTTCCCAGTCCTCGTTTTCTATATTCTTGTTTAACTCCAGTTAACAGCTGATGAACTATTTTAGGTTGCTCTGGGTTGTACAAAAATTCACTTAAGCCACTTATTTTTCCATTTTTTTCTTTTGAAATTAAAGTGTGCCATTTCATTCCCCCGCCTATCCAGACTTTTGCTCTGTTTCGTAAAGTATCTGGAGTTATAACATTTCGAAACTGCAAGGTTCCTAGAGGTTGTTGATTGATTGTTTCTGTATAGAGACTAGCATACTCCTCAATTATCTCCTCGGGAACAGCTTCAAAAAATACAAACTCTACATTTTCATTCTCTGCTAGAACTTCTTGCTGTTTCCTCCAATCAGTCATCAATTCCCAGTCAACATTGCTAACATCTAAAACTGATACTGTCTGTTCTAAAGCAAGTTTTGCTTCTTTACTTTCACAAAATCCCCAACCCATTTCGTTGTTTGAACTAACCATAAGCAACTTTACAAAGGGAATTTCACCCGTTTTCTTTACTACTTCGTCTAATAGAATTGAACCGAGATTCATTCTTCTATTCTCATGTAAAACGTTAAGACTTAACCTAGCAATATGTCCATTTTGTTTGTAAGTAGGTGATTGAGAATTCTTAACACGCAAGATTGCCCTTCCTAGAATGGGTCTAGAAATCCCATCTTTGCTCATAATCAGCCAGGTATAAACATCGACATTAGGGTTGGTAATCTGTAAATTTTTTCTTCGAAAATCTCTAGATGTTAATCCCTCATGTGGTTTTAATTCCAAGCCGATAATATCATCAAAATCGTGGTATCTCTCAATTAAATCTTCAGAAGCTAACGAGTGCTCAAAGGGTACTATCTCACAATCTTGATGCATGGAATTTGCTCATTTTAAATATTTAAAAAGATAAAGGTTACTCGAGATTTACTTCGAATAATTTACTTTCTACCCGGTGTTAGAAGGATATGATCAATATCACTTGTTTCGTTTTGATCAATAATCAAACGGATCGCAGTAGCTATATCTGCTGAAGAAAGCATCTTAGATCTATCAACATCTTTTCCATCAAACCATGGAGTATCTACTGAACCAGGATTAATTGTTGCAGCTTTGACACCTGTTCCTTTCAATTCTTCACGAAGGCACCACACCATTGCCTGAACCGCATGTTTAGTTGCAGCATAAAGAGAGCCACGGGCAGAAGTTTTCAATCCAAGATTGGAAGAAGTGACAATTACCTGTCCACTATTTTGACCTTTCATAAGAGGTAAAACCATCTTCAACCAGAGAAATACTCCTCTAACATTTGTATTAAATTGACTATCAAATTGATCAAGAGATAAGTCTTCAAGATTACCAAAATGCCCAACACCAGCATTTGCTAGAAGAACATCTACCCCGCCGAGTTTTTGTTTTATTTCACTAAACATTTGCTCAGAAATTTTCTCATCAGCTACATCGCCAACACCATAATAAGCATCACAGCCTAATGAATGAAGTTCAGCAACTATCTTCTGAAGCCTACCCTCATTTCGTCCTGTTAAATAAAAGCGATGGCCACTCTTCGCCATTTCTAAGGCAGTAGCTTCTCCTATACCACTTGAACCTCCAGTAATTACAATTCGCAGGGAATCCATTTCATTATTCATGATATCCAGAAGAATGAATGATTAATATGTTTTACCCAGTAATTTATGGGGATTTCTTCAGAGATTAAATAGAAAAAAGAGAAAGTGTTTATAATTTTCTTCAATCAATTTATTTTGCAGATTCAGTTTTTCTAGCAAACAAAAGGAGCACTGCGGTTACTATCCCACCTAAGAGACCAGTATAGAAAGTTGTTCCAAAATCCCAATCTTTTGAATCACTTACCATAACAGCAAAAATAATAGCTACTAGGATGGTTAAACCTACAACAGCAATAGCGGCAATTATAGCAGAGAGTTCTAGAACTTTCTCTAAATCTTCAGAAATTTTAAGGAAGGGGTAAAGCTTATACAATGAAACAAAAGCTACAAAGAGATAAACAAGTGCAAGTAAGACAAGAATAAGTTTGCCAAACCAGGGTACTTCCACACCATAGAGGGCAAAATCATAGCCCCAAGAATAAGTACCTGGCCACCACCAACCGAATTCAGCAGAGAAGAAAAGTATACCACCAACCGAATTCAGCAGAGAAGAAAAGTATACCACCAACCGAATTCAACAGAGAAGAAAAGTATACCACCAACAAGACTAATTAAAAATGCTCCTAGATAGAGAGCAGGTTTAGTATAAGCAGAAGGTTTTTCTGTAGAATCCATGAAAGAAATCACTAACACTTATTTAAAAAAGGTTTTCAAGGACAAAAAGAAATGGAACGTAAACGAAAGTTTAATCGAAGATAATTCTTAATTAGAAGACTTTTAGATTGTATTCAATAACTTGAAAGAAGGTTAACTGGGATAATAAAGAAGTCAGTTCATTTTCGCTCATTTTATTAGTAAGAAATTCTGAAAACAATGAATTAGAATGGTTCTATAAAATAGAGCTAAAGTATGCCTCTCGATTAATTTCAGGAAGGTGAATTAAAAGAACAGGCACTTTAGCTCTTGATGAAAAATAGTATTCAAGTATATAATTCTTATTTTAATATCAAATTCGTAATATTCTGAGAAAAAAATACCATTTAAATTAGCTATCAAAAACATTTATAAATAAAAAAAAGAAAAACTATAAGTGTTTCGAATTTATCGAAACATTAAATGGAAGGTGAATTAAAAGAATGAAATTAAAAGCAAAAATTTCACTTATAGGTATTCTTTTTATTTTTTCAACAACAACTTTGATACCTATTAGCACATTTGCTGCAGTTCCTAATGCAGTTGATGTAACCATTAGAATAAAGGAATTCGATAGGCTATATAATGACGGTGATTGGTCAAATGCGGGTGATATATTTTTTAAGATATCATACACATCAACTGCAACCTCAGGAGTAGCTTATGGTGACTATGAAGACGATGGTAAAGTCCAGAGCCTATCTAATAATGATTTTGATGGAAGTGGCTATTACAATAAACAATACTACAACATACGCTTTGATACTGGAAGGTTGTACTGGTATATCTATGTCTATGATCATGATCCATTTGGTGGTCATGATTTATTATTTAAAGGTAAATTTACGGTTAAAACCCCCTCTACAACTGGTTCTAGATCTTATAACAACGTACACAGCTATGCATGTAAAATGATCAGTCCATCTACAGGATACTGGGTAACATTAATTGATGGTTTTAGCAACGGAGATTGTTCTTTCTACTGGGAAGATGGAGCAATAAAAAACAACATTTACAACGGAATTACTTTGTGGGTAAGTTTATACTTCAAGAGGATATAAAATTGCACGCAAATTATTTTTCTTTTTATTTCGAAATAAATTTATAAACCTAAAATCATCACTAAGTTAAGGGAATAGTTAATGAAAAGCAAATATAAAATCAAGAAAATTTTGTTATTGCTCCTTCCTCTGTTATTCTCAATCTTGAGTACATATATTGTATACTCAAGTCATTTTAGCAATTATCATCAACAGCATGAGAAAATATTGACTTCAACATCTCCAGATTATTCAATTATAAAAAATAACAGTTTGATTCTTACAGATCCTAACTTCAAAACAGATGAGTTCCTAGATCAATTTTCTTTAGATAGTGTCACTTATATTGGCTATCTTCAATGTGAATTAAATTTTGATTCAGAGTTTTATGACCTTGTAATATTTTTTGCACCACAAGAGTATTATTCAAAATATAGTAATGTTGCAATAGAAAATAATTCAGTCATTTTGGATAAAACTTTTTCTACATCAAAAGGAATAGATTTATTCCAAAATGTCACTTTTGAGTATATTATCGAAGATGAAAAAATAGAATCAAATATTTCAGCATGTAATTTTGCTGAAGTAGAGGATGTTCTAACTAGCGAATTATTAAAATACAGCTGGGATGAAACCCATGGTGAAATCTATTTATTTGTCTTACCAGATATGTTCAACCAGATATTTAATTTGATTCTGGAAAATCTAACCTATTATTTCTTACCATTAATCGAGTTTTCTGATGCATTCCTTGGTTCAAATCCCCCACATCAAATACAAAATCTCCTAAGAGAGAAGAGAGAAAAACTTGATCTATTTTTTGATTACAGTTTCAATAGTTCTAATCTGGAGGAAAGCTGGGTAAGACAGAATTTACTAGAAAGAAAGCTCATTGTTTTTGAGGAAAATTACAATGAGTACACATGGGCGCGTGTATTAATATTCTATACACTTTGTTTTAGCTTCTGTTATATTGTAATTAGCAATACAACTAAAACTTATATCAAATCACAAAAAGAAAAGATAGAATTTCAATATATTAGAGGAAACAAAAGAATGCATCTCATAAAGAATCTTGTCGTATCTGAGATTTTAATTGTGTTCTTTGCAATAACATTCAGCTTTATAATTTCTATTCTTATTATAGGACTCTCTTATCCAAATTTACTAGCTTTTGGTTATTATTATGGAATGAACATTGCTTTGGTTAGTTCTATAGCTTTGTTTTACGCTAGCATTCAACTAATGATGCAGATGAAACACCTTACAAAACTCTATAGGAGAGTAAAAAACAGTGAAGAGACATTACTTAATAAAATCATCAGAATATTTTTGTGGACATTTGCTAATTTAGGTTCAGGAACAGTTCTTTATTTATTCTTATCAAATACCAATCAAAAAATCGAATCAAAACCAGATTTTTCACTTCTTATTGGGGGAATACTCGTAATATTGTCCATTCTTGTGATGTCAAAAAAAGGAATCATACGGATAGGAAAAGGAGTATCATATATATTTGTGAGAATCTTAAGAATTGGAAAATACATGCTTAAAACATTGGAAAAGATTACTAATTCAAATTATCGGTTAATTCAATTACTCATATTGTTTGGAATTACAGGTTCTTTCTTTTTATCTGGTGCGGACACAATTGTAAATTACCATCATATAAATCAAGAATACAATAAGATTGGAGACCTATCAATCAATTATCCAGAAGTAGAAACACAGATAGTAGATTCACATTTAGAGATTTATGTAAACATCTCTTCCCATATTCAGCTCTTGAGAGCAAGCATGGAATTTGTTAACGATGAAAATAGTTTTGTTTCGCATGGTATTCTGGTGTTCTTAATTAATGATAGTGCAATTTCAACAATCTTTAATTCTGATATTTTTCAGAAAAATTATGAAGGAACTCAAGAATCTCATCAAGTGGGGAATATTTTAGCTGCAAATTGGAATACGTCTATTATTAATAGAGCTTTTGCTGATTTAACAGATAGTTCTCTTGAAGAATTGATTGAAATACCGTTACCAATTACTGATAAATCAGATTTTTATCCAACTAAAATTTATACGCCATCTGTAATTGATATAGTAGATTTTGCACCATTTTTTTCGGGTATATCTCAAGAAAGACCGTTCATAATTATGAATGCAAATATTGAAGAGAATGCGACAAAACTTGATATATCTAGTATTTATCAAAATCTCTGGTTAAAGGATAATATTGATGTAAATCTATTTGCTGATAATCTTCAGAATTTAAATGAAGATTATAATTTACATATAGAAATTGTTACTCAAGACAAAGATTCCATAATCACGGATGCATTTTGGATACCTTCAGTTTTGTCTAACTTCATCATCACTCTTTTCTCTATTTTTACATTATGTTTAGTTGTTCTATACCTTGGATATTACTTAGAAGTAATAGATGGACAATTAAAGAATTTCAGAACTTTCTTTGCAAGAGGTTTATCAATTAATAGGGGGATATTTTTCGCGTTTTTACCACTGTTTATACTTACATTTTTGTATATTGTGATTGGATATTTGTTAGGGCTCTTGTTATTTTCGGTTGTTATGATCACAGTACAACCTTAGTATTATTTACAGATACCCATCACTATTTTTCCTATTTCGTTTTCATTTCTTGCAACACAGATTATCGTTTTAAGTATAGTTCTCGTGATTGCTGGGTTTATTTCATATAAAAAATTACAAAAACAAATCCCTGTTATTGGCTCCAATATTTACTCAATTATGCAAGAGGAGGTTTTTGATTCATGAATATGTTTAAATTTCTCCTAAAAGGACAAAGAAGAGTTATTATTTTCGAATTAATTGTACTAATTACTTTCTTTTTATCATCAAGCTTTTCTTATGGTTATTATTTGAAGACTTATCGAACAGAATGGAACAATCTGTTAGAAGTACAAACAGAACCTGACTTAGAGATACAGATTTCGCAATCTATTGAAAACTATCTAATGAAAAGGGATGAACTACTAGAAAAAATAGAAAACTTTCAGTATTATTCAATTTCTATACTCCCTTCACATCTTTTTGAGCTAAAGGTAGATAACGAATCAAATGAACTTTTTAATTTATACATTCTTAATTCTATGATATTAGAAAAATTAAATTTCTCATTATCTGGGAATCAAGTATTAATAGGTACAGATCAATTTACAAATGTAAACTTAAGTACAATTCAAGCTAATTTCACTATACTTTCTGAATACAGTAATACGAATATCATTGGACATTTGAACGAAACCACACTTTATTCCACTATTTTTGGGATCAGTAGTGGAAATATTGCGGAAAGCTCAGAAAATATAAGCTTAGTAATCTCAGAATCCTATTTTTCAACACTGCTTTCTTCAATTGACACTGAAATTTTACTAAATATAACAGATAATAATCTTACTTATGCTTACTATGTTTTTTCGTTAGATAAGACTAATTTAATGGACAGTTCTCCAAAGAGTCTGAATAAAGTTTGTAGAGAATGGGGTCTTGAAAGAATTACAGTGTTTTTTCAACTTTACTATCAACAAATAAATCAATTTGCTAGTTTTGGTCTAGATATTAAACCGGTGCTTTTCGATAAATTGAACGATTTATCAAGTAGAATGAATGTCATTCTACTTAATTCAACCGTAGTATTATTTTTTCTTTTCTTTATCATAATTCAAGTTTTTCACCAAATGCTTAAGAATAATATTTCAGCCTTCAATAAAATTATTAGTATATTCTCTTCAAGAGGATTAAAAAAACGACAGGCAAGAATCCAAAGTTTTCTTATACATACTTTAGTATTAGTTTTAGCAGATATAGTATCGCTAGGATTTACTTTTCTTTTTCTCTATTATTTTGAACTTTCTATGTGGAGTTTTTCTTATACAGTTATCTTAATATCAAATAGCAGTCTCTTTGTAATTAATTTAATATTGCAAATTTCTTTAGTACAACAAATAAATCAAAATACTAAACAAGAAGTAGACAAAAAAACAAAGAATAAATCAAGATCAAACACCTTAGATAAGTCAATAAAGATAGGTATTGGAGTACTATTTTTGATTATCGTACTGACAATTCTCTCTTTTAATCTAAAGTTTTTGAACTTATCTAATATTTCTATTAGCTCTTTATGGATAATATTTGTTAGTTTAGGAGGGTTAATCATTTTTATAATGATTATTCCATTCATAATACAAAATTTTATTTTGCAACTTATTCAACATCTACTGAAATATATCTCTCTAATATATACATTTTCAAAAAAACTATTTTCAAGTTTGAATAGACAAAAGTATCAAATCTGGAGGATTATCTTCATTCTTCAAGTTTCCTGGTTTCTCATGATTTCAAGTTACACAACCCTCATAGTATATCAAGAACAGTCCAAAGCAAGTGCATATTGCTATAATGTATCAATCATGATAGAAACGTCCGCTGTATCAGATGTGAAATTTTTAACTAAAGATTGTTTATCTTTAACATCTTATATTGAACCTAAATATGAAACACCGACAGAAGTTAGTGCGATATTTATATATTTAGAAAGTCCAACTTCTTTCTTTAATGGGACAAATTTCTCTGAGAACTATTTCAAGAAAATGAGTAATTTTCAGGTATTTTCAAAGCTTAATTTATCTGAAGAGTATTTCATCACAACAAGACAAGAAGCTAAAATGATGGGATATGATATTGACGATATTGTTAGTTTGTACAAAAATGATTTAAATGGAACTAGAATTGAGGAGAGAAAGATACTGTTAGATATAGCAGATTTTGTTCCTTTTTTCTCCATTATTTTTGATTCTGACAATACTAAACTTTACTTGATGAATTATAATTCTTCATCACATATAATAGGTTTGGATAATTATGCAATACATAGTTTTTTAGCAAAAAACGAACATGAAGCTGAACAGATTTTCGTAAGTATAAGAGAAAAACAGCACATTTTCAAAACTATACACAGTTTCTCATATTCCGATATCGAGGATAAAGTTACACATAATTTCCTTTTACCTGAGTCAGAATTACCTATCTACTTTTTGTCCCTATTAATTCCAGGAATACTAATAATCATGCTGATAAATATTCGAAGAGAAGGATATTACTTGTTTTCATTTTTATATAATAAAGGATTAAAGATCAGCACAATAAGAAACAACTTCTTTTTATGGTTTTTTATGCAATTAACTTCAATTACATTAATATCCTATATTTATTCAATAATAGCTCAACAGAGTATAATTTATATTTTAAATTTGCTTTTTACTGTACCAATTCACTTTGTTTTTAGCTGGGTACAACTAGGATTGTTTTTAATAATTCTCTCTTCAGTATTAATGTTCATACTACCTTACAACTGGAATAAAACTAAAAAATATATCATACAGAAAAATAAAGGAATATAAGCAAATGAATAAAGAAAAGGAAACTATCATCCAAATTTTTGATTTACTTCATGTTTATAAAGGGAAAGTGGAAACAATAGCACTTCCTGGCATAAATTTATCCGTTAAAAGGGGAGAACGTTTAGTTATAAGGGGTAAGTCAGGTGTAGGAAAAAGTACTCTACTCTATTGTGTTGCAGGAATACTTAAACCAACTACAGGGAAAATCCTTGTAAAAAGTAAAGATATTACAGATTTTAATGAAGATCAGCTAGCAGATCATCGATGTTTAACAGTAGGGTTAATTTATCAATCATATAATTTAGCACCGTTTTTAAACGTTAGAGAAAATATTGAGTTTCCTATGGTATTGGCGAAAACTCAGGTAGAAAAGAGAAAAAAACGCATTAAAGAACTTTCAGAATTTCTAGAAATTGAAAGATATCTAGAACAAAAACCTGAATATCTAAGTGGGGGAGAACAACAACGTGTAGCAATTGCTGTAGCTCTTGCAAATAATCCTCCCATAATATTAGCAGACGAACCAACAGGGAACATCGATGAAGAAGCATCTAAAATGGTTTATGAGCATCTTTCACAACTATGTCAGGTCTACAACAAAACGTTAGTATTAGCTTCTCATGATCCTAAAGCAAAGGATTATGCAGATAGAGAGATTTTTCTTTCAAAAATAAAAACTGACAACCTTTAATTTGAGAAAAATTTGTGAGAATAATACTTAATTCTTCTTTGCTAGCCATAATAATAAGGTTATGAAATCTCCACTTATTACACCTACATATTAACCTGACACAAATCACTAATCATAACATCTTAAGATGACTAGTGGGATTGCACCGATTCATAGCTACCTACATATTAACCTGACACAAATCACTAATCATAACCAGTAACCCAGATCGTAAAAAGCTACTCCTACAATTAAAGTTAAACCAGCTACACCAATTGTTACAAAGAAAGCTATCTTTTCTAAATTCTCTGGGATATCAAAATTAGGAATAATCTTGGATAAGGCTACGAAACCAAAAAAGAGGAAACCAACAGACAATATTACGTGGATAAGAAAAACCTAATACTATTGAATTGTGAACCAACCCAGAAATAGTATGAATCACTTTCATACCAACCACCTATACAATTTAAAAGAACTAAAGATATAGCAATAACAGTTTAAAGGAGAGAAATAAAATAATAAGCAGGTTTAGCATAAAACGGTTTTTGTTCACTTGACATTAAGTAAACTGGTGCCACTTGTATAAAAAACATTCTTGGGAAGATTTAGAGTGTAAACGTAAGTTTTATTAAAAAAACATAAGAAAAACGATGAAATTTTACACGGTATATATATCAAATTGAAAATGAGTACTATAAGAACATGTGTACCATTAACAATCGTATTAGTTATTTTACAATTTTCATAATGCTTTCATCTTATCTACTGTGTTCTGTTAGTTTGACACCCTCTGTATTAGATACATCTGCTAATATGCAAGCACCTATAATAAACGATGAAATTATTTACATTTATAATACATCAGACACCAGGCAAGAATTCATACTAAAAAACAAAAGTCTAGATCTGGGAAGGTTCAACAATTTATCACTAGTATTTGAAATTTCAGGCGAAAAGACTGACGTAAATGGAATTGAAGTATCATTCATAATCAATTCAACGAAGATTGATTTCATTCTTGCGAAACATTATCAAAATAGCGGAGTACAAGTCTTATCTCAAGCTTTTGAATATCCAAATGAGTTTACTGGTTCCATGAATATAACTATTGTATGCAAGGCAAAAGTATTTTCAGGAGGTTCTGGTACACTTCGTATAATAAATTCAACATTAATTGAAAAATTGGCAATACCCGAGATCCAAAGCAACCCGAAAATAATTCCTGTATATCCCAATTGGTTGATTTTTGATGGTTATGCCTTTGGAGAAAGAAATAGGACTGTAAAGACTGCGTTTCTAAATACAAAAGAAAACCAGAGTCTCAATCTTTCCGTTTTTTTTGTGTTCAATGATATCCAAACAGTCTCAAAAAAGATAATTTTGGAAATAAACAGCGAAATAGTTGATATTAGGGAAATTAAGGTTGGGACAAATTTGCTAATCTTTCAAAATCTCAAAATTGAACAAGGATTTAACCTTATACAGTGTTACTTTAGTTTTCAATATTGCAATAGTTTAATTGAAATTAAAGATATAAATTTCTTAGGAAATTCATACTCGTTTTTGGACTTTCTTCCCCTTAATTCATACGATTGGATTTATTGGAGAGGAGATGGAATAAATCATTCAATTGATTTATCGGCACTAAAACCTCAAAGTACTGAAAGATCTCTGAAAATATGGTTTTATTTAGATTTTGGTTGTTTGGGAACAATAATCTCGCCTTCAATTCATTATGAGATTCATGATGGATATGTGAAACTTTGTGAAGGATACATTTCAGAACAGTCCCAAAAACAATCATTTAGCCAAATTATAGAACAAACATGGACTTCATTTCATGACACACAATTGAAGATATGTCTTTATGGAAGTACAGAAGGAGAAGTCGTCTTTTATTTATTGAATACAAGTAGAATTGAAATAGAGTCTATTCCTGAAATAACTACAGAGACCTACGAGACCATCCTCATAGAAGAAGAAGAAATTAGAACACCACAATTAAGTTATTTCGAAATTAGCATATGTGAGCGATTCTTTTTCAATAATTCTGAAACAATGCAGTACAGCTTCTTCTTACTATTCGATTTCATTAGGAAAGATCATGAAGGAATCAGCTATATCAAAGTTGAAGTTTATGAAGGAAACTTCCTGCTAATTGAAGAAACTGTTGATAAGCAAGGAAAAACTAATCTCACCGCCTTATTTTCTGCAAAAAAAGTTAATTCTTTGGTGAATATTACTCTATCAATATTTGGTGCTGGAAATACGATAATAATTCGGAACATGTATATTCAAATTAAACTTTTTGTGGAAGAACAAAATACAAATAATGAAGATGATTCAAATACTAATTTTCTCAGAGATAAATGGATTCTGCAAGGTATTTTATTGCTTTATCAAGCTTCAATGTTATCGATTTTAGTTCTTCAAGAATTAAGAAGAAGAAGCAAATATGTACATGAACTGGGAGTAAAAGAGTTAATAATAAATATTCTTCATTCGAAAAAATATAAGAAGAAACAGCTTCTCAGTCTTACTTTGAAAATCATCAGTTTTATAATCCCGTTTGCAATCACTTTCTTTTTATTAAAAGAATTCAATTATTTGACTTCTTCATTAAGTCAAATAATATGCTCAATAGTTTGTGGAAGTATTTTCTTTGCTTTAATGGATTTGTTAATGTATAGAATAGGTAAAAAAAGCCGAAGTCTTTTATCGAAAGGTGCAACAGTTAGAAAGAAAAAAACTGCACTAAATGTGTATGAAAAAATAAGAAACTGGTTGGCAATATCTAAGAAAAGAAGGCAAAGAATAATTTTGATTGTTGGGGTGCTTACACATCTTATATCTATAAATTTTATTATGAGTTTTTTATTGAATCACTCCATATTAGGGGATTATTATTTTCACGTAGAGTGCATTGATTGTATTGCTTGGGGGATGAATCTGTCTATATTGGGGATATTTCTTTCGATTTTTCCTTGTTTTTTTATCATTAAACTTGGTTTTAATATGATTTCCTTCGAAGACAATATTATAAAATCCTTGCTACTAGGATTGTTAGTTTTATCAACACTGTTCTTTTCTTGGGGTGTATTTCTTTATTTTATCATAATAAACAAATCTTACTTAGACTCAAACATTTATTCAATTCTTTGGACACTCGCAATGCCAGTGGGTTTCGCTTTCTTGTTAGGAATTGTGTATAGGTTAGGAAAGAGCAAAGCAAAAGAGCTTAATATTACATTCCTTTCGCTACTAAAATGTGGTAAATTTACTGTAAATCAAGAAGAAATAACCCAAGCTTTTCAGAATGGTAATTCATCGAGAATGGATTATCAGAAAGTTCAGGATGATGTTCATAGAGAGGTGTTATATCATTCAATTCAGAAGAATCTTGTATTAAATTCATCAATATCTTTTAAGGGTCTTTCAAGAATTGCTAATGTACCTGAGAGCAAGATTGAAGGATTGCTCACAGATATTCTAGATGAAATTCTGAATATGGGGACTATTGCTATAGCGAATAAAACCTTTACTCTAAAGAAAATTGGATCAGATAACATTTTCAGCATTAATGGAGGTTTAGATAAGAGGGATGTAGCTAATTGCAACAAAAAACATACCAGCATTGATTTAGGGCCCATCAAATTTGAGGAAATTGGAGGAAAACAAAACCTAGTAGCACTTTTCAAAAATATAGATATAAAATTCAACGATGAGAAAGTAGCACTTAGAGCATATTCGATGCTGGGGCATATTTTTGACGGTTATGTACATCAGTATAAAGAAGGAAATTATTTGTTATCTCTATTAAACTCTTTTTCTACTAAAATTGGAAATAAGATAAAGAATCAATCAATAAACGAATCAAATCTATGTCTCCTATCGGAAGGGGAATACAATCGAATACTTTCTGATTTTGGAAGACAAATAAATCTTAGATATGCAAAAGGAAGGAGATTCAAATCTTGGATACATGGTTTAGTTGGGTCGTTGATGACAAGATTTTTTGAAAGAATGACACTAAGCATGGATGAAAAGAAAGAATCACTTATTGAACCGTTTAATGAGATTACCAACAAAGATACAACGATTCATCTCGATTTAGATATAGGACCAAATCATAGATCCTTAGATATTTTAGGGAAAACAGAAAGTGGAGGGTATATTTTTGGAGAGAATAAGTATACACAAGGTTCTTTAATTTCTGCCTTGAGTAATGCAACTAAAGTACACAAGGGTTCAGATTTACTAGCAAATCACAATCAAAGGGTTGATTACGTAACAACAACTGAAAATCAAGGATTCGATTTATATGTCAGATGGGGGGATTTTATCCTTGATTTAAAGGAAGAATTGTATGTTTTAAACAACCGATATAAAACATGGCCAAAGAATAATAAGAACAATAAAATTATACAAAATCAGCTAAGAGTATTGAGAGAGTGCATGAGTATTGGAGGAATGACAGAAATCGTAAAACTCATGCAAATAGAGATGGTTGAGCAATTTGGGAAGTGTGTCAATTTTGAACTGTTCGACATAACAAAACTAGCTTGTTATAAACTGGAAAAAATACAAATCCCAGAAAACATCAAACAATTCTTCATACCTGAAACAACATCAATATTATTACCTTACATAAAAGTTGAGAATCTTAAAATTCCTTTTATTCCAATAAAAGAGTCACTAGATTATAAGAGAGAAGGCGGAAGAGGAAGTTACTATACTTACTTGATATTTGGATTTTTGGATAATGAAAAAAAAGAAAAAGAAAGGTATACTAAATTCGGGTATCAACTACTTACTCCTGATAAGTTCGAGAAATATAATTTTGGTTTAGAACTAATAGAAGGACTACCCTTGGATCAAGGAACAGTAAATTGTAAAGTATTCACGGTCAAAAGGGGGAAAACTAAAAGTGTTTCAATAAGAAAACTGAGAAATGAGAAGATTGCAATAACACTGCCTATAAATGGAAAAATGGTAACAATAGATGATCTTAGATTTAAAAATATAATATCAGAAAAGAGAAGAAGAAGAATATCTAATAGAAGGTTTTTAAGAAAACTCATATCATCGAATGATAATTTCAGAAAAACTGAAATAGAAGAAGAAATTGAACAGTATTTTGAGAAAGGTATTATACGTGAATTCAATGTAACAATGATTGATTCTTTAACTTGGGAAGCTTTAGGCTACTTATTACCAAAAACAATTGATGAGATAAATTCAAAGGTTCCAGCAGCAGATATAGCTTTTTATCTCAGATTAAAGGGGAATTTTGAATATTGTAAGCAAGATATCATTGTATCATTTAAAAGCAGAAATTTAAATTTGACACATGTTTCAGATCCATCAAAGCCCTTACCTAAACTCTATAAACTGGGAGTAGCAGACATCATAAGAGCAGATGTGGAGCGACAGATAATCAGCCAAAATGACTATACAGTAGATGACGTACTTAAGAACATAGAGAAAAGTTGCAAAGATTACAATTATGAAAGTGAATTGTTAAGAAAGTTTGTTTCACCATTTATGTTAATAGAGTTGATGAAAAGTGAATGTTTTGAACAGCATTCTAATGAACTTTATTACAACTTTCGGAAATATTTTGATGCTCATAAAGAGATAAAATTAGTTAAAGACCCCTTAGATGAAGATAAGATCATTGATCCCAGAATAAGTATTTCATCAGCACGAAATCTACTATTCGATTTCTTTAAGTTTCAAGAATTTAGGAGCATTAATCAGAATTGCGCAGATAATGAGAAGATTGATAGCATTACTTATAACAAGATTATTAACAACAAAATTAAGAACTATGAAATTCAAAGACTTAGAAGTCTTCTAGTTTTTATGGAAGATAACAATAAAAAACCAATTTGCAAAATTACTCCTTTCTGGGCTGTTATTTCTGAAAAAGTTATACCAAAGACCCTCAAAAGGTACATACTTTGCAATGGAAAAATAATTCCTGTAAAGTATAGAACAAATTTTGGTGGAAATAGCATCTATCCAATGATTTCAAGTAGATTTACAAGTATCAGAACTATCAGCTCAGGAAAAAAGGAAAATAGATATTTGTTTATGCAGTCTGTGCTAGGAGTATTAGCAGGACTTTCTTTTCAACCGAAAACAAAAAAGAGAAAATTAAGCGCAAAAACCTCTTTTGAAATAGGAAACATCATGAAAGATTCATACAAAAACCTTCTATTCCCAACAAACAATAAGAATAACAATTTAAGAGCAAGTCGAATCGCAGTTAATGAATTAAGGACCTTTAGAAAACAATTACGTGAAGGTGTTCAAGAACATCAGAATTCTAGTTACAAGAGATATGGAGAGAAGGTTGTAGGAGCTTTTATTTCTAGAGCAAAGGATTTCAAAACGAACAAAGGAATACTCAAAAGAGATATTCTTGTGATAAGGTTATATATAAATGGATATTCAAGAATACACTTTGGAGGGAAAGATGTTGAAGTCTTAAAACCCAGTTATTCTTTGTTCAGTATACAAAAATCAAGTGGTTTAGGAGATATGGAAGGCATTGAGACAGTTCTTTCCTTGAACAAGTTACAATTTCTTGAGCTAAAAAGCAAATTAGAAGGAAAAATACCATGGTCCAAAGAGGATAAGGGAATCACAGAACAAGAACTCTGCAAAACTAGTTTTATGAAAGATTTATTTATAGCATATGAGAGATTTAGATTTACTAGAAAGCTAAAAAAAGATGGTAGCAAGGGAACAGATGTATTCCATGTTACAGATACAGAACATAAACATGGGATGAAAAAAGAATATTCAAAAAGAAATAGAAGATTATTCATCAGAAACAGCTATATGGCAAGTTATAATCATGATGAACTCAAGAAATTCATATCAAAGTATATAGAATTCCTAGGAAATCATAAATCAACGGAGCACCTGACTGAAATATCAGTAAAGCTTCTTGTTGATAAAATAGATAAAGATGGACATAGAACAGTTTCTTCCATAGGAAGAGCACTTCAAAAAACGAAAATATTGAACTTGAAAACAGGTGAAACAAGCTCAGTATTAGGTTATAACATTGAGTATCTTTGGCAAGAACTAGAAGAAATATTAAGATTGAAAGAGAAATTAATTTCATTTTATGATGCAGGTGTTATTAGTCATACAGTTTCAAGAGATTCAAAGATAAAATTCTATTCCAGAAAACTACGGGAACTGAATCCAGAATATAGCATCTTTGAAAGTATTATTTACAATGATGAAGAGTATAATTTCTCACCTGATTCTTATGCATGGTTTGATAACAAATCAGGGCAAGTTATCTCATTGGAAACCGTCCTACTAAAAGGAATTAGAAAAGGATATATTGACAAACAACAAAAGTTAGTAAAGATATTTGATTTGCTTCAAGTATTTCAAAATGAATTAGTTAAAGTTACAACTGATAAACAAGGGAGGATCCATGGTAAAACCAAAGGATGGACAAAGTTGAACTCTGAACTTAGCTAACCTTAAGAGAATTGGTAATAACATTGAAACATCGACGAAAAAATTTTTAAAAGCAAATACAAGTTTAGAACACCTAACAAAGCGGGCCTGTGGCTCAGTTAGGCAGAGTTTGTTTCGAGGTATTCGACAAACGCCTAAAGCAGCGGACTCTTAATCCGTCGGTCGTCGGTTCAAATCCGACCAGGCTCGCCATTATCTTTCTTTTTCATATGTCCCCAGTAAATTTCTGATAATAGTTTCATTCGTAAGATTGTTCCTTCGACTTCTGGTAAAAAATCTATTCTACCAAAAAATATTCCTTGTTTAGCATAAAGAAGGTTAGTATAAGAACAATAATCACCTAACGTTTTACATTTCTCTATTGTTTTATCTGTTATCTCTAAAACTTCTTCCCCTCCCAATTCCTGTAACTCTTTCTGATCTTTCTATCAATCTTGTACCAGTAGATATGAATGACGAAGATTCCTACCTTCAAGCTCTCCGAGATTATGAACAGTCACTCCATCAAGGAGTCAAAGACCCTTTAATCTTTGGTCTCAAGAAAATCTTTGAACAATCTTACAAGGATTTCACTTCCTTTCTCTCCTCCTTCGATTCTCTCTTTTTCCTTAAGAAACAAACAGAAGATATGAAACAACTTGATGATGCTCTCTCTCATCTTGTCACTGAACTAACCTCCCATTTACAAGTAGATTGAAGTGGATGTGAAGCAGTTGCTTACTTCTGAAGAACACACTACACTTACTTCTTTTTCTTTTTATAGAATTTGTTGGAAAGATATCTGAGTATGAAAGAAGATGAGAGAGGGAGAGACTGATATTATGTGTCAATCCCCTTCTAATAATATATTAAATATTTCTGCGTTTTCTCCTTAGGATTACAATAAATACGTATGAAGATAGTGAAATAAATACTAAAGAGAATATGGGGGAAAATTTTGCCTCATCAGTAGGTTGTTCAGTAGGTTGTTCAGTAATATCAAAGAGACTATGCGTTATATTCATAACACCAGAAGCCATTGTAATAACTGTTATCAATTGCTCTCCTGGTGTAATATCATCAGGGTTGAAAACTGTACCTATATATATAGGTCTCCAGAGAGTATAGTTGCCATCTGGAAGATGAAATAAACCTGTTTGATTAATATAAAACTTGATAAATGCATGTTCAACTGTTATACCAGGTTGATAGGAATAATGCATAATTGTCGCATGGGCATACACTCTTTGTTTAATTTCCAATGATTGATTAACAAATGATGCATTAATCAAGACTTTAGAAGTCAAATCTGATAATTCGATTACCGTTTGATTTTCCGTATCTCTATTTAAGATCTCTACTTCTGCTTCGATACCAAATAAGGTATTATTTGACCTATAAAAATCTGGATCTGTAATTACTGTAATGTAACTGATTCTAGAAATTCTTGAAGCAATAACTGGTTGATCTCCATTAACTGATAACGCAGTAGGAAAAATAAGCATCGGTATTAGTATTGATACAATCAAGAATTTTTCTAGTATTTTATTCATGAATTTTTTCCTCCTTGTTGATTTCATTAATGCTGAGTCCTTAATTATATATATACAAAAAAACATATAAAATTTTTTAGGCTGCTAATCTTCCCTCCATAAACGCTTTTCCATAAGCTGTATAGGCATCTACATAACCATATCCCATAAATGTGTCAAATGTGTTTCTTGAACTAGCATAGTGCAAAATGTCAATTACTTTCTGCACAGAAGGATCAGTAGAAGAACCAATACCATTGTGATATCCTGTAATAATTAAAGCTACTATAGCAGCTAGATAAGGAGTACTTAAACTAGTTCCGAATGCATATTTCCAAGTTCCTCTATAGCAATGTAGACTAGAATCATAATAAGCATTAGTTAATACAGGAATACCATTTCCAGGTTCAAGCCAATTAACAATATGGTTTCCTGCTGTATAACCTTCGTACCATGACGAAAACCATGATTTATGACCCTTCCATGATCCGTCTCGATTTTCATGATCAATTGATCCAATAGAATACCACTCTGTATAATATGATTGATATTTATGATATTCGCCATCCCAATAATTCCCAGCACTAAAATAATTTCCTGCCGCAGTAAGCATTATCACCTTTTTACTTAACAAACTATTCCACCTTTGCTGAATTGAACTTGTTGTAAAATCTTCATAATGTACCATTGACCAATTAATAATATCAATATCCTTCGATGCTTGGTTGTTATCTATCCATTGCCAAATCTTGTATTCTCCATATTCAAATCCATATGGGTCAGTAACTTCATCAATTTCATGTTGTAAATCAATAAAGATTACTTTCACGTTTCTTGCAATTGCAGCTAGTACAGATATAACCATAAAACCATGACCATGATGGATTTGATTATCTAAATACGGATCATCATAATCATAAATAGTTTTTATAGATCCAGTCGAAGTTTCTGTTATAAAATACATGATGTCCACATTAGCTTCAGGATTTTGTTCTAATGCCTTCCACTCCTTATCTGTCAGACCTTCATCTATTACAACGATAGTTACATAATTATCAATTTCGACTCCATAATCATAGACCACAACGTCTACTCCTGTATAGGTATATGCTGTATCCTGAAGGTGTCCTACTTTTACCGATGGGTTGGATACATTATAACCCGGTGTTCCACATGTTTCGCCACTTACAGGAAACACACTGAAGTTCACAGTTGGAGCTATCCCTGTTAATACTATAAATAATATTGCTACTGTTTTTTCCATTTCATCTAAACAACCTCTTTCTAATTATCCAATTTTTGTCTCTTCTAATTAGATAGTCGACCGAATGTGATTCACTTCAAATTATTTAAATTTTCTCTAAAGGTTTTTCTAGAAAATTAATTGTTGATTTTTCATATCTTTTAATGATTGATAAGTAGTTCAAGAATAAATATCCAACTTTCTATATTTTCCAATTCTCTGTATAGAATTACAGTTGATTCTGCGTCAAGTAGTTCACAATATTTCCATATGGCAAACCCGTTTGGTAGTGCGAAGTAACTATGATAATCTAGGAATACCTCTAAAATTTGTTGTGAGCAGACTCTTAATCGTTAAGCTTGTTGGCTTACGAGTTAGAAATCTGTCGGTCGGCGGTTCAAATCCGCCCAGGCTCGCCACATTTATTTCTTCCAAATCTTAAGAAGAACACTATTTCTCATATTAATTTAGAAAGGATAAGATCACCATAATTCTTATGATTTAGAAAGTATAGTTTCTTATCAATAAAATGTCATGTAAACTATTCAAACGATTTCTATCCCTCATCTTTGTTCTTCTAATATTGCCTAATTTAACAGTTTTTTCTAATACTACTAATCAAAATTGCTATGGTTTTAGTTCTATTCAAAGCGTAGAGACTGAAAGATTTGAGGGGTATAACCTCTTTGTTTTTGAGAGAAAATCTAGTGCTGATTATGAAATTATTAATCGTACTCTTGTTATTTCTGACTTGGATGGTAATCTTTTCTTAAAACGAGAATTGGATATCGAAGGAGCATTGGCTAATTTTGCTGCGGAATTGATTAACTCCACCACTATCTTATATGGAGACGGAAATGGCGCAAACCTATGGAATATTTATACTAATAAAACCATAGCTTTAGGCTTCTATGGTCATCATGATTATGAGATGAATTATGCAGACAACACTTATTTTACTCTAAAATGCTATGTAGTCGAGATTAATGGTACAGAATACCTTTTTGATAAGATCGTTGAATTTGATAATGCTGCCAAAATTATTTGGGAAAAAGATACGATAGATTTTGTAAATATTTCGCAATGGTGTCCCTTTTCTGATATGGAATCGGGGGTAGCTGATCTAACTCACTCAAATACGATTTTTTATGATGAAGAGGATGATTCAATTTATCTTAATATGAGAAATACGAATACTTTCTATAAAATAGATCATAAGACAGGGGAGATAATTTGGGCTCTTGGAGAGTATGGTGATTTTGTAATGTATGACTTACAAGGCATGGAGAAAGATATACTCTTCTACCATGGCCATGCTTTGGAAAAAATATCCGATGATACTTTCATTTATTTCGATAATGATCTACACAATCAGACAGATGCAACCAATTTGCGTTCTAGAATAATTGAGATTAGAATCAATGAAGAGACAATGACAGCAAATGTTTCATGGGAATGGATAGCTCCTTCCGATTACTTTTCTGGTTGGTGGGGTGATGCAGACAAACTTCCTAATAACAATCGTCTTGGGGTTTTTGGCACACACAAACATCCCAATACCGATTTAGGAGCGAGAATTGTAGAAGTTACGGAAGAAGGAAATATAACATGGAATCTTTCCTTTGCCTCAGTTGGTTCAGAGACATTTGGTGTATATAGAGTTGAACGAATAAGGTTTGCTCCATTTGTTTCAGAACCAAGAATCCAAAATGTTTCTGAAACAGAAAGATTGGTAGAATGGGATATTTGGTATAATTTTCGTTCAAAAACAGAATTTAATGGTTCATACAAGATAATTCTTGACAATGAAAATAAAAAGGAAGAAGAGATCACCTTTCCAAAATATTGGAAGCCCTTAACAGTTAGCTGTTTATTAGAAGATCTATCTGTTGGAGAACATACAGTGGAAATTGTAGTGACAGACGAAGCAGGACATCTTTCTAATGAAACCGAATTTGACGATTCAAATGATACTCTAACTTTTAGTGTACTTCTAAGTAAAGGACTCGTTATTGGTTTATCTGTAGGCGGGTCAGCTATTCTAGTAGTTACATTAATCTTGATTTGGTTTAAAATATTCAAAAAGAAGAGAATACTCAAAAAAGTGGGATGTTTGAACAAATAGAAGGCAAATTATGATTCACAAATATGCATAAATTTCCTTAGGAGAGATAATGAAACTCAATCAAATATATTGGCTCTTTTATTAAAGAATATACAATGTTCAAAAGAATTTTAACACAAATAGTATGAACAAAAAGAAAAAAAGATGAAAGAGAATTTTATATGCCATTATTGCTATCCGGAGTAGTAGGATCTGTTACAGGCAATCTCCAATTCAAAGGATGTTGCTCTTCATAATCATTCCAGTCGTCTCCATCGGTGTCGTCATCATCAGGGTCAGTTTTCCATAGATCCTCATTGTCATCCTCATGTTCTTCAGTATCATCGTAGTCTCCATCATCATTGTAAGCTAGAAAAAACCATCGTTTAAGTTCATTCTCCGATGAGGATTTAAATAGGGAAAACAATAACTATAATATCAGTTATATTTCATCAGAAATTGACCAATGTTCTATAGGAAAAAGAGAATCATGAACTCAAAGAAATCGCTTCTATCCTTCATCTTAATAATTTCAATTTTACTGTCTCCTAGCCTTATCTCGTACGGTGACGCACTAATCGAAAATAATACACACTTGTCCTTTCCTTTTAGTATTCGACCAGAAGAGATCAATGAATACATAACAATAACCAGTGATGATCACTTCATTGATTATGGGTTTAATGGTACTGGAACCGAAGAAGACCCTTACATAATAGAAAATGTAGTCATATCTACATGGAGTTATCATAATGGAATTGTTATCATCAACACAACCAAACATTTCATCATTCAAGACTGTATTCTTCAAGCTTTCTGGTCAGCAATATTTATAGAAGACATTGCCCCTAACACCGCAAGAATCAACAATGTTACTTGTTTTGAAAGTGATGTAGGAATGAGTATAGTAAGATCAAATGGCGTAGAAATATCTGATAGCACTTGTGGAAGATGGAATACTGTAGGAATCATTCTACTTTCTTCTGATTATGTTCTAATTAAAAATACAACTTGTTATAGTAATACTCAAGTTGGAATTATCTCAACAGGATCCTTTGGGAACCGGATTGAATCCAATAATGTATCACACACTTTTAACTTAGGAATTTCGGTTGATGGTGATACGAACACCACTGTAAGTTCAAATATTTGTAATTATAATTTTCGTGGGATCTATGTAGATAACACAAGTGATTCTACCATATCTGACAATCAATTCTATTCCAATCCTGATTGGGGCGGTTGGTTTGGTAACTTCGAAACTTCTACAACCAATAATCTCACAATAACAAATAATATTTTCAGTTTCACAAATAAAAATGGTTTCATAGGGCATGGATTAAAAAACAGCACCATTACAAATAATATCTTCAGTAATAATACTCTGTATGGTGCTACCCTAGATGGAAACTCAAAAAATAACGTTCTCCATCACAATCTTTTTCTCGGTAACAACCCTGAGGGAAATTCTCAAGCTTTAGATAGTGGAAAAAATAACCTCTGGTATGATGAGGAAACTAAAGAAAGAAATCACTGGGATGATTGGACTAGCAAGAAACCTTATCCCATAGCTGGTTCAGCAGGAGCTGAAGATAAATACCCACTAAATGCGAATTTTGACAGGATCAGCTTTCAATTCTTCTCTTTAGGAAGTCTGTTATTTGTTGTTTGTATATTTCTTTATAAAAAGAAGAAGAGAATTTTCTACAACGAATAAATTTCACCACACTTATTTTTCCCTAATTTAATAGAGTACGAAGGGTCTTCGAATGCTAAAAAACTGATAAGTGAGTTTAAGTTAATGATGACCGAAGATCTTGTTCTATTGTTCTTAGTTGTGCGTATTCTCTCTCCCACTCTTTTATCATGTGTTTCTCCCAAGTTTCAGTATCAATAATCATCTTTAGAATTTGCTCAAACTGCTTTCTTTCCTCAAATATTTGGAACGCTTCATCTATTTCTATTCCTTCTTTGTTCAACCAATTATCACATAAATCAGCAACAAATTCCGTGAATCGTTTATACGCTATTCTGTTTTCCTTATTACGAGTTATTACTACAGCAAAAGCCTTTCCTATCTTTCTCACGTACAATACTAGGTTATTACTTTCTATTTTATTTAATTCTCCCAATCCTATTGCTGTTCCTAAATCTAAGATTGCTGACATGAAAGCTGTAAAAAGTGTTGCATCATACGGCAAAGTAAGTGTTAACATTAGGAAAACTGGTTGACCTGTTTCTATTGTTATCAATAAATCTACATCTCTTATAACCAATGGTTTGTCTTTAAACGGATCTTCAATTGCTTCTCTTTTTTTTGTGCCATTTTGATGTGTTCTAACGTTGACTATAAGATTCAGGTTTCTCATAAATTTGTATATTCCTTCTCTTTCCTTTGCTAGAAAATTATCATCTTCAATCCAGAAAGGACTTTCAGTGATTCGTTGAAGGGGCTGAAAATTATCCCTAAAATTTTTCTTAACTCTATCAGCCAATCTATCAAATTTTCCTTTATTTTTAACAATTGTTAGGATATATTCCCCTTTTGCTTCGCAAACAATCTCGTTATCACCAAATTCAATAAGTTCGGGAGATTTTTCCCCAAACTCACCAATAATAGAAGTCACTGCTGTTATATAACTTACAACTTCCACATTTTTCTCTTCTTTACTCCACTGTTCATCATAGATCCTATAATATCTACAAGATCCATTTGTTTTCAGTACGAGTATAGCTTTTATCAATGGGGACACCTATTTTCACTAAGTTATATCACAGTTCATCTCCTGTACTTAAAAATAAGTCTTAAAAGCTTTCTTTATTGGTATAAGTCAATGCAAATAGAGTCTGTTGGAGTTAAAATACGTTTCAAATATGCTGAAACCTCTAGGCAAACACTTCTATCACATGGTGTTATTGATACTTCTTTAGATTTTATGCGTGATGAAACTCATCTGATTATTCCTTTAACTCTCTCTGAAAATGATGCAAGACAATTATTGCTTTCTTCATCCGCGATAGAGGAATTTGAGCTTAATATCTTTAGTTTTACTCAAAAGGAAATTCAACCCAAAAATCTCTATGAAGCTGCTTCTATACATATTCCTGAGAAATTACATGAATTCATACCTAAAGCGTATGATGTAATTGGAGAAATAGCTGTTGTAGATATTGCTGATGAGGTAATGGTATACAAGAAGCAAATTGGAGAAGCATTATATTCATTGTTTCCCTCACTCAAAACGGTATACAGAAAAGCCTCAGCTGTTTCAGGTCAATTAAGAACTAGAGGACTAGAACTCATAGCAGGTGAAAAGAAATGCGAAACTATTCATTTAGAACATGGATTGTCTATTTTTGTGGATGCTTGTGAAACTTATTTCAGCCCTAGACTGAGTTATGAACATAAACGAGTAGCTGATCTAGTAAAAGAAGGTGAAATTATTATAGATCTTTTTACTGGTGTAGGTCCCTTTCCTCTTCATATTGCTCAGAATCACGATGCAACAATTTATGCTATAGATGTAAACCAGAAAGCCATTAAAAGCTTGGAAAAATCCCTATCATTGAATAGACTAAAGGGACATATCAAACCCCTTCATGGAGATTGTAGAGAACTTGCGAGCTCTCTGCCAAAAGCTGACAGGGTTATTATGAACCTTCCAAGTTACTCTCAAGAATATATTGACGTAGTTTGTCAGATTCTAAAACCAGGAGGAATAATTCACTTTTACCAGTTTGTAGCAACTGAAGATGGTAAAGATCGAGTAGTAAGTATTCTAAAACAAGAGCTAGCGAAATTTGATTGGAAGATTAAGGAGATAATCGATTTTCACAAAGTAAGAGAAAGTGCGCCAAGAGAGATTCATGCATGTTTAGAAGCAATTATTGCTCCTCAATCGATTTGAATTGTTACATTTAAAACACTGCTTGGGTTTGTTAATGAGCTGATAATATCCCGTGGAATATCAGAAGCAGCTTTATTAGAATTAATCATCAATGTTCGGGAACAGACAAATGAGCTTTTTCTTATAATTAAGGCATCTTCATTAGTAAAAGATAATTTTGAACTACCGTACCCTATTATTTTCTCTTCTGTATGATCTACTGTTAGTATCACTGTAACGATTTGCCCATCTATTTTCATTTTCTCTTTTAGATTTTCAGGCAAATCTCTCAAACTACAAGTTGAGTTTACTGCCAAAATACAATCACCCTTAGTTGAAAGGTCAGATTCTGTTGTAAATTCAAGAGTAGTTCTATGAGTGGATTTAACATTTGAATGTCCATAGCATTGAAATGTGAACTGAATCATTTGGATATCTATCTTTTTACTTTAACTGCTTTATGTTTTTTTATATAAATCTCAGAAAATTATGTTTTAATTAATCGTTTCACCAATAAGTTTGTATTTATTAAAGAAATTTTTTTCTCAAATGAAAAATATTATAATGGTATAATTTTCATAAATTGTTAGAAGGTAGACATTAATGTCTGAAAGTAAATCTTTGGAAGACACATTAGATTGGTTCAATAGCCGTATTTCATCTATTGTTTCAAAATATAGGCACGCTGGAATGAAACAGGTTAGATCAGTTTTAGATCGCATTGAGGAGCTTAAAACTGCTGCTCATCGATTTGATTATTCAGATCTTAAAGATCCGGACGTTTACCAGAATTATGCAACTACAATATATAACAGGACACTTGAAGTGTTTGGTGATATAGAGACACCAGAAAATATCACTTATGACATTTTAGATACTCTCAATAGGGATTTTAAGAATAGAATAAATTCATACACCAACCTCTTAGCCAAGTACTTATCGTGGTTGAAAAGAGACCGTTCGTACAAGAATAATGTAAAGAATCTTGATAGAGCTCTTACACGTGTTAAAGAAGATGTTTATGTCTTGGAAAACAAAACACTGATTTCGTATTCTGAAATTGTAAAATACGAAAAAGTTTCTGATGACATAGAATCTCTTATTGAACTTGTAGGACGCAAGAAGGAAATTGTTACAAAAATTAATACACATGCGGATGATATGGCAAAAATTACTAAAGTTATAGATAAGAAAAGGAAAGAATTAGATGAATTAACAAATCATCCTGGATATCTTCAACTTGAGAAAAACAAAAAAGAACTAGACCACATTGAAATCTCTATTTCAAATAAGATTTCTGAGATTAAAAAACTAAGTAGCAAAGTTCTAAAAGCCGCAGAAACTAAGAGAATAGAACTTAGTGACTATGATAAAGATACAATGAAGTCTCTGATTAAAGATCCTTTGACTACCTTGATAAAAGAAGGCGATGGTTACAGAGGCATAAAATCCACTCTTAAACTACTAAAAGAAGTAAGTGATAGTCCAGCTGTTCAGATGAAAAAGGAGAAACTGAATAGAGCTTATGAAAACATTGAGGAAATAGTAAATGATGGTTTAGCTGAGCATCAACAAAAAGCTAAATTCCTTATAGAACAAAGTGATGCTATTAACAGAAAGTTTTCTAATCTTAAAATGGACATTAGAATCAAAAAACTGAACGAGGAAATAGGTAATTACTCAATAGATCGGCAGAGAATCACTTTATCACTAGAGAGAGAAAAAGAAGAAATCGAAGAGAAAGTAGCTATCTTAGTTAAATCAGTTGAGAAAAAAATAGAAGAGTATGTTGAAAAAACTGTGAAACTAATTTTAGAATAAATTTCGTGTTTTTTCTTTTGCCTTAGTTCTTGTAGAAAGTATTGGAAAAAAAAGTATTTTTACTAAAGAAGAAAATTAATCAGATTTTGTTCCAAAAATCAATAACAGTAATGTTCTCCTCTTTACTGAGAAAACATGGTTTGTCTCAATTACGGAAAAAGTGGAGATAAAATTGAAAAAGCGTCTGGAAAATAGTAAAATGCACGAAAAACCACCTACAGAAGCAGAAATAAGGACTTTTGTGTTTTTACTATTGTTATAAAACACTAAATTATAAGAAGAAGTAGGTTTTGCCCAACCAAATATATTTAAAAGTAATGTTGAGAAGAACGTACCAGTAATAGCTGTATTTATAATTGTAATAAGACCACAGTAAATAGGTAATCCAAATGGCATTCGGAATAACTTTTGAAAATAAAACAAGCGAATTGAAGACTACATTAACTGATTTGAAGATAAAAGTTCCAGAAATTGAAAGCGCTGCAATTGTATCAATAGAAGGATTACCAATAGCATCTGTATTACCTCAAGAAATTGAAGAAGCAAGATTAGCAGCTATGACTGCAGCCATGTTATCACTAGGAGAGAGAGTAGCTCAAGAAATGCAAAGGGGAGAATTAGAGAAAATTTTCATTGAAGGAGTTTATGGTTATATAATTACCACTGCAGCAGGTCAGAACGCTGTTTTAACCGTATCAGCGAGAAAAGAAGCAAAACTTGGTCTTGTATTCTTAGATATGGCTCGTGCAGCTCAAGAGGTTGAAAGACAACTAACTTAAGTAGTTTTTTCTCATTTTTCGATTGTTCCTCATTTTTACAGCGTCAAAGTAAAGTCTATGCAAATTGTTAATAAAACTCTTATTGCGAAAAATCTTTAAGATTGACTTCTTTTTTCAGAGATAGGCTGAATTTATGGACATAACAAAAAATAACCCTAATGATACTGAAGAAATAGCTGTTAACTTAGGTAGATTGGAAGAAACTATCAGTCGTCTTCGAAAGAAGAGAGACGAGCACAATAAAATAACAAAAGAAGCACTAACTCAACGAAACGAAATTAATTTAGAGATGAATGAATTACTTGTTAAAGCTAAAGAACATATGATCAAACGTGATGGATTAAATACACAAGTAAAAGAATCTAAAGGAAAAAGAAAGAAGTTTCAAGATGATCTACAAGAGAAAAAAACCCTAATGGAAGAATTGACTAAAAAAGAAGGAAATGTCAAAGAGGGAGATATTAGGAAGAAAAGAAGATTAATGAGAGATCTTACCGAGAAAGTTGAGAAATCGGAATGGAATCTCCAAACAAGCATATTAAGTGCTGACAAAGAAAAGGAGATGATACACAATCTGGAGAAACTTTCAGAAGAGATCAATAAACTAGCTGCTGATGTCCATGTAACAACCTCTCAAACACAGTTATGGAGAGAGATTTCAAGTATCCAAAAACAGATAAATTATCTTCATGTTAAGATAATAGATTCAGCTAAAGAATCACAAATTTTTCATAATTTAATGAACCAATTCTTCCAACAGGTTAATGTTCTTCGGAAAAAAGCTAATGATTTTCACAAAGAGTTTCTTGACAGTAAAAAGATTGCAGATACTCATCACAAAGAATTCTTAAGTACTGTTTCAGAGAAGAATGAATTACGAAAAGAATACAAAGAAATACAGAGGGACGTACGCAAAAAGATACAGGACAAAATAAGAAGCAATCTTGAAGAAAATACAGAAAAAGCTTTTGAGAAGTATGAAAAAGGAGAGAATTTATCAATGGATGAATTCAGATTACTGGTTGAAAAAGGTATGATCTAATAGCGATAGAGAGACGCAAAACATTCTAGGTAGTATTTTTCTCAATATCCTTTATCGTTATGAGATAATCTATATATGGCATGTAATTTATTACACTTTCTTTTGTCTGACCTATCAATAATATTTCGCTTTTTTCTCTAGCTTTAACAATAATAGATAACATTGACTCGTCGCTAACTCCCACACATAAAATATCTGTTTGTTGGTTATTAACAACATCTAAACACTCTAAAGCTAGATAAACATCTTTATCGGAAGGAACAATCATAGGAGAAATCCCACTATTTATATAAAGATCATATTTTTCTGGTTTTAATTGATAATCAAAAATTGCAAGGTTTTTTCTCACACTCCCAATTTCCTCAATTTGCTCCATCAACAATTTAATTTGTGAGGAGGATAGGTTATTGATTACATCTCCATCGATTAAACAATGTATTTGTTTACCGTGTCTCCTTAAAATGTTTAACACTTTATCTGTCATTGCTCAAGAATACAGAATATTTTGTGATATATATGTATTCGTTTACCAATTAAGTATAACGAGAGAGAACAGCAAATTTTTTGAATAATTCTTGATATTAATTAATCATCAGCCCAATTTCTTATAAAGTATAGATTGAAATAAAAGTATCAATACATACCATTAGATAGAGTATGACAACTTCAATAACAATTCAGGTGTAATCATGTATTGGCTAATTCCAAAGTTCTTCTATAGAATTTACGAAAAAAAATTATTTTCCGAAATCAAAAACAAACCTGTCCCAAATCACATTGGAATTATTTTAGATGGTAATCGAAGAGCCAGCAAGATTTTAGGGTTGAATTACGAGGATGGGTATCACCTTGGGGCCCAAAAACTTGAAGATGTGTTAGGATGGTGTTGGGATTTAGGTGTCAAGGTTGTTACTTGTTGGGTATTCTCAACTGAAAATTTTTCTCGTCCTGAAGACCAAGTTAAATCAATCATGAAACTAGCTCAAGAATATTTAATCAAAATTCGAGAGGATCCTAGAATAACTAAGAATGAAGTACAAGTTAAAATTCTAGGACGAACACAAATGCTACCTAGCAAAGTCCAACAGGAAATTAAAATAACTGAGGAATATACCTCGAAATTTAGTAAATATAGACTTAATGTCTGTATGGCATACGGTGGAAGAGCAGAAATTGTAGACGCCCTTAAATTAATTCTGCGGAAAGCAGAAGCCGGTCAAATTGATTTAAATGAGGTAGATGAAGAATTAATTAGTAGTCACCTGTACACTGAGGATATAGCAGACCCCGATCTAGTTATTCGTACATCAGGAGAAGAAAGACTTTCAGGATTCTTATTATGGCAATCAGCATACTCTGAATATTATTTTGTTGATGTCCATTGGCCTCTTTTTAGAAAAATAGATTTATGGAGAGCTGTGCGCACTTTTCAAAGAAGACGACGAAGGTTTGGTCAATAATTAACCAGTCCATCTATTCGTAGAAATCGTCTCTTTGTCCCCAGTTTCTTTCCATCAAAGCAATTAAAGTATCAATATTATAACCTGTGTTCGAACTTATTGGGAATAAATCCCCTGTGACTTTAAATTGATTGAGTATATCTACAACGCTCAACCCGAGCTGTTGTGACATGGAAATCTTAGACGAAGTGTGTATATCGGTGATTAAAGTTTCAGGTGAATCAATCCACTTTTCAAGGTTCTCCATTTGCTCTTTTTCAATTATATCTTCTTTAGAAATAGCGATAATTTGTGGAAGAGCTAGCTGAAAAGCAACTGATATACTCAAGAGAAGCACACTTGAGAATCCTTCTGGTTTAAGTGCAAGTGATGGGTCTATAAGAAAAACAGATGTAGGTTGACTATCTTCTGCAATAATTGAAGAAACCAATCTTCCACTACTTCTATAAGCAAATAATTCAATTTGACCAGGAGTATCTACAATAAGGTACTCAGGTGCTATATAGTCAATTTCATCTTTTATTTCATCGATTTTGGTAGCAATAAGATCCATACTGGCAATCATTGCACCATTTGGGCCTAAACTAAGCTTATCCATTAAATTATCAACGCTAACAAGATCTCTCACGTCAATATCTGGATTGTAAGGTAATCTTTTAACTCCAGCATCCAGATTGAGAACTGCGACATCTAATTTTTTCTGATCAAACCAATCATAAAGTGTTCTAGTTAGAACTGTTTTTCCGCTCCCAGCTGTTCCCAGCAAGAAAATTGTATAATATCTTTTTGCCATTGTTTTCTAATCCTTAAAATCCTTAATTATTAGAGAGGGTACTTTGATTTTAAAGAGTTTTGTCATTTCCTCTTTAGCTTTATAGAGATTGTTTTCAGCTGTTTCACCATATCCAGATATATGAATAATAATTCCCACCTTATCCTTATAAGCTGGATGAGATTTAATATAGAGATCAGGAAAATGTGTTTTAACATCATTTATGCATGGAGCTATTTCACTTTCAATACAATTGAATAGTTGAAATTTCAACTCAAAGAGAGAGTTTTCAACCTTTTTTCTAAGAATGGGGAGTATTTGATTAAGTAGAATATCTTCCATTTCAGTTGGAACTCCAGGAACGGAGAAAATATCCATCCCATCATATTGAATATAGCAACTTGGAGCGCCACCTACCTGATTAGGTAAGATGGTAGCTTCTTTTGGGAAGAACGCCATCTTTCTTCGTTCTTTGGTTAATTCTAAACTCCTTCTCCCGTAGTATGTTTCCAATTGTTGCACGGCTTGCTCATTTTCAATCAAAGGAACTTCAAGTGCTTTCCCTAATACTTCAAGCTGAATGTCGTCGTACGTTGGTCCAAGACCTCCAGAAACTATTATTACATTGGGTTTTCTTGTAAAAACTTCTTTGAAAAATGCAGAAGCTAATTCGAGATCATCTCTAATACAAGTTGTTCTTCGAACTTCATAACCTAGCTTTGTGAGTTTTTCTCCAATAAATGCTCCATTGGTATTTATCGTAACACCTATTAGTAATTCATTACCCAAACAGACAATTTCTGCAGTTGGAAGTATCATGATTTTCACTCACTTTTCTCTATAAACACCCATCTTTGCAATGTTTATTAGATAATCTTTGTAAGGTTGATTGAGGGGGGGTTCCAGATTTTCTAAATATGACTTGCTTAGTTGAAATAGTTCTTCAGCGAGGTTCTGACCATAAGATAAAGCTCCAGTTTGGCGCATTATGTCTCTAACTTTCTCGACATCAGTTGCAGAAGCTTCACGGTCACCTAAGATCCTATTAAGAAATGATTGTTGTTCAACACTTGCATTTTCAAAGGCTTTGATCACTAGAATTGTTTTTTTACCTTCTTTTATATCACTGTCAACAGGTTTGCCAGTTTTTTTAGCATCGCCAAAAGTTCCAATAACATCATCCACAATTTGGAAAGCAATTCCTGCATTTAAAGCAAAATCACCTAGATTTTCTATTTGTGAGTCTGAACCTTCAGCTAAAATCGCACCAAGTTTGGCTGATTTTTCAAACAAAGCAGCTGTTTTTCCTCTTATCATTTCAAGGTATTCTTCCTCTGTGACATTATCTCGCCCCATAAGGTCTGATTCAAATATTACTCCTTGAACAATTTTGAGAAAACCAAGATTGAATTCTTGTGCTGCTCTTAAAGTAACAGCTGGAGAAAAACCATCATTGTGGATAGATCTATAAGCAAGATTGTAAGCATAATCTCCTCCTAGAATACCCATAGATTGCCCATAATTATCATAATCCATATTTGCATCACTATGATTTTTCTCAGCATAATCATGAAATACTTTATGAAAAACTTGTTTTCCTCTACGTGTATCGGCATTATCCATGATATCGTCATGTATTAAACTAGCATTATGAATTAATTCTAATGATAATGAGGACCTTACAATAGCTTCTGTTTTTTTGTTTGAGTTAACAGCTGAAAATGCAGTTACCATCATAACAGGACGAATTCTTTTACCTCCAGAAAAAAGAAAATTTTCTACTTTCTTGTAAAAGAAATGTAAAAAGGAATTATCCTTAACAGAATCTAACTGATCCTTCATAAACGATTTTAATGAGTTATTAACTTCTTTCATTATTTTGGCGTAATATGTAAGAAACATAGCTATCTTCCTTATATCTTCGGATAACGAAATAAATTCTCATATTAATTTTTTGTTCTATATACTCGGATTGAAAACACAACATATTTGAAAGGAAGCGAAAAACAATACTGAGAATAATGGTAGATATGTCAAATTTCCAAGATATAGCATTAAAAATAGAAAAAATACTTATTGAAAGTGATAAAGCTAGAGAAGAGTTAATGAGTTTATCAAGGATAATCTTGAAATGCTCGGGTCAAAGTATTGAAAATTTCCATAGAAAACAGCATGAGAAAGCAAAAAGTAAGATAGAAGAAGCAGAAGAAGCTCTCAGAGTAGTTAATGAGCTACAAAGCGATAATAAAGGGAATTATCGTTTAGGTATAATCAACGCAGCTATGCAAGAATATGCAGAAGCTAAATTACTAAATGAATTATTTGCAACAGGGAAAATTCCAGATTATGAACAAATTAATGTTACAGAAGCTGCTTACTTGCTAGGAGTTGCAGATCTTATAGGAGAATTGAGAAGATATATATTGGAAAAATTAGTTGAAGGAGAGGTAGAAGAAGCAAAAGAATACTATGAGACTATGAAGGAACTCTATGCAACATTTATGCAAGTTGAATGTGGTAAAAATCTTATATCAGATTTCAGAAGAAAGAAAGATACCGCGAGAATTTTAGTTGAAAGAACTTTATCCGATCTATTTGTAGCAGTTCAAGGTAAAAAATTGGAAGCGAGATTGGATAAGAAACTTGATGACTAAAATTGCTCTTCCTTCACAATACAAATTATTCCAATATCCATCATATTTGTCCCAGTATAACCTGTAATAATCTCCCCACCATATTTTTCTAGGAAACTATTAGCATCATTTGAAGCGAGAGATTTGCTAGCATCATTCTTGACTTGTTCATTTGTAAAAGTAAATGGTCCAACAACAGCTCCTGCAGCTTTTGAGTTACCATCAATTCCATCTGTACCAAAACTTGCTAAAAATAATGATTTATGTGCATTTGATGACAAAACAAACGAAAGTGCAAGCTCTTGATTCCTGCCACCAATTCCGGCAGAAGGTGATAGGGTAACTGTAGTTTCCCCACCAAAAAGAAGAAAGGATAAGGGCATTTCGGTATGCGCTTGAGCTTCAGAGTAGCGATGAATAGCCTCTCTGGCTAAATTATCTCCAATTACCCTAGCTTCTCCACTTATCTCGTAATTTATAATCTCTACTGGATAGTTTGAACTTAATTTTTCCTTAATGAAGTCCAGTAATTTTACATTATCTCCAATTACATAATTAAGAGTAGTTGAAAATAATGACGAATCAGATGGTGTTTCATCAAGTAATCCATTTACACCTTGATCAATAAGCTGACCAAATTTCTCGGGAAGAGTATGAAAAAGATCGTATTTCTGAAAAATTGCTTTGCAATCCTCCCATGTAGTTGCATCCAGTACAGTAGGTCCAGAAGCTATGAAAGATGGATCACTACCTATCACATCTGAGACAATAAATGAAATAATATTTGTGTTTGAAACAGATACAAGTTTCCCACCTTTTACCTTTGAGAAATGTTTTCTTATTGTATTAATCTCATGAATAGGTGCTCCGCAGGAAAGTAATCCTTTCTGCAATAATTTGTATTCTTGAAGAGAGATGTTAAAATCTGGTGACTCTAGAAGAGCACTACCTCCTCCAGATATAAGGAAGAAACACAGGTCTCTTTTTGTTAGTGTTTGTACAAGGTTGAGAACTTCTTCTGCTGCTAAAACGCTATGTTCATTAGGGATTGGATGACCACCTCTGAAAGTCTGACAAAAGGGCATGGAAGTAAATCTAGAGTGTGTTTCATCAGGACTTACAAGGATAATACGCGAAAATGACAGTGGAAAATTATCAATCATCCAGCTGGACATAGTTTGAGAAGCTTTCCCGAAAGCTATGAGGTAAAAGTTCTCGTAAGAAGATATATCGACAGAGTCCCCTTGTACTTTCAGGGTTTTGTTATCAAAAACTATAGAATCAGACATGATTGTAGAAGGTTGTGCAAAAGATAGAAGATCATTAATCGAAGATAAGAGTATATTTACAACTTCTTTTTCTGTGTCATTTCGAGCCAATTTTAAAAGATCTTCTGAGTTTTTAATAAACATCAAATATTACTAAAAATTCTGTAATTAAGAAACTTTCTAACAAAAATTTAAGCTAAAATAGATAAAAAGAAGTCAGTTTTCGTCCCTATAATTGTGCTTTATAATGTCCTGAACTATCTTTGAAGTTGACTTTCCAAATACGTGTTCTTTGAGTCTTATAATCTTGACATGAGAGAATCCTCGTTCATGCAATTTCTTGTAAAGATCTTTTTCATTGTGTTTTTGATCATAGCCTAAAGCAATGATGTCAGGATGAATAGATTCTACTGTTTCAAAGAAATCTGTTTCGCTGCCTTCAATAGCTGCATCCACCTCTCTTAAGTGACGAACTAATTCAGCTCTATCTTTTTGAGAATTTGTTGGAAGGTGTTGTTTGAACTTTTGTACTGTTTTATCAGTAGCAATAACAATTACTAATACATCAGCTAGCATTCTAGCCTGTTCAAAAGTAAAAATATGACCAGTATGAATAATATCAAAAGTTCCCCCAGTCATTATAACAGTAATTTTCTTCCTTCCCAATTCAGTCAAATGGAAGTGATGACCACTACTTTCAGTTATAGAACCGTTATCAACCATATTTAGTAAAGATGCCTTAATTGTATCTTGTGAGAGTTCTACTTGCCTAGAGAGAGTTGAAATTGTTGAAACTATTTTATGTAAATTGTTAGAATATATTTTCTTCAAAAGAATGTAATCTAATGTCCCAACCATCATTTATCATACTCACTAGTTTGATTTAGAGAATAATTAATTGTGAGTTCAGAGCCGTCTTCCAAATTTAAAGTCTCTCTAAGGTTTACATCACTAATCAATTCAAGAACATTACTCCCATAATGTGATCGTCTTGGAACAATAGCTGCTACTTTAGCTTTTAAGTTTGGAATTTTTACTTCATAACATAGAACGTCACCATATTGTCTACCACTTTCCTCAAAACCGGGGATAATAACTGGCCAAGATCCTCGAATCAAATCTAGTCTATCGACATCATCTGGTGGAATTCGAAGGTTTAAAGTACCATGAAAAGGTTCGTAACCAAGTTTTTTCACAAACGAATCCATGTAAGAAGAACGAGAGATGTAGTATTTACCCTCTCCTAGTCCTGAAAAAACCAATCCATGAACAGCGATTGTATTTAAGTCAGGATAGAGAGCTCTTTCAAGCTCAAAACGTAGTTGATGTAAAATATCTAGACCTAATGGATTAAGTTGAACAAAAGAACCTTTGCGGGTTGATCGCCAGGAAACAAGCCCTAAGTCTTTGTTTAGTCTAATCAAACACCGAGAGGCGGTCTGTTGGGAAGTATTGAAGAAATCTGCAATC
The DNA here is from genome assembly GCA_023705905.1 of Candidatus Heimdallarchaeota archaeon. GTDB lineage: Archaea > Asgardarchaeota > Heimdallarchaeia > Heimdallarchaeales > Heimdallarchaeaceae > UBA460. The sequence goes on from BPTK01000001.1 coordinate 88,213, forward strand.
TGAGAGGTAGTAATACTAATTTCTTTCTCGTTTGCACGAAGTTGAGCAAAATAGATTAGAAGATTGAGTTCTCGGCTGGAAAGGTCAAAGATTTTCATTTGTATCACGGAAATGAGTAACGATAATCACAAATGACCACTAATACTTAAGCATTTCAATTTAAACAAGAAAAGTATAGAAATTTATACTTGTAATGTAAAAAGAGCTTATGAGTGATGAAATTACAATAGTTGAAGAGTGGACTAGAGTAAAAGCACCAAACCCACCAGAATTACAAGAAGTAAAAATCAAGCCCAGAGAAACAGCTCTGCTTGTATTAGACGTGCAAAAAACAAATTGTAGTAATGAAAGAAGACCAAGATGTGTAAAAACGTTATACAAAATTCAGACAATTCTAGAAAAAGCAAGGGAAAGAGAGATGACAGTAATTTTTACCCTAACCAGCGCAGCTAGTAAAGCGGATATGAGGAGAGAGATTTTACCTAAGAAAGGAGAACCAATAATCAAAGCAGGTGTTGACAAATTCTTCAATACAGAGTTAGAGAAGATGCTAAAGGAGAAAAAGACAAAAGCTGTAATGATTGTAGGAACATCAGCAAGTGGAGCAGTACTTAGCACAGCTATTGGATCAGCCATCAGAAAATTAGTAACAGTTATTCCTATAGATGCAATATCAGCGACATATCCTTATGAAGAACAATATTCAGTATGGCATTTAGCAAACTCTCCAGGAACACGAAGAAACACAATTCTAACAAAAACAAACATGATAACAATCTAATTGAAAATAGATTAAAAACGAAAGTTTTATTAAAAGAGCAGAATGAGAGAACATCGTGAGTTAGAGTTTCTAACTAACGGGCTAGTAGCTCAGCTAGGTAGAGCAACAGGCTTTTAATACAGCTAAAAACGCTCTAGAGCCTGTAATCGACACCTGAAGGCCCCCGGTTCAAATCCGGGCTAGCTCGCCACTTTTCTTTTATGCCAAATATTCTCCAGCTCGCCAAACACATATTTTTACATAATTTTATATTGGTTGTATTTCTATTTTCCTTAATGAAGAAAACCTTCCTTAATCATGCTACTCTTTCCTCTTATATTAATAGAACATCTATCTCTGGTGGAGATTATAGTTCCTTTCCCATGATTGTTCAGAAGTATTTTGAGTACATTTTTCCTGAAACTTTTGAACAGATATTTTTTGCTAAACTTACTCATTCTGGCGAGTTTAGAACTTCCGCAACTCAACCTTGGTTTCCCATCAAAGGCATGTATTATTATTTGGGTGACAGTCCAGCTTTTTATTGGGAGGGAAAAATTAAACCTTTACCTATCCTTACCATTAAGGCTAGAGATTTTTACTATAAAGGAATAGGTGAAGTTCGCATTAGATTAAACTCCATTATCCCTATGGGTACAAGCAGAGGTTCTGAATGTAATTCTGCTTCTTTACTCCGCTATCTTTCTGAGATGCCTTTGATACCTACCGCTTTTCTCACTTTACAGAACATCACTTGGAAAGAGATAGATTCTTCTTCTGCTCAGATCATTATTCGAGATAAAGATCTTGAAGAGAAAGGTATTTTCACCTTCAATGATAAAGGTGAAATAATCAAGTTTGAAACTGAACAAAGAGCTCGTGGTGTCAAAAAAGGTTTTTCAATGGATAGGTGGGGTGGGTATTTTAGTAACTATAAGGAATTTAATGGATAGGTTGTTCTTCTATCTCTTGCAACATGTAACCCTTCATTATTCTCAATTAACGCTTCAGGTTCTCTTTTTTAATTTATCTCACTATTAACAATTAATGAAGACATAACAGGAATATTCCAACCTTTTTTCTATTATAACGCATTATTTTTATTGCCCATCTCTTTTCCTACTTTGAATAAGAGATTTGATGTTCGGATGAGATTCTTTCAGCCTATTAAACAAATTGGATATGCACGAACGTTAGCTGAAACAAGGACTCATTTTCCGTTATCACCAGGATTGATAGCTATTAACCAGCCAGAGATAACTGAAGGTTATGCTGCTGTTTTTGACGTACCTTTTCCACCTAAATTTGATGACGTGAATAAAGCAGAATATAGTTTAGATTGGATACTTCCAGAAGACAAAATGGATAAGTATCATTCAACGAAATTTCAACTGACAGAACAACCCTTCTATCCTCCCTTTGCGGATGAAAGCTTTATTGTCAGTGACTTTGAGAATTATTTAGATAGATTACTTTCTTCTTCAAAATTAGACACAGCAATATTCACATTACCCATTTCACAAATTAATAATCCACGAATTAAGGAAGTCTTAGAGACAGAGAGTTCGCTATACATCCTATCTGGATTAACCTCAATACTTACCAATCAACGACGTATAACAGAAACGCTAGTACAACTGAGAGAAATGTTATCACCAGATATTGCTTTATATGCTCCTGGGCCCATAGCACCTTCCCTTTACTCATTCTTAGTTTACATGGGGATAGACTTCTTTGATAATTCCTTTGCATATTATGTATCAAAAAACGGTTATTTTCTTACAGAGGATCAAGTTTACAGACAATCCATCCATCCAAAATGTTATTGTCCTCATTGCACTGACCTGGAACCCAATCTGTTTAAACACAATGAAATGGTAATTAAGAGTACACTATCTCGAATAAGATATTCAATCGGGAGAGGTATCTTTCGAGCACAAATTGAGAGAGACGTTCATAATAATGTGAGTTTTGCAGCAGCTCTCAAGATAGTTGATACTCATTTCAACGAAAATCTTCGAAGAAGAACACCAATGATTTCATCTTCTCCAGTCAGATGTATAGGAGAAGAATCATTTGATCGACCCCTGATAGCAGAGTATAGAGAAAGAGTGCGAGAAAGGTATAAACCAGATCCCAGTTCAAATTTAATTATATTATTACCTTGCTCAGCAAGGAAACCATATTCCTTTTCAAGAACCCACAAGTTCTTTCATAAAGCTATGAGAAAAGCTGGAAAGGGTGTGTTCAAGTCACTTACTGAATTAATCATTACATCTCCACTATCTGTCGTCCCACGTGAACTAGAAGATATTTATCCAGTAAAATATTATGACATTCCTGTTTCAGGCGGGTGGTCTGAGAAGGAAATTAAAGTCACAACTGAACTCCTAAATGATGTTCTATCACATTTTCCTAAAGATACTGTAATCGTAAATCACACACACGGAGGAGGGTATGAGGATATTGTTGAAAAAATTAGAACAACTTCATCTTTTGATATTAGAGATACAGCAAAGGATGCAAGCCCAACAA
>BPTK01000002.1 GCA_023705905.1 Candidatus Heimdallarchaeota archaeon
GAATGATAGAAGTAGCAACAAATGAAAAAAGGTCTGTGTTAGAAGTAGCGGAAGAATATCTAAGAGGATTCCGAAGAGATATGAGTGCATTGAATCTAAAAGAGGCTACGATTAATCCAAGAGCTATGTTACATATCAATCAAATGATAGAATTCATCCAAAAATTGGAGGAAAAGGGGTATGCTTACGAAAGCAAGGGTGATGTATACTTTGATGTTAGAAAATTCAAAGAGTATGGAAAATTATCAAACCAGAAACTGGACAATATTCTGCAAGAGGGAACAGAAGATGCAAAAAACCCCAATAAAAAGTTTGTAGCTGATTTTGCCTTGTGGAAAAAGAAGAAGCTAGGGGAACCATATTGGCCATCACCATGGGGAGAGGGAAGAGTCGGTTGGGCGATAGAATGTAGTACTATGTCAATGGAGTATTTGGGAGACACCTTAGATATCCACAGCGGTGGTCAAGATCTTATTTTTCCTCATCATGAAAATGAGATTGCACAATCTGAAACCCTTACAGGCAAGCCCTTTGCAAAGTATTGGATGCACAATGGTTATATCAACATAAATAAGGAAAAAATGAGCAAATCCTTAGGTAATTTTACCAATGTGATTGATCTCTTGAAGCATTATTCTGCTGATGCTGTTCGTATATTCATCGCACAAACTCATTATCGCAGCCCTATCGATTTTACAGAAGATATAATCGATCAGGCACAAAATACTGCAAACAAATTGTTTGAAATATTTCTTTTAATAAAATGGTTTTCAAAGAGAGAAGGTACTGATAGTTCTTTGGTAGAAATTGATAAGAAAATGTTGCAAGATGTTGAACAATCACGAGCAGCTTTTGTTGAAGCAATGAATGAAGATTTCAACACATCTAATGCGTTTGCAGTTATTTTCAACCTTACAAAGGAAGCAAATGACTATATCCGTAAATCTGATGAAGTAAATCTACAAGTCATCCATGCCATCGACAAATTCTTTGACGAACTCCGTTCTGTCTTTGGTATTTTCGAAGACATCGCTGAAGATGATTCAACTAAAACAATTAGCACTCTCGTTGACTTATTAATAGAACTCCGTCAAGAATTCAGGAAAGAGAAAAACTGGGTTATGAGTGATAAAATCAGAGACGACCTAAAGAAAGCTGGCATTGCTTTGGAGGATACTCCTAAGCGAATCTTGTGGAAATTTGATGTAGATAATTAGAAAATGCAGTTTTAGAAATTATCCCAATTGTTTATTATTAAAGAGAGAATCATACTCTTCTTTTTCTTCTTCTTAAATTTCTTTAGAAAAATATCATGAAATTGAATATGATACTAATTACGTAACTTATCGGGAAAACTATTAACGCTGTTACAAACGCAAATCTAATCCATTCACTTATCTGTCCTGATACAAAGAGTATCAGGAGCATTGGAAGATATGTTATCACAAAAACCGCAATTACTATAGCGATAGTGTAAAAGAATTGATAAAAAACTACGCTAAAATTATATCCTTTTCCTGAAAGAAAACGAAAGAGAAATGTTGATGAGATTAGAAGAACAAAACCATACAAAAAATAAAAGGCTATAAGCTGCATAAATCCGTTTGTTGGGTGTTCTTGTGTCGCATAGATATAGAAAATAGAAAAAGCTGCAATAGTTACAAGAATTTGAACGAGCATTTTGATTCTTAAAAATTTCTTTAAGTTTCGTTTGTGAGTGGGTTTTGTGCTCATATTGTCCTGTTTATCTCTAACTATCTCCCACAGAGATTTAGTTTTAAGTTTTCTTTTTTCTAAAAGTCGTTTATGCGTTTCTTTTTTGTAATCGCTTTCTTTCTTGTTAACCTTTCTTGCAGCCATAGTAAAACAAAACAGTATGAGCAATTGCACTTATAATTTTACCGTAGAACAAGTCTGTTAGCGGTATAGCTTCTTATATCTGCCCCTCGTAATTTTACTTGATTTATGATGGATCTAGGTTTCTAAAAGAGTTTATATGTTATGATTCAAACCCAACTTTATGTCTCCTGTGAGTGTTCCTGAAGAATATAACAAGTACATCTATCCTGCCATAGGTATCATGATTGGTGGAGTAGTTGTCTTCGTCGTAACTTTATTTCTTGAGAATGAGGTTTTATTGTCTGCAAGTGTTATGGCCATAGGAAGTGGTTTCTTTATTGCAGCGGTCATAGGTTTCATAATCATTAGAAGAAAAAAGAAAAATAAAGGAGACGAAGTTACAACCACAATTAAAATTATCATACTCGCTTCTTATTTAGCAGGTATTATTCTAATTGTTGACGCAGCTCTTTTCGTTTCAAACCTTGACATCAACACTACTGCAATGGTTGTTATTCAATGGAGCATATTTGCAGCTTTAGTAATAGGATTAATCATTTTTTTCGTTATAAAGGATAAAAGAGAAGCATAGAATGAGGTTTCGATATCATTCTGTTTTCTTTTATGATTATTCACGAAATTTTATTTATAACTTTGAAGTTAACTGCATCATATGCCAAAAAAGAAGAACTTTCACACCAGGAAATTTTCCCCTACAAGAAGGATCCTTGCGGATTATAATGACGTTGCTGCTTCTTTGAATAGAATTCATGGTTTAATAGAGATAGATGTTACTAAAGCATTAGAGAAAATAGAAGATATTGAGAAAAGAGATAATTATAAGGTATCTTTTACAGGTTGGGTGGTTAAATGTGTTAGTCAATTGGTTAGCGAAGATAAACGTTTGAATTCTTTTCGTAAAGGAGGAAGGAAAATAGTTGTCTTCGACGATGTTGATATTAGCATTATAGTCGAGTTATCTTCAAAAGCTGGCAAAAAGGTTCCTTACAACTATGTTATCCGGAAAGCAGAAACCAAAGGCGTTAAGACAATTACTGATGAGATCCGAGCAGCTCAGTCTAAAACGATCGATGGACAAGATCAACTTACTAGAGACACTTCTTCTTACAAATCATTCTATTTAATCTTGCCTAGATTCTTCCGCAGATTTGTTATTAGAACACTAATTTCTAATCCTTTTTACCTAAAGAAACTTATTGGAACCGTTGGAATAACCTCACTTGGGATGTTCATTAAGGGTCAAGGCGGTTATGCTGTACCTTTTCCGGACAAAACACTGAATATTGCTCTTGGAGGAATCAAAGATGGTGTAGTTCTAAGAGATGGTAAGATAGAAGAGAGAAAATTGCTCTGTACAACTGTTCTTATGGATCACAATATAATAGATGGTGCTCCTGCAGCAAGATTTATCTCCAGGTTAACAGAACTGATGAGAGATACAGCTTATCTAGATGATTTAGAAAAGATTTAACAAACAATTGCTTCTTCCCTCTAAGTAAATCATTTACTCTTGTTTTATTTCTTTAGCTAAAATCATATTCACGAGATAGTAAGGTACTTCGATTATTTTTCCTTCGCTATTTTTCAGTTTCATATCTAAATCATAGTGCAGAGACCATTTTTCTATTTGGACATCTTCTCTTTCTTTTATGGTCAGTATTTCCAATTTTTGCTCCGGTTTCAAACCTTTATCCTCTAATTCCACATATATTTCCTGCAATGTTGCTTCTTGAGGGAAGTGTCTTGCGATCGCTCTCTCAATTATTTCTGTTATCTCGATATTTTGTCCTGTTTGATAAAGAGCTAGAGGTTTACTTTCTGGAATTATTGATATTGAACCATCATTCTTGGGAATAAAAGCACCATAAGGAGTTCTTATTGGTTTAATTTTCTCTTCTATCATTGTTGCGATTTCGTCTGTAAGAATGTGCTCCCATTTGCAAGCCTCTTCATGTATTTTAGACCAGGGAAGACCTAGCCACTCAAGAAAGCTTTCAGACAATCTATGTTTTCTCACAACTTTAAGAGCTACTTTTTCTCCCTTAGCAGTTAATTGAGCTCCGTAGTATGGTTTATAATTAATCAACTCTTTTTTTGCTAATTTTTTTAACATGGAAGTAACAGTTCCAGGATCGACATTCATCATCTCAGCTATTTGATTGGTTTTAACGTGCCTATTCCCGTATTCTAGGAACCAGAAGAAAGTTTCTAGATATTCTTCTTCTGCGTGTGTTACTTTGCTCATTGCTATTCATCTCATTTCTTCAAATCTATTTACCCTTGAATTCTGGTTTTCGTTTCTCAAATATCGCTGCTATTCCTTCTTTGATATCTTCCGTTTTAAAACAAGTTTTTGATCCTTCAACTTCTGCCTTATATCCCTCTTCTAAACTAGCATTCAAACCCTTGTTAATAGCTCTCTTAGCTTCTTGAACTGCGATAGGAGCATTACTAGCAATTTGCTCTGCTAATTCAATTGCTTTGTCCCTTAACTGTTCAGGAGGATAGATTGCACTAACTAAACCAATCTTGAGAGCTTCATCTGCAGGAAATTTTCTACCTGTAAGAATCAGTTCTTTTGCTATACCTAGACCAACTATTTTGGGTAAACGATATGTTGCACCCCAACCAGGAAGTAAACCAATAGTTGTTTCAGGTTGACCGAACAATGCTTTTTCTGATGCGATCCGCATATCACAAGCTAAAGCAAGCTCCATTCCCCCTCCAAGAGCATAACCATTTATTGCTGCAACTATAGGAAAATGAGCCGCGTCTAGCAAAGCAAAAGTTTCTTGTCCGTATTCGATTAGCTTGTCTGCTCCCTCACCTAAGGATTTCATCCATTTTAAATCTGCACCAGCACACCAACTTCTTCCTTCTGCATAAATGACTGCAACTCTTATACTTTTATCATTCATTAATGAGAGAAGAGCTTCTTTTAGTTGACAAAGCATTTCTTCGTTAAGTGTGTTTAGAGTCTTTTGACGGTTAAGAGTAATTAGCGCGATATTATTATTACTACCAATTTTTTCAACAAGTATTAGTGAGTCAATATTTTCCATTAACTAGCCATTATGTTTGTGGTATCTAAACTTTTTGGGGCATACACATTCAAAATTTATTTTGTTGTTTAAGATAGTACTAACTACTACACAATTCTATTCAGAGAAATTCTTCCTTACATGGATAATACACTTATACTACGAGGCTCTTTCAAGTGATTGTGTTAATAAAAGAAAAGTTCACTTCTTTTCATAGCCTCCTCCACCAGGAGTCTCTATGATTACTTTATCGCCGCGGTTAATTTCTCTGGTGATCTTAGAAGGAAGATAAATAGTTTCTTTTTGGGTCTCTAGAATGTTCTTCCCTTTCGCTCCATCCATTCCTCCAAACAAACCAAAGGGTGAGTGTTTTCTTCTTTCACTTTGAATGGACAAAACTGCTTCATCTGTTAATAGCCTAATTGAGCGACGGATCGAATTGCTTCCACTCCATCTTCCTACACCACCTGTTTCAGGTATAATGGAATATTCCTCAATTCTTAATGGATAATAACGTTCTAGTACTTCGATTGAAGTGTTTCTTGTATTTGTCATGTGACTATGTTTAGCATTTGGTGGAGAATAATTCTTGCCAGCACCTATACCTCCTGCTATTGTTTCATAGTATGTGAACATTCCCCCATCTGGTCTTAATCCTCCGATGATTGTGTTATTCATCGTACCACTACTGGCTGCAGGTACCTCGTCTGGAAAGAGTTGTGAAAATGCCCCCAACATTACATCCGTTATTCTTTGGCTTGTTTCAACATTACCAGCTGCTACACCAGCAGGAGGTAGGGGATCCACCAACGTTCCTTTCTTTGTTATAACTTCTAATGGTTCATATAATCCATAATTTGTTGCATATTCTCTAGAAACTAAACAACGGATGATATAATAAGTGGCAGATAAAGTGACAGCGTAAGTAGCGTTGATATTTCCTTCAACTTGTGGATCTGTCTTAGAATAATCTACAATTATCTTATCTCCCTTTCTTTCTACTTCAGCAGTTATTGCAATCGGAGCATCTTTCACACCGTCGTCATCCATATAATCTGTATAAGTAACTATATTATCTTCGGGTATTCGTTGTATCAATTCAAGAGAAGCGTTCTTTGATCTTTCATTAAGGAAGTCAATAATTTGTTGCACCCTTTCCAATGAATATTTGCTCAGAAGAGCATGGAATTTCCTTTCACCAATTTTGGTTGATGCCAACTGAGCCTGAATGTCACCTTTTCTTTCATCTGGTACGCGTATATTTCTCAGAAATTCATCAAACCATTCTTGGTTTAGAGCACCATTTCTTTCTAATATTGTAGGATCTATCACATATCCCTCTTCTTCTAAAGTATACTTTCCACTTGGCATAGACCCGGGGACTATTCCACCTACATCAGCATGATGACAACGATTTGCTATATACCCAACTAGCTGTTTATCAAAGAAAATAGGCTTTACAACGGATATATCCGGCAGATGAGTTCCTCCCAGATAGGGGTTGTTTGCAATATATATATCCCCATCGAGGATATTCTCTTCACCAAAATGAGCAACTAAAGCTTTAACTCCTTCTGGCATGGCACCTAAATGTACGGGTATGTGTTCAGCTTGGGCAATTAAACGTCCTTTGTGGTCCATAACCGCACTTGAAAAATCTAACCTGTCGCGTATATTAGGAGAAAAAGCTGATCTTTGTAAAACGATTCCTGTTTCCAATGCAACATTCTTTAATGATTGATTAATAACTTGGGCTTCAATGAGACTGAATCTAGAACTCATTTCTTCACCTCCATCAGAATATAACCTAACGGATTAATTCTCCCATAAACTCCAGGAGGTATAACTGTCGTTGTATCCAATTGATTTATGATACATGGTCCTTCTATGACATTACCACTTAATAGAAGTGTCTTATCATAAATTGGGGTGTCTATCCAACTACCATCAAAGTTAACTTTTCTAGTTGTTTTTTGAGCTTCTTCAGGAGGTCTATCTGAACCTACAGGAAGCCTAGTCATTGTAATTCGGGGAACATAACCTACAGCTTCTACTGAGATATTGACTAGTTCGACAGTTAGTTCTTTATCAAACCACGAGTAGTTCTGGTTGTGCAAAGAATGAAATACTTCCATTAAATCCCCTATTGTTGTATTAGTAATTGGATAGGTAGCATTAATTGTCAATGAATCAGATTGCCCCATATAGCGCATATCTACTGAATAATTGAAATTTCTCTTATCTTCTTCAACATCTTCATTTGCCAGTATTTGTTCAAGTTTATCTTTTATCTCCAACCATTTCTTATTTATTTCATCAAAGCTTATTTCTTCTACTGCTTGAAGATAGGATTGTGTCACCTCATGTTTAATATCTGAACTTACTAAACCAGAGGCAGACCATACACCTGGGAAAGGAGGAATGATTACCCCGCCCATTTCTAGTTCTTGTGCAATCTCCCAAGATTGGAGAGGTCCTGCTCCACCAAAACCTAACAGAGCAAAGTCTCTGGGATCTAACCCTCTTTGAATAGTTACAACCCTTATTGCATTAGCAATGTTATTGTTGAGAATCTTTCTTATTGAAAGTGCAAGCTCATCAATTGATTCTATTTCTAAAGAGTACGAAGAGGAATGAATCTCTTCAATTAATTTGTTGAGATAGAATTTCGATTTCCCAATATCTATATTCATATTTCCAGCAAAATTGTCTTCATGAATATAGCCAAGAAACAGATTTGCATCCGTTAGTGTTGCTTTATCTCCCCCTAGTGAATAACATGCGGGTCCTGGATTTGCCCCTTGTGATTCTGGTCCAACTGATAACAATCCATCCTTAAATTTGGCAATGGAACCTCCTCCACTTCCAATTGTTTCAACATCAACCATGTTTGCAACAAGGGGAAAACCACCAAAATTCCTTGATCTCAAAATTATCGGTTGATCAATTAAAGCGGACACATCTGTTGACGTTCCTCCAATATCTAAGGAAACTAAATGTGTTCTGTTAAGATGTTTTAAACTATCAGCAGCGGCTAATACTCCTCCTGCTAAACCAGAATAAAGAGTTTGAATACCTGACCTTCCAATTGTTTTCACATCTGCCATCCCTGTGTTGGATTGCATAATTAATAATGGTGCTTTGACATCTATTTCCTTCAATTGTTTCTCTAATTTACGCAAATATGTATGTACGACTGGACTAACTTTGGCATTTACCAAAGTAGTTACAGCTCTCTCATATTCCTTTATTTGGGGGCTAATCTCATGTGAAGGAAAGACTTGAAAGTTCCTCTCATTAAAAAATGAAGAGATAGATTTCTCATTCTGAGGATTAAGAAAAGAGAATAACAGTGATACAGCTACTGTTTGGATTGAGTTTGTTCTCAGTTTAGATAGTAAAGAATCTAAATTGGACATATCAAGTGGTCTGATAGTATTACCATCTCTATCTAATCTTTCATCCACTTCAAACAAAATATCCTTTGAAAACGATATAGGATATTTCTCTCCAAATTTGAGATTATAAAGTTCAGATCTCTGTTGCCGCCCTATTTCTACAATATCTTGAAACCCTTTTGTTGTAACAAAGGCTACAGGGGGACACTTATCCTCCAAAAATGCATTAGTTCCTATTGTTGTTCCATGAACAATTAAATCGATATCTCCTGCTCGAAAATGGAATATTTTCATTGTTTCCTTTAAGCCATTAATTATCCCTATGCTTGGATCAGCGGGAGTTGTTGGGACTTTCCATGCGTAAATCTCACCAGCATTGGAAACGATTACATAATCAGTAAAAGTTCCTCCAGTGTCGATTCCTATTCTTATTGGTCCCTTCAAATTGTTTACATTCAAATGTAATCAATATGAAAAAGAAAAAGGAGAATTTAAAGTTTAGTGGATAACCATTTGACAATTATAGTGCCCGTAACATCTCATTTGTTCTTTCTTAACCATTAACTGGTACTTCCAATCTTTTTCTACTTTCGCTATTCTTCTTCTATCACTTCTTGCTATCAATATTTTCACCTTTTGATGGTTACATGGCACTCGCTCTAACAGGTAATATTTTCATGCCACCAACGAGCGTCCACCCTCATTTTTGTTACTCATAAAACAATAAAAACCCCAAAGAAATAGTATCCTAGGAATTGATTAATTGTTCAAATCAAAGAAAATCTGGAAACCCCAAGTATATCAAGGCAAAAGGAAGATGAAGGGATATTTTGAGGGCTGGTACTTTAAGATTGTAGATGAAGAGGAAAAGTTTGTCTTTGCAATCATTCCAGGTGTTTCATTTGAGAAAGATGGAAAAGCTCATTGTTTTATCCAGTTCTTTGATGGAAAAAAGGCTGTCATGCACAATATAAAATATGATATTTCAGAATTCCAATACTCAAAGAAACGCTTTAAGGTAAGGATTGGCAACAATATATTCACTTCCAATAAATTTACCTTAAATATTGATTCGGAAGGTATTCAGGTTGAAGGAACTGTTGAAATTGGTGATCTTGCTCCTTGGCCAATAACATTATTCAGTCCGGGTGCAATGGGTCCTTATAGATTTGTACCCTTAATGGAATGTTACCATGGTGTTCTTAGTTTTGATCATGAACTTGAAGGAAAATTAGAGATTAATGGAGAAATTGTTGATTTTACTAATGGGAGAGGATACATTGAGAAAGATTATGGGAAGAGTTTTCCAAGTTATTATTTGTGGATGCAATCAAATCACTTCTCAACTAAAAGTACTTCAATCATGGTTTCACTAGCCAATATACCTTGGCTAAGAAGTTCTTTTGATGGTTTCATTGTGGGTTTTCTGAATAACGGAAAGTTGTATAAATTTGCTACTTATACAGGAGCCAAACTAACAAAATTGAAAATTAGTGAAAATATAATTACTGTTCATTTTAGTGATAAGAAACATAGACTTGAAGTTGATGCTCATAAAACAGAGGGAGTAGACTTGCTTTCTCCCAAGGAAGGATCAATGACTGGAAGAATCTTAGAAAGCATAACAGCCGAACTCAACGTTAAACTGATAAAATTTGTAGATAGTAAAGAAAAAGTAATTTTTGAAGGTAAAGGTAGAAATGCTGGATTAGACATTTGGGGAAAAGTAGAAAAAATTGAAGAAATAGATTGAAGTTATCGGATGGTTTCGTAATCTTGTATCCAATCAGCTACTTCGTCTAATCTTTGAATTTCGTCTTCATCTAATTTTACTTCTAAAGCACCTACATTTTCTTCTAACTGTTCCACACTATTAGCTCCTATTATTGGTGCTGTGATGAAATCTTTTGATATTACCCACGCTAAAGCTACTTGATGCATTTTGACTTCTTTAGAATCAGCAATCTCTTTTACTGTTTCATGTATTTTCCATCTCTTTTCAGAGAAATATCTTTTTTGAGATCCTTCACTTCTGGGTGTGTCAGGTAAATCGCCATCACGAGAGTATCTGTCAGTTAAGAAACCTCCAGCTAATGGACTGTAAGGTATTACACCCAAACCGTATTTCTTAATCACGTGGTACATTTGATGTTCAACAAGCATTCTTCTAACAATACTATATGGAGGTTGAACTGTTTCAAAACGTGCATATCCATTTTTTTCACTTACCCAGAACGATTCTACTAGCATCCATGGATGGATGTTGGAAGCACCTAGATAATTTATTACGCCTTTATCTACAAGCAAATTGAGTGTATGTAGGGTTTCTTCTATTGGTGTATCATTGTCAAAACTATGAATTTGATAAAGATCAACCCAGTCAGTTTGCAGTCTTTTTAGACTTGCCGCAATTGCTTGATGAACGTGTCTTCGAGACAATCCTCGATCATTAATATCATCTGACATCGAGCCACGAAGTTTAGTAGCGAGTACTAAATCAGTTCTTGTTCCCCTATCTTTCAACCAGCGCCCAATTATCTCTTCAGTTTTTCCTGTATAACTATTATCTGCCCAGTAACTGTAAACATCAGCTGTGTCAAAACAATTGATACCTAACTCTAGAGCTCTATCCATGATTTTGAAGGATTCTTCCTCTTCTACTCTCCAACCCATCTGCATAGTGCCAAGAATTAGTGGGGCTATCTTTATTCCTGTCGTGCCTAATCTTACGTATTCCATAGCATATGATACGTGACGGTAAAATAAAAGAATTAGCTTCAATCAACATTTTTCGATGCGATTTCTTCATACTTGAAACAGTAAGTCATATGGTCATTTACCATTCCTACAGCTTGCATAAACGCATAGATTATAGTGCTACCCACGAAATTCATACCTCGTTTCTTCAAATCCTTAGAAATTTTATCAGAAAGTTCAGTTTTAGCAGGTACTTCTTTCCAAGTTTTGAAACCATTGTTTATCGGTTTATTGTCAACAAAAGCCCAGAGATATTTATCAAAGGAACCGAACTCTTCGCGAATAGCTAGGAAGGCTTTTGCGTTTTGAACAGCTGAACGCACCTTCAATTTATTTCTAACAATGCCTTCATCACTTAGTAGCCTCTCAATATCCTTCTCTACATATTTTGCAACTTTGTTAAAGTCAAAACCATCTAGAGCCTTTCTATAGTTCTTTCTTTTGTTAAGGATAGTATTCCAATTCAAACCAGCTTGTGCTCCTTCTAAGATTATAAATTCAAAAAGAACTTGATCATCATGAACAGGAGTGCCCCACTCTTTATCGTGATACTCTCTTGAAAGCTCACTTTTATCTCCCCAACATCTTTTTACATCCATAATTATCACCTAATAAATTTAGAGTTTTAAAATTGTTTATCTTTTCTGTAGAACAAAAAATTAGCTCTTGGAATTGGCTTCCGGTTTAGCAAACTTTTCACGTACTGATTGGAAAACTTTCGAGATAAGTGAATTTGTATCGTCATTTACAGCATCTTTAATCACGTTATCTCTATTTACATGAAGTAATCGATGTTCTCCTAAACAGTGTGGATGTAACATGACTTTACATTTGTTACATACAGCAAAACTTGCTCCACATGTTTTTTTCGCTTGTCCTATGGGTTTTCCACAGTGTCCACATTTGCCGAATATAGCCATAATTGACTTCGCGATATAGACACTTATGAAGATATTCTCTGTAACTCTGTAATAAACACAACTTACTAAACAAGTAGGGGAAACTTGAGGGTTTTTAATAGGAAAATACCCACAAACTATTGATGGTAGAAGTGTTACGCGCAGAAGTGATGGAAACAACAGGTAAGGTTGCGAAAAAAGACCACTCAACTCTTTGTGATTGTGCCCTTTCATAAATTGATCAAATTGCTGGAGTATGAAGCTGCAGAAGTAGGGATACAGGTGGAATTAGTAGATGAAAGTTACACCTCTAAATGCAGTTTCCTCGATAATGAGTTTCCCCAAAAATGCTCAAGGTACAAAGGGAAAAGAATCCAACGAGGATTGTTCCGTTCTGCACAAGGACAGTTGATCAATGCTGATGTCAATGCAGCGTTCAATATTTTACTTAAAAGCGATCCGCAAGCATTACCCAAACGTGATGTGGGCGGGGTAGGAGGGTACGTGATGTACCCACTCAGAGTGAGCTATCCAGCGATGAAACTCTAAGAAAGGTTGCAGTAACTACAGAGTTACAGAAAATCACATCATGAAGCTAACTTATTAGGAGAAAGGGCAAAAGCTAAGATTGTACAACTTGTTTAACATTTCTTGAATCTTTTTCTGTACCAAAACGAAACAGGAAATATAACAAAAATAATGAAAAATGTATAACCACTTGCACCGTCAATTAAGTTGTATTTTATTTCTAAAATCTCCAATCCACCACTTTTATCTGCAACATAAATTAGATTGTCACGTAAACACAACCCTAAAGCTTGTCCCCCATCAAAATAATGACCTAATTCAATTGGTTGAGAGAAATTTGAGAAATCTATTATTTTCAATCCTCCTGTTACAGCAGCTTCATACACTAAACTATCTTCTATAATTATGTGTGATGATGAACCCACATCGTTATAGGAACTCGAAAAATAAGGAGAAGAAGGATTTTCATAGTTTATGATTTCAAAATTATACTCCCATGTTGAGTAAAAAACTAAACTCTCATTCACACAGATATCCATGACTGTTCCAAGAGTTGTATAAGTGGAGATGTGAGAAGGAGTGGTGGGATCTGTTATATCCAGCAGTGTTAAAGAAGTATGAGAGCCATTTATTATTGAACCAATAAAACAAAGATTTTCTTTGATAACCAGTGTTCGCACATCACCTATGTCTGTATAATTTCCTATTTTGACAGGGGTGGCGGAGGTGCTAACATCGATGATTTCCAAACCATTGCTACCATCAGCAATGTAAACGAGATTATTGTCATAGATTATACCTTGCGAATAAGTACGGTCATCGTTGTAACGACCCACTTCTAGGGGATTAGTTGGATCGCTAATATCAAAAATATACAGACCTTGGAATAAACTTGTAACATAGGCTTTGTTCGAATCCATATCTAAATCAAAAAAGTATGAGTTTGGAATGCTTACAAAAGCTAGTTCAACGGGATTAGATGGGGAAGTAACATCAATAATATGAAAACCTGTAAAATCATCAGTAAGGTAAGCAATATCATCAATTACTTCAACACACACTGCACTTCCTCCGGTTAGTATCTGGCCAATTTCTGTAATTTCAACAGATTCATAATTACTTGTAGCTAAAACTAAATTTGAGGAAATAGAAAACAGAGTAATAAGAATAAATGCAGTGATGAAGGATAGAATTTGGTCTCTAACAAGATGAAATCTCATGAGAAGTTGGGGTTTCAAACACTTATAACGTTTATATGAAAAGGGGGAAAAAAAACAAGAAAAAAGAAAGAACTTGATGAATTACAAGTCCATTTCTTTTAGTTTTACCTTAATGTCAGCTACTTTCTCCTTATTCAAAGTATTAAGTTTCCAGAAAACAAGTGCTCCAATTATAACTAGTATAGCTGGAATTAGTGCTAAATGGAAATTGATTCCCCATAGAGCTAGGTCTGTCTGAGTAGCTGCGTTAGGATCTGAATCGAAACCTGTTAGCTCATGTAGAGCCCAGAAGGATAGAGCTTGGACAGCAAAGGATAATCGTCCGAAAAATGCTCGAAAACCTAAGAATATCCCATCATTTCTTTTTCCTGTTTTCACAACTATTTCATCTATTGAATCAGCCATAGCTGGAGTCATGATAAGCCAAAAGCCACCGAAACTCATTCCCCAAAATACCAAAGCGATAATGAATCCAATTTGACTACGAAGGAAAATCATTGGGATGAAACTTGCACCAATTAGTAGGGCAGCTATCGTAATCATCTTTTGATTGTTTTGAACCCTTTTTATGAAGTATAGCCAGATTGGAATTGAGATTAAAGCTCCTGCTAGCATGGCAGCAAAAATAGGTGTTGTTTTTGACACATCACCTAAGAAATATTTTCCAACGTAGTGAATACTTCCTGTTAGTGACATGGTAGCAGCTTGATAGAAGAAGAAAAGTAGAATAAAGGCAACGAAGTTTCTATGGGTAAAAGCTTTTCTTAACTGTTTGAAGAATCCTTCCTTTTCCTCAGTTTCAACGCTTTTCATGTACCGTTCAATCATTCTAGGAGTTTCTTTTACTCCAGGTATCATTGCAAAGATTAGTATAAAACCTGCAATAGAAAACACCCAGCCATTAGTGACAAAAGTAGACGAAGTACCATAGTCAACTATGAATGTGGGAAGCAAAGCTCCAGCGGCAATACCGAAAACCCCAATTACGATTGCAATGCTTGCAGCTTTGTTACGAACCTTATGACTTCTAAATTTATCAACAAAGGTACTCTGATAATTAACCTCCCAGATAGAGTAAAGGGTATCATACAAACATATAGTCAACACCATCCAAGTAAAAACTGCACCTTGACTTGATCTTATAGAGGTAGGGACAGCAAATATGAGAACAAAGGAAAAGACCCAGACAAGTGCTCCAAAAATAATCCATGGAAAACGTCTTCCAAGTTTTTTGGAAAGAAAAGTTGGTTTCTCTGTAAGAAAACCAATAATAGGATCATTTACTGCATTCCAAATGGAGTAAATAACAATAGCAAGAGTAACCATCCATGTCGCCAAACCAAGTTCTGTCTCGAAATAAAAGAAAACAAGAGCACCAAAAGCACCAGTAAAGAATTCAGCTTGGAACTTTCCAATACCATATGAAGCCATTATCCCAGTAGATCGCAGATTAGACTTTGGTGAAGTATCAGATGATTCTTCATCAAAAGATGTGGATTTAACAGAATCGTTTTCATTAACCATGGTTTTCAAAAGATATAGTTTTTAAAAAAGCTTCTGCAAAAAATAAAGGTTTAAAAGAAAAAGGAATGGTGCCCAGAGCGTGATTATCAACTTTCAGAACGCATCTGAAATGGTTCTTGAACACGCGACAACAGGATCTTCAGTCCTGCGCTCTCCCAGCTAAGCTATCTAGGCAACATTGTTCTATCTTTTGTTCTTAACAGTTCCATTAAAAGTTTTTTGTTCTATTTCCCTTTCTATTTACTATTATTATGTTGTATTTTCACTCTAGGTTAATTTTTTACAAATATTAACGTTTAATAGAGCCCAAGTTCTTTTCAACTTGAGAATTATGTCACAAAATCGCTATTATTCTAAGAAAGATTACAAAGGAGATTATTCTGCTTTTGGTACAGCAGCTGTATTCATTGTTATAGGTATTTTATCTTTAGTGTTTCAACGCTATAGTATAGCTTTCATAGGTTTGGCTAGTTGGGGTTATTGGTTTTTTATTCCAGCTTTTTTCACTCTAATTGGTGCTATCAGTCATGTAGACTCTGATCGTCGTATGAGAAATAATGTTGCAAATGCTGTCCAAAATCGAGGAGACAGTGCAGTTAAACTTGAAGTTTTAGCTGAAGAAACTGGTATTAAACCTAAGAATGTTCTTCGCGTTCTTGTTGATTTGCGTAATGCTAATCAAGTTAAGTATCGTTATGATACAGAATCAGGCGAGATCATGCTTGGTGAAACAATTAAGTATGAAAAAGCGCCAGAATTTACAGAACCCATCTCTCAGAAACAATTGGATGTTATTTATCCTTCTGGTGAGGTTAACTTCTGCCCCTATTGTGGTCATAAGGCTAGTGTAGGTATGCAATTTTGTGAGAATTGTGGTTCAAAGTTATCATAATAACGCTTATTTTCTTTTTTCTTTATTTGTTAAATGTCAGATGTACTACATCTCCGTCTGCTAATTCGTAGCTTATTCCAACTCTTTTTCTTCTCCCATTTGACCCGCCTTCAAGCACTATAGCATCTTTAAAAATCTCAACCTTTCCTTTTCCTATTTTTTTAGTTACATCTTTTATTGTTAGTTGATCCTTGAAGAATACTATTGGAAAATCTTCTATTTTGTTAAAAGAATCCATTGTAAATATTCTCACAGGTTTCGTTACTTCTACCATTGTGTTCCTTACAGTTTCAAGATCTTCGTTTGAAACCATCTTCAAACCTGTCGACAACATTACTTCTAACTTCTTATCATAAACAATGAATGCAGGTATTGTTCTTGGGTTTGTTTGAATAAAACCATCTTCCATCCTTTCTGATTTTACATGTATATTGTTCTTTTTCAGTTCAGCTAGTACTAGCTTAAAGTCTTTTATCGAGCGCCCTAGAATCAATAGACAATCTGTTGAGTGAATAATGGCTAGATGTGACTTATCACCATCCCAACACCCTTCATATATTGCTGGTAGCTCCACTAATTGAAAATTCACTTTGTCATGCTTTAAAGCGCCGTATTGTGGTTCAGTTGTTGTATAGGGATAATCTGCAACAAGGAAATCGGTTCCACAAAGATTGTTGATTAGAGTACTCTTTCCACTGTTTGCTGCTCCAATCACTACAAATTGCGGTGTTTCTTTCTTAGTATGGCCAGTTTTGCGAGAGGCTTTTTTCGCTTGTTCAACGGTTTCTATTTCTTTTAACTCTCGCCTCAATTTATCCTTGATTTTTCTATAGTCGCCAACATCAAATTGAATCTCTTTCAGTAATAAACGAATTTCTTTTGCACGATCGTCTCCTACCTTCCCTTTAAGACGACCATTAATTTCATCCATCATTGCACTATAAGGTTTAGGCATTCGAATAACCAGTTATGATTTTAATTAAACTATTTTGAATGCTTATTAATCTTGTTTAGCCGTTGCCTCTTTAACTAATCTCTCACTTAACTCCCATAAGAAATCTTGATTTTTTTCGTCTTTGGTCATCTTTGCTGTTTTTGATTCTTTACAATCAGTAAAGTATTTTCCAGTTATTCCTTCCAAATCATTAGAAGACGCAACATACACTGAAGTTTCTGCACCTTGTTCAACTGTGCGATTGGTTGGTATGAGATCAGACATTTTTCTGAAAAATTTAGAAAGTCCAATAGTAGTCATCTGTGTTTTTACATGTCCGGGATTTACGGAGTTCACCGTCACTTTCGTTCCCTCTAGTTCTCTAACAAGTTTATTGGTAAACAGTACCATTGCAGTTTTGGAATTGCTATAAGCTTGTTGTCCCATGTATCCTTTTTCCAAAAGAGGATCTTTCATCTTGATTTTGAAGTATCTATGAATGTTGGAAGAGAGATTGATAATTCTAGACGGAGAATTTCCCTTAAGGAGAGGAAGTAATAGTTCTGTAAGATAATAATGAGCTAAATAATTTACAGCAAAAGTACTTTCATATCCATCTTGCGTAGTTGTTCTTTGCATATGGAACACTCCAGCATTGTTTATTAAAACGTGTAAATTAGTTTTAGTGTGTAGAAACTCTTCTGCAAAACGTTTTACATCTCTTAATGATGCCAAATCACAGATTAATAGCTCAATATTGTTGTTGTCTGTTGACTGAATTATTTCTTCTTTAGCTTGCTCTCCTTTTTCCTTGTTGCGACAAACCATTATTATATGAGAACCTAAAACAGCTAATTGTCTTGCTGTTTCCTTCCCTATTCCGGTATTAGCTCCTGTAATCATACAGGTTTTTCCTTTTATCCAAGTATCCTTTGACATTGTATCATATTAAATGCTGATTTTTTCAATATTAAACATTCGTTGAAACAAAAATTTTATGCGAATAATTTATTAACAATTTAAAGTTTACGAGTTCCATGAGTTCAGAAAAATCTAAAGTTTATTTTGGTTCTTTTCAGCATGGAAGAAGCTCTGTTTTTGCTTCCTTTGCTGCTAAACTAGATAAAATTGTAGAAATCCTATTGGAGCAAACTCCCATTGAGAAAAAGGATAAAGTGGCTGTTAAGATGCATCTAGGTTTCAATGATGGTTACCAAACTATTCCTGTTTTCTTTGTTCGTCGAATTGTTGAAGCTATCAAGAAAGCTGGAGGTTATCCGTTTGTAACAGATAACCCAACCAGTGTTTACAATGCTGTTAATCGAGGTTATACATCCGAAACTTGTGGTTGTCCCATTATTCCTATTGCTGGAATTAAAGACGGTTATACCAAACCTGTTGAGATTAACTACAGAGGAATAGATACTCTCGACCTAGCAGGTGCTCTTATTGATGCGGATGTCTTAGTCGATCTCGCTCATGCAAAAGGGCATGGAGCTTGCGGTTATGGAGGAGCGATCAAGAATCTTGCTTTGGGCGGTTATTCTGGTCCAACAAGATGGAGAAAAATACATGGTGCATCATCTATAGATGAATATTGGGATAAAGCAAAAGGAACACCAGAACTTGCACAGAAACTTGTAGAATCATGTCCATATGGAGCACTAAGTTATGATGAGGAAAAAGATAATCTAAGAAGGAATTATCATGACTGCAGACAATGTTATACTTGTTTACAAGTTGATGGCGGATTGGGAGCAGTTAAACTACCAAGAGAAAGTTATAGCGCATTTCAAGAAATGATGGCTATAGCAACACAAAAGGTGCTGGAAACATTCAAACCAGAAAAAGTGATGTACATAAACTTTCTAAATCAAATCACCACCTACTGTGATTGTCTAGGTTTTGGTCAACTTCCTATTGTTAATGACATTGGTGTTGTTGGTAGTAAAGATATTATTGCAATTGAAACAGCTACACTTGATTTAATCAAGAAGGAGGGGTTAATTGAGAAAAACATTCCTCCATACTTTAAGCATGTCAACCTTAATCCAGACGACGATCTTCATCCCTTCACAAGAGTTCATGGACCTTACAAAGATCCTTATGAAACAGTGAAATTTGCTGAGAAAAGGGGGTTAGGTACTTCCAATTATGAATTAATAGAAATTCTATCCCCTGAAGAAACAGCTAAGATGAAACCACCAAAAAGAGTTTTCGAAGGAGAACCTACCTTCTTCTAATCTTTCTTATCTTCTCTTTCTACTTTTTTCCTTGTAAAGAATTTAATTGCTCGATCAGTTGTAAGGAATGTTGCTACTAAGTCAGTTATCAACCCATATCCTATTCCTGCTGCAAATGTAGTATAACTGAAATATGGATCTATCAACAGTACTGTGGTTGATATTAGCAATCCGAAAAATATTCCTCTAATACTTGCATTCATCCATTTTTTCCAACCAATTCTAGGTACAATGGTAAACTCCTCAACGAACCCAATAGTTACTCCTAGCACTAAACGAGACATCCAAATTCCCAGTAGATAAACTATATTACCTAAATAATCTCCACCAAATATTCTTGAGCCAACTCCGATAATACAAATAATACCGAGCAAAGCTCCTGTAATTGTTGAAATAATAAGCCGACGATAATTAATCGTTTTACTCACATAACTCAAAGCTAGGTTCTCTTTAAACCTTCTTTTCTTTCAACTAAACTAAGAGAACTTCATATCGAACATTTTTTAAATTCCTTTGAGATTTTTAGCCAGTGAAAACTATGGATTTGAAAGGTAGGTCACTTCTTTCATTGAAAGATTTTACGGCAGAAGAAATTCGTTTTCTTCTTGATGAATCTAAGAGATTGAAGGCTGATTTTAAAGCCTATAATCGAGAAAAACCCCTTAAAGGTTTAACTCTTGGAATGATTTTTCAAAAACGATCAACTCGAACTCGTGTTTCTACAGAGGTCGCCATGTACTACTTAGGTGGTCACGGAATCTTTTTGAGCTCTTCAGACATTCAATTAGGTGCTGGAGAAACTATTAGGGACACATCTCGTGTGCTTTCCCGAATGCTTGATGGTGTGTTAGCAAGAGTTTATGCCCACGAAGATGTTAAGGAGCTAGCAAAGTATTCCACTATTCCTGTTATCAATGCTCTTTCAGACAAATATCATCCATTGCAGATCCTTGCTGATCTTTTAACCATTGAAGAACATAAGGACAGGTTAGCTGGATTGAAACTAGCTTGGTCAGGAGATGGTAACAATGTTTGTAATTCCTTACTTATTGGCTGTGCAAAGATGGGTATTGACATGTCTGTTGCAACTCCAAAAGGCTATGAACCTCCAAATGATGTTGTAGAATTGGCTATGGGTTTTGCAGACGACACAGGTGCAAAGATTGTCATAACCAATGATGCTGTGTTTGCAGTAAAGGATGCAGATGTAGTAGTAACTGATACATTCATTTCTATGGGTGAAGAAGAGCAGGAAAAAGAGAAGCTCGCAGCATTCAAAGATTATGTGGTATCAGACGAATTATGTGCAAATGCTAAATCAGATTTTATTTTCATGCATTGTTTGCCATATAAGCACAAAGAAGCAACTGAAGAAATTTTCGAAAGCGAAAACAGTGTTGTTTTTGATGAGGCTGAAAACAGGCTTTGTACCGTCATGGCTGTTCTTAACGCAGTAATGGGACAACAATAGTTCCATCTTTTTTTTGCTTTTCATTATTTATATATAATTGTTAGAAGAAGAAAAAAGGAGTGCCGAAGCACTCTGTTTAATCACCGGGTAAAGGGGCGATTGTTTCAGTTTTTACATTGGTGAAATTAAATAAGCGTGTTTTGATGCTTAGGAGAATTATTCCAAGAAGTAGTATTCCACTTGCCATCAACATAGTGTTTGCGATTCCTATTGCTTCTGATGTCAAACCTGAGAGTGATAAGCAAGCTACACTGAAGATCTGAATATAGGCATTGGTAGCACTATATGCTCTCCCTCTAATTTCATTAGGAACTTCCTCAGCAAAATAGGCATTGATACTAAGACTATGCATTCCTAACATTACGCCAGATATAAAGCCAAAGACTCCGATTACATAGATTGATGGTGTAAATATGAATATCATATAATAAACTGCCAAAGCTACTACACCGGCTACTATTGCCCTGTTTCGTCCTATTTGCTTCTCAAATTTAGCAAAGAGTATGTTTCCTATAACGGTTCCCAGTGCTACAACTGCACCAACAATTCCATATTCAATATTTGCTACTTGCTCAAGAGCTACATTTCCACTATGTCGTATCTCGAAGATCCAGGGATATATCAAGGGTCCTGCAAAAGCTGAACCGATCACTACGAAAGTAAACAATATCAATAACACTCTGATTATTCTTTGTCTAAAGAGAAAGCCTAATCCTTCACCTAGATCACTGAAGATTGTTCTGACAGTTAATTTCTCCTCTTTATCCCTTGATGCTGAGGGGATTGTAGTCAATAGTATAATTGCACCGGACAAAACATAACATCCACTTGTTATCCAAAAAGCTGGTGGCCCGAAGAATGCATAAATTGGAGCAGCCATAAGAGGTCCTAAGACTGCTAATGTTTGAAAGATAAGCCTACTGATACTAATGGCTTTTACATATAATTTCAGTCCTACCATCTCAGGTATAGCTGCTGATCTTGGTGCTGAGAAGCTTGATGATCCCACCCCATCTATGAAAGCTATAATTAGCAAAATATAGAAAGTGTTGATAAAAGGAATCGCTATTATCGAAGCTGCTCTAATGAAATCAGCTGTAACCATTATTGTTTTCCTACTAATTCTGTCAGCCAATACCCCTGAAATTGGTCCAATTAAAATCCAAGGCAATGTTTGTGCTGCTAAAACAAATGTCATTTGAGCAGCTGATCCAGTAAGACTGTATACATAAAGCACAATTGCTATTCTAAAAACCGCATCTCCTACATTACTGAACAATTGTCCTGAAAGCAGTTTAACAAAATTCTTATTTTTGAAAACATCCCTATAGGACGCTTCTTCACTTACTATTTCATTTTCTGTCAATGTTTCCACCTATTTCTTATACAATAAATAAAAATAAAAGAAAAATTAAAGCAAGCTTCTTTTTTGTAGCATAACTTTTTCAAAGAATGCTAGCTTCTGTCTTTCCATTTTAATTTTGATTTGATCCTGTTTCTTTTTGCTTGTTATCATTTTTTTCACCGTTTCTCATTTAGTTCGAGAAATGTTCTCATATTATGTAAGAATTAGGTGTATTTAAACGTTTCTCATGTTAAGTGAGAATGAGTATCATTATTAATGAGAAACTTTATATATTCCTCTACAGCTCGTTATATTGTAAGTGAGTTAATTATCATGTCTTATCAAGATATAATAGAAGAAGAACAAAAATCAGTCATTTATATTGACAATGAAGATACTCTAAAGTACCTGCACAATCCCTTATACTTACCTATACTTAAAATTCTAAGGTTAGGATATAAAACCTTCAAAGAGATAAAAGAGGAGTATGTTACTCATTCCAGTACAGTGCCTCCCGACAAGACTTTGTATAGGCACTTGAATAGTCTAAAGGAAGTTGGATTAATCTTTGAGTTTGGAAAAAGAGTCTATAAAGGGCAATCAATGACCGAAAAATTATTTTCTCGAACTGCAAAATTCTTTCATTCTGCGAAGAAAATGGATGATGACGAATACGACAGTAAAATTAAGAAACAGTCAAAAATCTTGTCAAAGTTCTTTAGTTTGGCTTACAATGTCCCTGATGTTAAAGCGGGATGTCTTGAAGTTTTATTGAAAAAGCTACATTCTGTTGATCTTGAGGGGATAAGTGCAATCTTCCAGAAATTCCCCGATGAAATCGCCGATATCGCCGGTAACCTTCCTCACGAGGAACTACAAGCAGTTGTTGATGAATACATACGTCTTAACTCAGTAATTGCTTCTCCAAACATCCTTGAAGAGCTAAAGAAGTGTTTAGACCTTAAGTAGTTTTTACACGAAAGTTTTTTACAGAACACTTCCTTTTTTCATATATGTTGAAGGTCGCCAGCATTCAGATTGCCCCAGTTTTCCTTGATGCTCAAAAGACTTGGAAAAAATTATCCGAACACATCAAACTCGCTCACGCTGATGGTGCAAATTTAGTAACATGGGGGGAAACACTTATTCCAGGTTATCCTCAATGGCTTTCCCCTGCCGGAGGAGCTAAATTCAATGACCCCGATCAGAAGCACGTTTACGCTAAATACTGGCAAGAAGCTCTACATTTGAAAGAGAGTAACATTATACAGGAAATGAAAAGTTTAGCCAAAGAGCTGGAAATAATGTTTATGGGGGGTATCGCTGAAAAAGAAGGAGGGTCTATTTATTGTACTTTGTTAACTATAGGTCCTGACGGAGAGATTTGGGGCCGTCATCGCAAACTCAAACCAACTTATGAAGAGAGATTGGTGTGGGCTGATGGAGATAGAAAAGGTCTCAAAACATATGACTATCAAGAAGTAAAAGTTGGAGGATTAAATTGCTGGGAGAATTGGTTACCTTTAGCACGAGCTGCTTTGCACCTACAGGAAGAGATGCTTCACATAGCTGTCTGGCCAGGTAGTTCAAATACAACCTCAGATATCACTCGTTTTATTGCTCTTGAAGGTCGATCTTATGTCGTCTCTACATCAGGTTTGCTAAGACAATCTGACTTCTCTCATTTAGATGAAACAGAGTTCCCTATGAAGCAAATAATGGAATCAAACTCAAGAAGTTGGCAAAATGGTGGCTCAATGATTGTTAATCCTAAAGGTGAAATCATTGCAGGACCTTTAATTGATCAAGAAGGCATTCTCTATGCAGATATTGATCCCCTATTAGTTATTAAAGAAAGACAAAATCTAGACATTAGTGGCCATTATTCAAGGTTTGACATTTTTAATAAACCTTGAAATGTGGGTTGACGAAGTTCCATGTAGCACACTACTTTTTGCCTAGTTTCCTTTTTCGTCTAAACACTATTCCTATAGAAAATGCTAACAAAACGACACTAAAAGCAAAAGACGTATCATCGGGAGCATC
Source organism: Candidatus Heimdallarchaeota archaeon (assembly GCA_023705905.1). GTDB lineage: Archaea > Asgardarchaeota > Heimdallarchaeia > Heimdallarchaeales > Heimdallarchaeaceae > UBA460. The sequence continues at coordinate 24,159 of BPTK01000002.1, forward strand.
AGGAACTAAGGGATCATAACCATTTTCAACCTCATAACCATCTAGCATGCCATCTCCGTCCGTATCATTGTCATTGGGGTCAGAGAAATAGATTAGAACTTCCTCTTTGTCTGACAAGTCATCATCATCTGAATCAGAATCATCTGGTTTCGTCTCATAGTCATTAACTTCTTCATAATCAGAGAGACCATCGGAATCTGTGTCATTCACCAACGGGTTCGCATTGTTCAGATATTCCTCTAAATTTGTCAAGCCATCTCCATCGGCATCTCCGTTGGCATCGTTAAGCCAAGGATCAAGATTGTATTCTATTTCCCAATCTGGTGCCATTCCATCTGCATCGGTATCGATCAAGGGATAGGGATCAGAAGCTCCAGCTGTTCCATCAATATCATACGAACCTGATTCACTCCAGTCGTACCAATAGTTCCCAGAATTGGAACTTGTATTGTACCAATAATTATCAACGCCATTATCAATAGCTTCCGGTGCACTAGTATGCTTATTGTTTACAACGATATTTGAGTAGAAACTATTGCCTGCAGAGTTTTCTTGCACAGATATTCCATAATATGTTCCATAATCAGCAGTAGCATATCGAGCAAAGACATTATGATAAAATTGACAATTATCTGTTTCTCTCAAATAAAGACCATTCCGTTCACTATCATATATTTCATTATTCCTAATAGTTAGTGAACTACAATAATACAATGAAAGCCCACTTTCCCCGTTGTTTACTATATAGTTATTTTCAATAGTGCAATCATGACTCAAAACTATGTAAAGGCCATGGAGATATTCATTAAAGCCGAAAGAATTATTGTTAATGTGCCCTGAAAAAACCTGATAAAGATAAGCGTTGAAAAAACCGTCCTTATAGTGGTTATTTTCTACATTTACAGCTGTCACGCAACTAATACGCATTCCAGTGTCGGTGAAATAATTGTTTAATACGTTAATATTTTCTCCATGTACTGCTTCAATACCACATGTATTTTCAGATATATTTGCGTTCTGACAGTAAAATAGACTTATTCCAACAAAGTGTTTCAGTATTGTCAAACCACTTGTTTGTTGGTATTTAACTGTTATATTCGTACAGTTCACAAAACATAATTGCTGATAATCAGAATTGCTAAACACCAAATCTTCCTGATTTTCGAACCATCCAATTTCTTTACCCCCCACAGTGTTATTGTACACAACATATGAAAGACAGTCTGATAAACTGCTAGAATCATCAAGATAAACACGGATTCCATATGCAGAAAACGTGTTGTTAGCTATAATTGAATTAGATGCATATTCAATCCAAAGTCCTAAACCTTGTATCAAGAAAGTGTTGTTAGCTATAACCGCCCCTTCCCCTCCAAACAAAGATATTCCCAGGTTCATATTACCCTCAAAAACATTGTTTATTATTTTGACTCTGTCATCTCCTACATGATCCATCGAAATACCCGTTCCTGTTTCACTTACTCTTGATATAACACAATTTCTAATCACAAGGTATTTGGTTGTGTATTCAATTCTTATCCCGTTATAAGGTGCTAGATCAGGATAATCTGAAGTAATATGATAATTTTCAATTATATATGGGTCAATCTCTGTTCCATTTCCTGAAGTAGCATAAATAGCAAAGTCATCATCAGTAAGAATGTTGATATTCCTAATTTCAACCATTGATTCGGTTGTAGCCGTTTCCTCTATTTTACCTAAAGGACTATTACTCTTTAGAGCTGAAGCAGTAGGTACTAATAGAAGAATAACAAAAACATGTAATAGAAGTGCTTTCAGTCTGCCTTTCATAACGCTCAAATTATTGTTTTAATTTTACAATAAATAAATGTTAGTACAGAAATTATCTGTTCTGATGAATTAAGTTCAATCTAGTTTTGGTCTACTATCCATTTTTATATAGGAAGATTACACAAATAGTGAATAGCATGAATCCTTTAAAAATCTTTCAAGAAAATAAAAAACAATTTTACGAAGAGCTATTTGATCTACTGCGTATACCTAGCATAACAAAAAATAATGAAGATGTAGCAGCAGTTGCAGAATGGTTAAAGGCTGTTCTTCAGCAAAATGCTAATTATGTAGAAATCATTCAAACTGAAGGCAATCCTGTTGTCCTAGCAGAATGGAAACCCCAGATAGAGAAGAAAGACACACCTACCATTCTTTTCTATGGTCATTATGATGTTCAACCTCCTGAACCTCTTGACAAATGGGATTCTCCACCTTTTGAACCTGAAATACGAGAAGGAAGGATATATGCCAGAGGTGTTGGAGACAATAAAGGACAATTTTATGCACACTATTCAGCCATCAAGTGTTTACACCAAGCAAAGGAACTTGGTCTTTCTGTGAAGTTTATTTTTGATGGGGAAGAAGAATTGGGTTCTTTTCATCTTGAAGAAGCGATGAATAAAAGAAAAGAATTTTTTGAAGATGTTGACCTGATTATCGTTTCAGATGGACCAGCTGATCCTTCTTGGCAACCAACTTTAGAATTTGGAGCAAGGGGAATACAAACGATAAGAATTGAACTTCAATCAGCTGATAGTGATGTCCATAGTGGTAACTTTGGTGGTATTCAACCCAATCCTGCGTGGGATTTGATGGCAATTCTGAATACTATGAGAGATGAAAATGGTAAGTGTTTGATTGAAGGATTTTACGACGATGTTTTTATTCCAACAGAATCTGCACTTAAAGCTGCAGAGGATCTTAATCGTGACCCTGAAACTTACAAGAAACAATTAGGCATATCATATTTTGGCGAAGAACTTGACCAACCCTTAACACATAGAGTGATGTTCCGTCCAACATTGAACATCCGAGGTTTTAAATCAGGTGAGATCCGGGAGAATGCTAAAACAATTATTCCAAGTGAAGCAGTTGCAGAACTAGATGTTAGGATGGTGCCTAATCAAACACCAGAAAAAATGGAGTCTCTGATTCTTGCTCATTTCGATAATCTGAGGAGTCAATCTGAAAGGATGGCTCAAGTTCTTGATAGATGTAAAATCAGTTTTGGGGCGAGTTTTCATCCTTTGTTTACTCCCTTAGAACTACCTTGGACTGAGATTCTAACTGCGGCGATTAAAGAAGGATTTGAACAGGAACCAGTAAAACTTCCACTTGCAGGAGGAAGTTTGCCATTATATTCTTTGTACAAAGTCACTGGAAAACCTATTTACATAATTCCATACGCTCAACCAGATGAAGCTAACCATGCACCAAATGAAAACATGATGACTGAATGGTTTGAAAAAGGAGTACAAACCACCATCAAACTACTACAAAAATTAGGTAACATAGATTCATCTAGCTAATATCTCTGCTACCTCTTGCGTTTTCTCTTCCAATTTCATTGTCAGGTCAGTTTCTCTTTTAGCTTTTATTATTTCATCAGCTATCCCTGAAATAACTTTTCTTTTTAACCGCTTAGAGAATTTTGTCACCCAAATAAGAGGTACGAAAAACCATGGTTTAATCAAATCATCTTTAGGGTTACTCACAAGTTTTGCTATTTGCCCAGCAAGTTTTAGTACTTCATACCCTTGGAATCCTGATTTTCCGTAACCTGCTACGTTACCAAAATTTGTTTCATAAGGGCCAGGAAGAACAGTTGAGATCTCAACCCCGTATTCCTTTACTTCTTCCCTTATACAATCGCTAAATATTTTTACAGCAGCCTTAGTTGCACTATATACTGCAAACGGATATGATGGCAAAAGAGCTAGTGTTGAGGATAGATTGATGATATGGCCCTTACCTTGTTTTTTCATTATAGGTAATACCTTATGTGTTAGTTTAATTAACGCTAAAATGTTCGTCTCTATCAACTCGTCAATTTCCTCTTCTGGTTGATCAATAAATAAATTAGCTTTTCCCAACCCAGCATTGTTGATAAGTACGTCAATATGCCCGAAAGCTTTCAATGAAAGATTTACTATTCTCTCGCGATCCTCTCTGTTTCTGACATCTCCAACGATTGGCAAAACTTTTGCTCCCATTCTTTTTACTGCGTGAGCTGTTTTCATAAGCTCTTTCTGTCTTCTGGCTACAATGACAAGTTTTGGTTTACTTAGTGCAAGCTCCAAAGCCACTGCTCTTCCAATTCCGGAAGATGCCCCTGTAATTATAATTGTTAGATTCTCGTCTTTCATAGGATCATTAGCTTATCCTAAAAAGCATATAAAAGAGCCACAATTGTCTGCTTTTCAACCTGAGAGTTTTAAACAATTAATCTTCTTGCCAGAATTATATTTGGATACATTCCTTTCCTTGTCCTTCCACAATATCAATAATATTCTTTCTTTGTTCAGATCTTGCTCCTTTCTTATCTATTAGAGCTCCTTTAGGTCCCTCAATGGTTTTTTTGAAGGCTTCCAATATAATTTCTTCATTTAAATTATCTAAAGTATGCTTAGCAGCTATGTGACTGATGTGTGTTTTTTCATCCAAAAGAACATGTTTACGGAATCTGTAAGCATAGTGGTTTCCTCCAAAACCGATGAAACTCTCACCTTGAAACTTACTTCTTTGTACAAATTGCTCAGCTGTTTCGATAATTGCTTGTCCCACTGCCAAGGCTGCTTTCTTATGTACCCAGTACTCTTCACTGCTCCCCAATTCCATGAAAATCAGAGGTGTTTGAAGTTCTGTTGGCCCATGATGAGTAACTTCCATATCAACCTTGAACTCTACTAAATCAAACTCTTCTTGTTTTGTGATCAGATTTTGTAAACCAAATTTTAAAGCTGTGGCTGATGTATAAGATAGTTCTTTCTCTCTACCTTCGAGTGTTATTTGGTTCCAGTTACCTGTTGGATGAACTAGTAAAGCAGGTGTTCCCGAAGCCGCCCTATGTCTGCTGGTAAAAATATACAATTCTGCTTCAATTTCTAAATCAAGGTGATTGCTTGCTACACCATCTTTCTTCGAATGAATAATTTTGATGTCGTTGGGGTATTTGTTATGTTGGTAAACAATGCTACCATCAAATTGTTGTTCAGATTCTTTGAAGTAAGAATGATTCTTAATCTCACTCCAAATTGTATTTGCAGCTAAATCTGGCTCAGGTATGATTATTGCTACTCTTGATTTTATAGACACATTAAGCACTTCTTTGGTTATGAATATAAAGAAAAACTCGTTTAATAAATTTGGGGATTAATCGGCATATTCAACTTCAAAACAGTTTTCTTCAATTTCTTCTATGTTCTTCAACATGTCCAATTTAAGTTTGGGTTCTTGTTTAGTTATAACTGGAAAGCCGTAGTGTTCACTTGTATACTTGGTTTCTCCATTTTTCTCAATTCGTTTTGAAATAAACTCTATATGTTGTTGAATTCTTTCTTCGTTGTACTCATTGGCATATTCAACAATCTCACTGAATCCATCTTGAATAACCTCTTTAAAATTCTCTTCGATTTCTACACCTATGCTATTCCTTGCAGAAGCCATAGCTGCTAGGACTGTGGTTCCTGTTCCTAAGAAAGGATCTAAAACCACATCTCCTTTGAGTGAGAACATGTTGATTAGTCTATAAGCTAATTCGAAAGGAAAAGCTGCGCTTCTATCTCTTAGCTTTTCGCTTCGCAAAGATTGATGTACCCCACGCAAATCCCATATATCTGAAAACCAAGTGTTTCTTTCCTCCCAAAAATAGGAACTAAGAAATCTTTCTTTCTTTTCTTCATCTGTTTTAAATTCCCTTTTCCCTCCTTTTCTAAAAATGAGTATATACTCGTGTTCTAAGGTTACATATCCGCCTGGCGGTAACATTCCTGAACCCATAAATTTGTTTGGGGCATTTGTTTGCTTACTCCAAACAATGTAAGGTAAACAACTTAACCCCATCTTGCAACAGTGGGAAATTATCCTTGAATGAGATGGATAGAGTTTGAAGTCTCCACCTATTGATTGCGTTGCATCACCTATATTTATGCACACTATTCCACTTGGTTTTAAGACACGATATATTTCGTTCCAAACCTTGTCTAATTCTTTATGCATCAACTCAAATGCTAAATTACCATCTTCTTCAGCTAAAGCCACCTTTATTTGTTCGTTTTTTTCTGAGAACATATCATCCCAAATAGTTATTAAAGGGTACGGGGGGCTGGTTAACACTAAATCGACTGTTTCATCATTAATCTCTGTCATTTTTTGTGAATTTCTGAAATAAATCTTGTGGGATGTTATCATTCAAAAGCAAATTCTTTTTACTAGTTTTAAGTTTATTCCCAGATTAAATTGCAAAACTAATGGTTGGGTTTAATTTGTCAAAAGATTTTTGAAGGTGATGATTTATTCACCATTAACTCGAACTTCTCACGTAAAAGAGTTTTGAGAAAGAAACAAGAGTAGTAGTCAAATGGCATCAAATAATAACACTTCAAATAATAACACTTCAACACCTATGATAAGGCAAATTTTAATTTGTGAGGGTAAAAATTGCTTATCATCTAAATCCGATGAAATTCATAAAAACTTTGGTATAGAAGTTGTTCGAGCGGGTATTCAAGAAGATTTAGATATTAGTTTAACAAGTTGTCAAGGTCTCTGCGAGCATGGACCTTTGGTTTTTGTAAAACCTGAAGGAACTTTGTATTGTAAGGTTAAACCTGAAGACGTAAAAAAAATAGTTAGATCACATTTTGTTCAAGAAAAACCAGTAAAAGAGTTATTTTATGAGGACCCGAAAACTGGCGAGAGGATAGAAAAATATACAGACATTGAATTCTTTAAAAAACAAAAGACAATCTTAAACATCCTAGCTGATTCTGTATCACAAAAAACAGCAGAATTAATTAATAGTTTAGATGGTCTAATTGCTTCAGAAAACGTTTGTATTGTTGACTTAACTGCCAATTATCTCTTATCTTTCATATTAAATGAATCATGTGGTAAATGTGTACCATGTCGTGATGGTTCTCTTGTTGCGTTAGGTTTAGTACAAAAAATTAGAAACGGGGAAGCTGAATTAGAAGATTTGGACGATCTTGAACAAATCTGTTTGACCATGAAAGATGCATCCCTTTGTGAAGTAGGTCAAAATGGCGCGGAACCCGTTCTTTATGCGTTAAAACAGTTTAGAGTAGATTTTGAAGAACATATTAGAACACTATCTTGCAGATCAAACGTTTGTACCAAATTGTATACTTACACTATTAACCAAGATCTTTGTATAAAATGTGGTATTTGTAAAAGGGTTTGTCCTGCTGGTGCAATTATAGGTTCAAGAGAAACAGGTTTCAAAATCAACTGTGATCGATGTACATACTGTCAGATGTGCTTCAGGAGATGTCCAAAAGGAGCAATATACAAGAGTAGAGGCAAATGTTAGAGAAAAATGAAATAACCATAACTGTGAATGATGAAGAAGTAAAGTGCTTTGAAGGTGAAACTTACTACGAGGCTATTACAAGGCATGGAGTAGAAATCCCAACACTTTGCCATGAAAAGGAATTAAAACCAGATGGTGCATGTAGAGTTTGCGTCATAGAGGTTGAACGACAAAAAACATTGGTATCATCGTGCAATACTCCAGTGAAAAAAGGAGCTATCGTTCACACAGAAAGTGAGCGCGTTAAACAAGCTAGAATAGTTGTTATTGAATTGCTTCTTGCATCACATCGTCCAGATTGTGTAATCTGCGAAAAAACTGGTGCTTGTAAAGTACAACAATTAGCAACAAAGTATGTTCCAGAAACAGAGATTAAGAAATATAGAGGCACAAGACCTAGAATCAATCTACACGAAAATAACGAATTTTTTGAATTGAATTATTCCGCTTGTGTTCGTTGTGGTCTTTGCGTTAGAGCTGCAAATGAAATCCAAGTTTGTGGTGTCTTAACTATGACTCATAGAGGGTTTGATACATACCCTAGCCCTGATTTTGGTAAAACATTTGAAGAAGCTGGATGTGTGGCTTGTGGTAACTGTGTTGCAATTTGTCCATCAGGTGCTCTCGTTGCACATGATTATAAGACATCAAGTAATTTATCTGTATTAGATAAAATCACAAGCATTTGCTCTTACTGTGGCGTAGGTTGTCAATTTGACATGTTAATCAATCGTCGTATAAATAAGATTGAGTATATATCTTCAAATAGAAACAACGTTGTAAATGGATTAGCTCTTTGCGTTAAAGGCAGATACGGTTGGGATTTCGTACATCACACCGATAGATTGAATTTTCCTTTGATCAAAAAGGATGGTATATTTACTGAATCTTCTTGGGAAGAAACTTTTGATTTAATTGAGCAAAAATTTACACAAATTAAAAATGAAAGCGGTTCTAATTCCTTAGCATTTTTAACTTCTGCAAAGTGCACTAATGAAGAAAACTATCTCATGCAGAAGCTTGCTCGCGCTGGATTTGGAACCAACAATATCGACCATTGTGCTAGACTTTGTCATGCTTCAACTGTTACTGGTTTAGCAAAAGCTTTTGGTTCTGGAGCAATGACAAACAGTATTTCCGATTTAACTACGCAGTCAGAAGTAATTTTCATTATTGGGAGTAATACGACGGAAGCTCACCCCGTTATTGGTTCAAAAATAAAGCATGCTGTTGCACAAGGAATATCAAAACTAATAGTTGCTGATCCTAGACAGATAGAACTAGCTGAATATTCAGAAATTTTCCTTCAACATCGACCTGGTTCTGATGTTGCATTAATCAATGCCATGCTTAAGGTAATCGTTGATGAAGGATTAGTCGATGAAAAATTCATAGAAGAAAAAACTGAAGGCTATAAAGAGTTTAAAGAGACATTGGATAAAATTTCTTTAGAACTGCAATGTAAAATAGCTAATGTTAGCGTAGAAAATGTAAAAGAAGCAGCAATTTTATATGCACAAGCAACTTCAGCATCGATTGTTTACTCTATGGGTATAACTCAACACTCTACTGGTACTGACAATGTTTTATCTCTTGCTAATTTAGCTATGATAACAGGAAATATAGGTCGTCCTGGAACAGGAGTAAATCCTCTTAGAGGTCAGAATAATGTGCAAGGAGCTTGTGATGTAGGAGGATTACCAGATGTATATCCGGGATATCAAAAAGTTTCAAATGCTAGAATCAAGACTAAGTTTGAGAAAGCTTGGAATGTAAAATCTTTAGATAGTAAACCTGGTTTAACCATTGTTGAGATGATGCATGCAGCTAATAAGGGAAAAGTTCGTGGGATGTACATCATGGGAGAAAATCCTGCTTTAAGTGATCCAAATCTTAATCATGTCCGTGAATCTTTAGAGAAAATAGATTTCTTAGTTGTTCAAGACATATTCATGACTGAAACCGCCAAGTATGCGGATGTCGTTCTTCCTGGAAAATCATTTGCTGAGAAAAATGGCACGTTTACTAATACTGAAAGAAGAGTTCAGAGAGTAAGAAAAGCGGTTCGTCACGTAGGAAACAGGAAGGACGATTGGGAAATACTCCAAATCATGCTAAATAGATTTGGAATAGATACAGATTATCAAAGTCCAAGCGACATCATGAATGAAATTGCAGAAGTTTCACCAATTTATGGTGGAATTAATTACAATAGAATCAAGAATATTGGATTACAATGGCCATGCAAGGACAAAAAACACCCAGGAACAAAAATCCTTCACCAAGAAACTTTTAGTAGAGGTAAAGGTAAATTCCACACAATTTCCTACATAGATCCTGCAGAATTGCCTGATGAGGAATATCCACTAATCTTAACTACCGGTCGGATTCTGTACCACTTCCATACAGGAGAGATGTCAAGAAGATCCAAAGGTCTTCATAAACGCAGACCAATCGAGAGAAGCCAAATTAATTCCGTTGATGCGAATCGTCTTAATATCGAGGATGGAGACAAAATTTTCATCGAATCAAGAAGAGGTAAGATTGAAACTGTTGCAAGAGTAACTGATAAAATACAAGAAGGAGTTGTTTTCATGTCTTTTCATTATAAAGAATCCGCGGCTAACTTGCTTACTAATGATGCTCTGGATCCACTTGCAAAAATACCAGAGTTCAAAGTCTGTGCAATTAAAGTTGGTAAAGTATAGTTTCAAATGAGGGAGAAACTTATTTTTTTCTATTTTTTATTTACTCAATTAATGGTTCTAGGATTTATTTTCAATTGTGTTTTTAGTCCTTTTATTTCTTTTATAATAGAGTTTTGTGTCAATTCAGGGAAATGATAGATTAAATCTTGCAGAGCATGTAACGCAAAAAATGGTACGTTATTATCCTTCCAAAACAAGTGTTCAGATTTCAACGATTTTTTTGCTAATCCTTTGTATTCTTTCTCTGTTAATAGAGATGATTTTCTGAAATAACTAGCCCAAAGAAAAGCAGCATAATTGTTGTTTGTGTCATTCAATTTTTCAATGAAATCATAAAGATAGAATTCATCAAAAGATTCCGGTTCCGCGTTTTCAAGAGAGCGAGTAATAGTTTTCGGTGGAAGCACATCAAGTTTTTCTAATTCTTGAATATCTCTCGTATTTGCTCTTAGTTCTGTTTGAGAGTTAGCATTGTCAAAAGTCCTAGTTGGGAGATTATTTATTTCGATTATCGCGGTACTATCATATAATTTCAACATTGGAGCTGTTCTCATCAAAACATCCGCTCTAGCTAGAGATAATTCCTCGAACTGCTTGGGAAAATATATGTTAGGTCCATAAAGTGCTAATAATGGTTCTATCATCCCCGTCTCAGATTGGAAAAAACTAACTCCGTTATCGCAGATTTTCATTGATTTTAACAGGGATATCATAAGAAAGGGCCTATCCGAAGGAAGGAATTGAACAGTTTTACCTCGTAATAAACGCAAAGTAGAACCTATTCCAAGCAAAACTCCTTCGAAAGAACTACTCTGATCATCTATGATAAAATCAATTTGATTCATAAGAGTATAATTTTGGAGTATTGTTTTATATTCTTCTTTTCTAACTGCAGAGTTCACAGATAAAACCGTTTCATCGTATAAGAAATTACCCTTTTTTACCAGATTAACTAAAAGGGGTTCATCTTCAACCGACAATAAAATCTTGTCTTGCCATTCTGTATTTTGCTTTTGATATCTTCTGGACAAACCTCCAGCAAGAATAACTAAGACATTTTTTAGCATTATTTAACGAAAATCAGTTTAGTATAAATCTTTTTTTGAGATACAATAAAATAAAAAATAAAGAAAAAAGTTTGAGTTATTAGAAATCTTCTGGTTCTTTGTCTTGAGATCTTTCTATTGCTTCAGATAATTCAATAGTTGCGTCTTCTGCTGCTTCTTCAACCATGTCTTCTACTGCTTCTTCCAAAACTTCTTCCACAACATCTTCAGCAAGATGTTCTGCAGCTTCTTGGCTAGTGTCTTCAACATTTTCTTCAACAGCCTTTTCAACTATTTCTTCTAAGTCGTCTTCAAGTGTTTCCTCAATAGCTTCGGTTACTTCTTCTACAAGTTCCTCTACTATCTCTTCAACAATTTCTTCAACTGTATCATCTTCAGATTCAGCGATTTCTTCTGTTGCTTCTTCAACTACTTCATCGACTACGTCTTCAACAACCTTCGAAACAAGTTCTTCTGATTTTTCCTCAATTGCTTCCTTAATTACTCCTTCGAGCTTATCGTCACCTACTTCATCAGCTACACGCTTTGCAATTGTTTCCGCAATATCATCGACAACATCTTCAACAACCTCAGTAACAACGTCTTCAACTGTGTCTTCTAAGGTTTTTTCAACAGGTTCTTCAACGACGGGTTCATCAGCAACAAATTCAACAGCTGATTTAGGCTCAACTTCAACAACTGGTTCAGGAATAACAGCAGGTTCGGGAACAACAACTTCAGGAATAACTTCCTCAACAACTTCAGGCTCAGGTTCAGGAACAATAACAGGTTCTTTGATAACAGGTTCAAGCTCAGAAACAACAAGAGTTTGAGGTTCAAGCTCTGGTTCAGGAATAACTTCCTCAACAACTTCAGGCTCTGGTTCAGGAATGACTTCCTCAACAACTTCAGGCTCTGGTTCAGGAATAACTTCCTCAACAACTTCAGGCTCTGGTTCAGGAATAACTTCCTCAACAACTTCAG
>BPTK01000003.1 GCA_023705905.1 Candidatus Heimdallarchaeota archaeon
CAGGCTCTGGTTCAGGAATAACTTCCTCAACAACTTCAGGCTCTGGTTCAGGAATGACTTCCTCAACAACTGGTCCAGTTGCAGGTTCAATATCTACAGGATATTCTGCTGGTGGACCTAATTTTTGTTCTGGAATAACTTGAGGTTTTGGTTCTTCAACTGGTTTTTCTACTTTAGAAAAAACTTGCTTAGGAAAAGAATCCTGTCTAGAATCACCTCTAAATCCGGAAAGATCTGTTTCAATATATTTTTCTTGAACAGTTAGGTTTAGATCTCCTATATTATCTTCAGTTAATTGTTCAAGTCTACTCTTTGCTCCAACTCTTTCCCCTGATGCTATTTGGAAACCTGCTCTACTAATATTATCAGCTTGGCGTCTTCCTGTTCTTTGAGCTACAAGACCAACATGTTTACCAAAAATCAGGTTCCATTCGTTTTTGTCTCGATTAAAGATTAGGACTCCATCCACATCCATGCTCATCAGTTGAGAGCCAACATCAGAAGCGTCAGATTCCATTATTTTTTGGAATTTAATTTGATCTTTTATCTCACTAAATTCGTTTCTACTGTGGTCATATGCTAGAAAAACATTCATTGGACTCATAATTATAACCCTTTTAAATCTTTAATAAAATAGAACAGTTTTATTAAAAAAGGTATTCCCTTTAGGCAACGAAAAAGAAGACTTGTAGAAAAGTGTTAGAAGCGGAAAAAAAGAGAAAAAAGAGAACTGATACTTTGTTATTGAGCGTTCACACCGTCAAGTTGTAAGTTGACACCAGCGAGAGCGCTAATTATATCAGTAATAGCTGTTTGGAATTCGCCTATTCTAAGAAGCGGATTACCATCATCTATAATGTCCAATATTAGATTTACTTCATCTAGTGTATCATATAGACTATTACGAATGCCTAAAATTGCATCTCTTGTTCCCGACAATTGCGTCATTCCTCCACTTTCTGTTTGATTCATATAGTAGGTTGCTTCAGTAAGGTCAATAATTGACGCATGTAATGAGACATTTGCCGCGAGGAAATGATCTTGGGCATTATCATCAGGGGGAGGGGGAACATAGTTAGTATTGTTGAAATCTTCATACCCTGCAGTTATATTGTTGAAACTGTAACTCAGATGACTTAATCCACTAAACATGTAGTAGAATGAGTTAGCAATGTTATTGGCATTGTAAACGTTCTGAGTTAAGTTGAATTGAATCAACTGATCTGTAAAACTAAGAGCAGGACCACTAAGTACTCCATATGTGTCATTGGAAGCTTTAGTTCTTACGTCGTTAATCTGTGTATCAGTAGCAATAGCATCAACAGCCATATCGCCGGTTATAATTCTTAAATCATCCATTGAACTAATTAGCGGTGAGTAATCTGTAATATCTTCATAAGTAGTATTATCAAAAACACTCAGAGTACTTTGCATTGTAAAGAATACTGTTGCTATATTTCCACCTAAGGAACACAGTGGTACAGTTAAGCCAACCATGTCTGTTAAGAATGCGACAGTTGAGTTAAGTATTGGTGTATCTGAATTTGCTATTTGCTGGACTTCTGGATTCAAAAGCTCATTATGTACTATACTGAAGTTTGCAGATGCGTCATCAAAATACGATGAAGTGTCAACTCCTTCTGTTTCATTGTAAAAGGTAGTTGTTGTTCCTATAACATCTCCAGCCTTGAATAAACTATAGGCTCCATATAAGAAGTGTGTCAAAGTAGCTGAATCACTTCCACTTGGGACAGTTAACAAAGCATCTATAACTCTTACTGCTCCTTCGAAGATTGAGAGATAAGAATCAATCATATCGACTTGTGCCAGTACTGTTTCTGCTATTTCAGCAGGTACGCCTACAGCTTCAAGATCGCTTATTGCTTCTGCAATATCAGTAACATTTACTTTGTTCAGCTCTAGTAAAGCATCATCGATGTAATCGGTACTATTACCTAAAACCAACAACCCTTCGTTTACCTTGTCGATTCCTTCTTCAAACCGAGTGTCATTAATCTCACTTTCAATTTGTGTTACAGTTCCATCCTTAGTACTAAGGAAACTGCCACCTTCACCAAAAGAGGTCATAGCATCTTCCATACCCTCTAGAACAAGGAACGTACCATTCGCAAACGGGCCTAGACCCGAAGAAATGTGCAACGCCGCTAAAGCTACGTAGTAAATATTTTCTATAAACGTCCCTAGTACCGGTATCGTTGACGACAACCCAATAATTCCAGACTCTTGCATACCTAATAAATTATCAGCACTCTGCTGGAAGAATTCAGACGCCAAGTAAAAGGCCAATATAGCTTCATCCATTTCCTCCTGTGTTGCATTTTCAAAATCGAGGAAAATGCTGAACCCTTGACCTAAATAAATAGCGCCAGGTAGGATATCAGTTGTTATTGCCATAACTCCCGAGAAGAGGAGATGCACAACTGGTGTTAAGATTAACCCAATGAAGAAAAATACTAATGCAAATAATGAGGCTAGTATAGTCCATATTTTTGGCTGTGTCGTAAAGATTTGTACCAGCCAAGTTAACGCCAGTGGTCCGAATATGAACAATGGAAGGGAAAGTACTAAATCAATTACGAAAGCAAATTGAGTGTAAGTACGAATTTCGTCTATGTCCAAGTCACCAAGAATTCCTATTTCGGATAGTGTTTCATTCATGCCTTCTGCTGTATTAAGAAATAGATCTACTCCTTCAGACACCGGAGCAAATGGATTGTATACCGGTGCTTGAATTACGTTATTAAACAAGTAACCTGTTCCAAATACAATTATAAGCAATATTGGTACAGACAGAAGTGTTCTAGATTTATCACGTACTAAACCAGCAAAAATGGCTAGACCTACAATTCCTAATATGTAGGCTATCAATGTGGAAGTAAAGCTTTCTCCAGGTTGCATTGCCGCTTCAAGGATAAACATTAAAGCTACAAAGAAAACAAGAAAGAAAAGTAAACCAATTCCCCAATAACTCCACTTTTTCCCACTTTCCACTGGTTCTTCCTGTGGTATTTTTTGTGGTTCTTGTATACTCATAAAATCATCTTTTTGACTTTCTAACTATCATGTAGCTAATTGATATATTTATAGCTGTCGAAATTCTTAAAATGTCAAATTCTATGTTTAAGAAGTGAAAAGAGAAGAAACAAGAAATATAATCTAAAGTAAGTTTTCACGAAGAGATATTCGTAGATTAAATCCAAATTCCTTGTTTAGGTGAGATATGTTAAGAAATTTTTGTGTGGATTTGTACAATAACAATTCGATAGATTGCAAATTAGAACCTATTATTGGAACAGATATTGTTGGAAAAACAATGAATAAAAGAACCGGTGTGAATGCACCTTCATCGCTTTCATCATCGATTAAAACCATATCGAAACCGTAAACGAAGTAATTTTTAGATAGTTGAAGAAGACCTCGAAAACGTCTTGAGTTGGATAAATCGTAAGGGAGACCATTCATTAATGTTGATGTGCCTTTAATTGCCAATTTCATTAGAAGATCCTCAGTCAAGGAAGAGTCGTTAGATATAACAACTGGCCCAAGTTTGTGATCAAATTTAACTAAAACAACCCCTAAATCCAGAGAGTTACCATGTAAAAGTGTGCATGATGACATTATGACCACATAACTATTCTCTTCAAGCTATTTAAGAAAAAAGAGGGGCAATATTGAAAGTGAAGAAATTGAGTTTTCAAAGTTAACTATCTTCTAATAAATATTGTAATTTGGTGCGGGGAGGGAGAGTCGAACTCCCGAACTACTAAAGACTGGATCCTAAGTCCAGCGCCTTTGACCACTCGGCAATCCCCGCACTTCGGAAAAACATTGCAGTCAACTGTTTCAGTTTGTTGGATTTTTTAAATTTATCTTTCTATTAATAAAAATGGGCATGTGTAGTAATAGAATTAGTTTTAGTAAAAATCCTTGTTTGAAAAAATTGGTGCCTCGACCGGGATTTGAACCCGGGTCTGCGGATTTTCCTGCTTTGTCACGCGGACTTTCACATGTGAAAGTCCGCAATGATTGGCCGAACTACACCATCGAGGCATTGTTTGTGCTATCCGTTTTTCTTTCTTTCCTTTTTAATATCTTTCGTTATTGGCTTTTTGAATTGTAATTATGCCTTTGCTAGGTTTTTTAGTTTTTCACCATTTCTCCAAGAAATAGCAATATTTTATCAAAAACCTCTTGTCTATTTGAATCTACAGTTAAAATATGATCCCCCTTCTGTACAAAAAATAATTCTTTTTTTGTTTTCAAATCTCTGTACAACTCTTCTGCTCCTTCTGGTTTGGCAGTTTTATCTTCTTTAGACTGAATTATTAACACTGGAATGTTAATCTCGACTACTTTCTTGTGCAATACTTTTAGCATTTTGTACAATTGATGAGCTGCAGGTGTAGAATCATTAGAATAGGAAAAGAGATTATTTTCTACATACCATTTAATTCTCTCTTCATCTCTTGGTCTGTGAGCTCCAAAGAGACTACCAAACCATGTAACAAATGATAGAGTTTTTGATAAATGATAGTAAGCACTGACAGTGAAAACTGCTTTAAACTTCATTTGTGTTGCAGAGTATAAGGATAAAGCTCCACCCATTGAAATCCCTCCGAGAAAAATGTTAGTATATTTAGGAACATATTTTTCATATGCTTGCTGTATATCATCAATCCAATCTTCCCAAATTACATCATCCATATCATCAGATTTAGTCCCATGTCCCTTCAGAAGGATTCCAATTACATCATATTCTTTAGTATGAAGGAATTCTCCTAGTGGTCTTGTCTCAGTTGCTGAAGCGCCAAAACCATGTACTAAAATGATTAGATCCTTCGATTTCTTTTTGGTATTTTTAAAATAGTACGGTTTGGCAAGTTCTCTTAATCGTTTAGGATAGAAACTTTTAGACATATATGATGAATCAGCCAATTTAACTATAAAATATCGTTGATTTATACATAAATTGTTAATGTCTGAAAAAAGTTTATTAAACGTGTCACCATATAGTTTGTTGGTGAAATCCAAATGGCAATAGCTTTCATCCTGATTAATAGTGAAATAGGCGAAGAAAAGAGCGTACTCGACCAACTTATGTCCCTTCCAAATGTCAGTGAAGCCCATGTAGTCTATGGTGTTTATGACTTAATTGCGAAGATCGAAGCAGATACCATGGATGAATTAAAGAAGATTGTTACTGAAAATCTACGAGCATTAGAAAATGTACGTAGTACAATGACAATGATCTGTGTCGAGAAATAAATTCTTCTTGAAGACGCTTCTTATTTTTCTTACATCCACATAGTGGGAACTTTATTCTTATATTATATTTTCAAACAAATTTTAAATAAAAGTCACTAGGTCTTACTATCATGAGTTATGAAATAGTATATGAGATATTATTAGTACTACTTGGTTACTTCTGTGGCTCTATTCCTGTAGCATATTTAATTGGAAAAATTGGTCATGGTATAGATATAAGAGAACACGGTTCGGGCAATATGGGAACCGCCAACGTTTTGAGGACTCTAGGAAAGAAGGCAGGATTAACAACTCTTATCCTAGATATGCTCAAAGGAACAATAGCTGTCTTATGTGCTAGATTCTATCTTTGGTTTGGTGAGTATAGTTATTTTGGAACCGACGGGGACAGTGGTTTCCCATTAACCTTAGATGAGGGGTTCTTCCTAGCTTTGGTGGCTTTTATGACAATAATTGGTCATAGTCTTCCGGTATGGCTTAAATTCCGAGGAGGTAAATCTGCTGCAGTAGGAGCAGGAGCAATGTTGGGGATTAGCCCCATTGCTTGGGCAGTAATCATGATTATCTGGTTCTTCCTCCTGAAATATACAAAACTAATGTCTCTCTCGAATTTAACTGTAACATTAATCTCTATACCATTCTACTGGTATTTTGGAGGTAGTGGTAATGGTTTCTTTGGCAATCAAAGTTTATGGGCTTTGATAGTCAGTGTGGTAATGGTTGTTTTTATTTACTGGAGACACAGAGCAAACATTAAGCGTCTTCTTACCGGAACAGAAAGAAAGATGGGTCAAAAGGTTGACATAGAAGAGAAAAAGGAAACGGTGGAAGCTAGTTAATCTCTTTTTTTTACTATTCAAAAAACATATATTGGTTTGAGAATACATATTACCCGTGAAAAATCCTTTCGAGAAACCCCTCTTCACTTTTCTTTTTATAATGTCCTTAGGTTTTGCTGTGTTAAGTGGTCTTTTCATCACTCAAATCGTAATAAATAGTACATCAGATTCTGAACTAACTATTATTTCAGTCGAAGAAAGCACAACAAAAGGTGATCCTGTCAAAATAGTTGCTGAAGTTTACATCGGTAAAAGAGGAGATATTTTAATCGAAGGTATTCAATTTGGTATAGTTTCTGAAATTTACAATTTCAACACCACAGTCTTTCAAGAAATTAACCAAACCAAAAGTGGGAGAGCTAGCTATAACATTACAATTTTCTTACAGCCTTTACTAAATTCAAGCGATGGATTCTATGCATTGAATGTCGGTAATTACTATGCATTGAATGTCGGTGATTATAATTTGTATTCTGCTAATATCATGTTTGGAGAGGAATTACCTTCTGTGTTTAAGAAAATAAATTTTGATTTCAGTATAATCAATCCTGTAAGGGAGGAAAAAGCTACCAATGGAGATTTTGGAGATGAATTAGCAGGATGGGAGATTAACAAACTAGACACTATACTTATTCCTGATTTAGAAGTCTCATCACCTCTAGATGGGTCTTCATTTCATGTTTCCAACGTTGATACTATTATAGCAGCTAATCAGACTTGGGTTTCAATATCTCAAAACATGAATTTAACAAATGCACATTTCGTTTCCTTTGATATACTATTAGATAAACCAGGCATCCTAGGGGTTAATTTAACCATAAATGGTAATCCACAGACAATGGATCTTGTTTTAACTGAAAGCTCTTCAACCAATCAAATAGTCTATTTTGAGTATACTGAAGGGGTAACCAATGTCACGCTTCTAATCATTTTTACAGAAATTACAGAATATTCCAATGTTTACTTAGATAATATATCGGTAATTAGTTATGAACATAGAGTGTTTGTCGTTGCACTGAATGATAATTGGGAAGTGATGAACGATAAGGTCATCAGACAAGACCCAATCATTGGAATTACTAATGCATCATTATATTTTGAAAAAGATTTAGGCATTAAACTTATTCCAATATTGGAATTAGATTGGCACCCCCCTATAACTGAATATCCTGATGTTTATGACTATGGTAAACAAATAACTGGGGATTTACTTAACTTAGAAGGTGAGTGGGATGTAATGCCTGGAAGATCTGTAAGCAATAATGGATTTGATTTTCTATCTTGCTTCTCTAACCAAACAAGCGATCATTTTGGTTTTGCATTTATTGACAGTAACATAGCTTTTCATTTTGCTAGATCCCGAGAGCTAGAAAATTATCTAGAGGATTATCTAGATGGTGGTTTCAGCATTCCTGAAGAATGGGTAGAAAATATTATTCAACATGAAATTAGTCATGATTTTGGAGCACTGGATAGAGATAGAGATATCTACCTTCCAAGCATAATGAGCAAACCATATGACGCAGATCAAGCCTTGACTGACTTTCTACTCAACAAATTATGGTCACAAGTAAATAACTGGTTACTAGAAGATATATTACTAATACTTGAAAACAGAGCTATGTTTGATTGAATTTGTGTAAGCTGTAATTACAAGAACGAAAAGCTTAATTACATAAGGTAGGGAAAAATACTGAAGAAACATTCTTGGCCGGATGGTCTAGCTTGGTATGGCCCTGGTTTTGGGAATCAGAGATCCTGTGTTCAAATCACAGTCCGGCCACCATACTTTTTAAACTAAATTGACAAAAATATATTATTTACAAGTATAATTTCTTCTCAAAAGGTCTACCAGGACCAGGATATACGTATTTGAACTCTAAAGAACTTATTTTTTCAATACTTTGCTTCATATCATTGCTATCTGACACCATACCTGCTTGATCAGGTTGTTTTATATTCTCAAGAATATCACCGCAAAAGAAATGTCCATCTTCTGTTAGGACTCCTACAGATCCTTTAGAATGACCTGGTAAAGTAATGATTTTAGCAGATAAACCATATTCATCAAGTTTCTGTTCGTTTTCAAGTACAATATCTGGCAAAAATCTATCTTCTTTCTTCAGTTGCATCCCTAAAAAAACGGTCATTAATTTCCCTAAAACCCTAAGAAATACATTCATATTCCGATTCCAAGTGATATCTCCATGCTCTACCATGCCAATATCGTCATTATGCATAGCAATTTCCGAATTATATTTCTCTTTTAGAAATTTTGCATTTCCAGTGTGATCAAAATCACCATGTGTGAGAAGTATAAGTTTTAGTTTTTGATTTTCAGGTGTTATTCCCTTGTTTGATAGAAAAGCATCTATTGTCAATCTACTTCTACTGAAACCGGTATCAATTAAAATAAAACCTTTTTCCGTTTCTATAAGGTAACAATTAACTTTTTCTAAATCTATTCTTGAAATAGAAGCAGCAATTTTGAATTGTTGTATTGAATCTGTTTGTTTTTCACCTTTTGTAGCAGTACTCATGTTTTGTCACTCTATCTTTATTAACCAAATGATCAATAACCAGTATAAATGAATGAATGTTCACTTATATATGTTTCTATAACAGATATTGATACTAGGCGACCTCAGAATAAACATCTAGAACATTAGTAAACATAAAAATTTAAATGAATGAATGTTTACTTACGAATCATCATGAGAACGCGAGATCAGAAGAAGTATAATGCTGTTGTAAAATCATCAATCGAACTAACTAACAAGTTAGGGTTTTCAGGCATTTCTATTTCTAAAATTGCCAAACAAGCTAAAGTTTCTCCTGCTACAATCTACATTTACTTCAAAAACAAGGAAGATTTATTGACTGTAATTTATCATAACATAAGAAAGAAAGCGGAAAAATCTGTTCTCACAAATATTGATGCAAATATGTCTATAGAAGAACGATTCAATGCGATTTGGATTAATTCATTCTCTTTTTATCTGAGCCATCCAGAATATATTCAATATCGCGAACAATTTGAACAAACTAAAATGATGAAAGAGGTCAAAACTGATGAATTTGAATTAAACAATTATGTAATAGAAATATTCACTAAAGGAATTAAGGATAAAATAATTCAAGATCTTCCAATTCCTGTCTTAATATCATTTGCATTCATTCCCATAATAACTCTGCTCAGATTTCATTTTAGCGATATTCAAATAATGGCTGAAAAAGAAATAATCGATGCATGTAAGATTGCTTGGAAGTCCATAGCTATATGAAACAACTTTAAAGGAAAAAGCATAAGAATTGGTATTTTCAAGAGAATCTATGAAATCTTTTGAATATCCTGAGACTGTTGAAGAGGAATTTTCAGAGAAAATCCATGGAATTGAAGTAATAGATAGTTTTCGATGGTTAGAGGAACTTGACAATGAAAGAGTGATAAAATGGGTTGAATCTCAGAATAAGTTTACAGATCATCACTTACCAAAGCAACTAGTCGAAAAATACAAAGAGGGATTGAAGGATTTCATCTATTTTGAAACTGAAAGTCCTTGGATAATCAGGGAAAGCAAAGCCTTTTACATTAAAAAGGGCAGAGAAGAAGAGCTTTTTCGTGTGATTGTAAAGAATTTAGAGACAAATGATGAGAAGATTCTCTTAAATCCAAATGAGTGGAGTGATGATTCAACAGACTCCATCTTCGATTATTATCCTTCGTTTTCGGGGAATTATGTTGTTTATATTAAAGTTCTTGGAGGAGACGAATGGACTGCTACAAGTTACATTTTAGATGTTAATTCAGGAAAATTAATTGATGAACCAATCCCCAATACAAGAGTAGGATCTGTCGCTTGGAATCTTGAGGAAGGTTTCTACTACACTCGCTATCCAGATCAGAACGAAGTATCTGAAACTGAGGCATATAACCAAAGAGATGTTTACTACCATAAACTTGGGACAAGCACAGCTGAAGATAAGCTCATTTACAAAAACGAAGATCCTCAAGTTTTTTCTTCTGTCAAATCAACCTTAGATAAAAAAGATTGTATAATTTTCTTACTGAAGGGATACTCAAAGATTGATGTATATATATATAGAACAGAACTGGAGATTTTAGAAAACATTTGTGAGAACATAGGTGCAAAATTTGACGGTAATATAGTTGGAGATTATTTTATCGCGAAAACAGATTACTTAGCTCCTAATGGAAGAATTGTTAAGATAGATCTCAGAAAACCCAAAGTTGAGAATTGGGAAACCATAATTCCAGAGAAGGATTACCCTCTAGTCTTTCCTCTTTTCTATGGGCATAAGCTTATTGTTAGTTATTTAGAGGATTCTTATCACCAATTGTATGTATATGATTTGGACGGTGAAAAATTAGGGAAAATAGAATTACCTTCAATAGGATCCTTATCATACTTTGATGGTAGCTGGGACTCTAATGAGCTTCAATTTTACTTTGCTTCCTTTCTACAACCTTATACCGTCTTCAAGGCAAATATTGACACCTTAGAAACTGAAATCGTTTTTCAACCGGAACTGAATCTCAATCTAGAGCAATGTGTGACAGAGTTAAAATGGTTTGATTCCAAAGACGGAACACAAATACCCATGTTTCTTACTAAGAAAAGGGATACTAATCGTGATGGAACGAATTTAGTATTGTTGTATGCATATGGTGGTTTTGGTTATTCAAATGTTCCTTACTATGATCCTCGAAACGCCTTTCTTTTGGAACAGGGATTTATCCTAGCTCACCCTTCAATAAGAGGGGGTAACGAGTTCGGTGAAGAATGGCACCGAGGTGGAATGAAAGAAAATAAGCAAAATGTTTTTGATGATTTTATTGCAGCTGCAGAATGGCTTATTCAGGAACAATACACACAACCCAAACTATTAACAATTGAAGGAGTAAGTAATGGGGGTCTTCTTACAGGTGCGGTATTATCTCAAAGGCCTGAATTAATCGGTAATGCTCTAGTCGAAGTGCCTGTACTAGACATGTTGAGATATCACAAATTCTACAATGCACAGCTATGGATTGGTGAATATGGAAATCCAGAGAAAGAGGAAGAATTCAAATTTCTGATCGAGTATTCTCCTTACCATAAAGTGAGCAAAGAAAGGAAGTATCCCTCCATTCTTTTAACAACGAATATCAACGATAAACGAGTTCATCCCATGCATGCATTCAAAATGACAGCCAAAATGCAAAAGATAGAAACTAATAATCCCGTACTTCTTCGCACGATTACAAAAGCTGGACATGGTGTCGTTTCTAGAGAACAACAGATAGAACAATCTGCAGAGATAGTAGCCTTCATTATGTGGAGATCTAAAGAATCACTTGTTGGATAGTCTCTGAATAGAGCGCCTTCTTGAATTTCTGTTAAAACACTCATATCAACCAACATAATTTTTTCTCATACCTTCTCATATTGTCTCCCTTATTAGAAGAGGGGTTATCAGATAGAATAGACCATCTTATTAGAAGAAATGCTGGGGGGTTTGCTCAAACAAAAAATTTGTGGAATTTCTTGGGTAAATCTTGATAATCTGTTTTATTCACATATTTAGATAAATCAGCAGAACTTTTTGAACTCCAGAAAACAGACACGTCTTCTTCGGAAACCTTTCCTTTTCTAATATAATCTATAAGTCCACTAAGTGTTTTACCAGTATAAACATATTCTAGATCAAGTCCATCGTTCTTTGCTATTTCTATAGCTTTCAATCCTTCCGGTGTAGGTTCTCCATATTTACCCCCAAAATAGGAATGGTCAACAATCAATCGCTCCTCTAGCTTTTGAGAAACATCAGGAATTGAGGAATCTTTCTGTCTCATAATCTCTAATGCCTTTACTGCAAGTTCTAATGTGTTCTCTTTAGAACTCCACGAGGGATCAGTAACTCCAATACCCACGACCTTTGTTTTAACATTAGCCAATTCTAGACCAAGAACCAATCCAGCACAAGTTGCTAAAGAACCTACAGTCACAAACAGCTTATCCGGTTCGGGAATTTCATTGTTTTGTATTTGTTCTTTAAGCTCAAAGGCAGCATTAACAAAACCCAATGTTCCTAACGGAGAACTTGCACCCATTGTTACAAAATATGAACTCCTATCAAAGAAAGCTTTTGTCTTTGCAGCTATTTTTCGATGTTTCTGATTTCTCATTAAATTTAATTTTGCACCAAAATAATGATGACATGCAAGGTTTTCTAATACTTCGGGAGATATTTTTTGTTCAATTAAGTAAAGATGTGTTTCTAAACCAAATCTTCTTGCATGAACCGTTGTTGCTAATCCGTGATTGGTGCCTATTGAGCCTATTGTAAGTATCTTCTTTTTTCCTTTCGCGAGCGCATCAGCAAAAACGAATTCGTATTTACGGGGTTTATTCCCACCATACACTTCATGAGATAGATCATCACGTTTCACCCATATTTCTCTTCCAAGCTTTTTACTCAGATGTTTCATTTTCTCTACTGGTGTTGGGACATTAACTACAAAAACCCAAGGTATTGTTTTTAATTTTGGATAATTTTGGAAGAGAGGTATTTCTTGAGTCACCTACACCAAGAGTTCTAAGTAATGAAGCTTCTTGAGTTTTTTCAAATGAAGTTAGGAAAAACAAATGAAAACAGATAAATCATGAAATGTTTTTATTAACCTATTAATGTACATTCTTGTACTTAGGAAGTAATAGTAATGAAACTGTTCGAGCCATTTACAATAAATAACATAACTCTTCGCAATCGCATCATACTTCCCGGAATGGACACCAATTTTGGTGATGAAGAGGGCAATATCTATGACAAATTAATACAGTATTATGAATTACGAGCTAAAGGCGGAGTCGGATTAATCATTGTTGAGGGAGCTTATTTTGATCATAGAGGAGCCGGTACTGCAAATATGTTGAGCATTAACAGTAATAAGCGTATAGGGAGATTCAAAGAGTTAGTAGATGTCATTGAAAAACACGGAGCTCATGCCCTATTACAAATATACCACGCAGGGGCTCAAGCATCTTCATAT
This sequence comes from Candidatus Heimdallarchaeota archaeon, assembly GCA_023705905.1. Classification (GTDB taxonomy): domain Archaea; phylum Asgardarchaeota; class Heimdallarchaeia; order Heimdallarchaeales; family Heimdallarchaeaceae; genus UBA460. The sequence continues at coordinate 13,180 of BPTK01000003.1, forward strand.
ATGATAGGTCTTCAAGCGGTCGCGCCTTCTGCTGTTCCATTTGAAATGGCAGGTGAAATGCCTATTCCACTATCTATTAAACAAATCAAGAAAATTGTTAAAGGATATGGTGAAGCCTGTTTACGTGCAAAAAAGGCAGGGTTTATTGGTGTAGAAATACATGCTGGTCACGGATATTTACTCAATCAATTTCTCTCATTACGAACAAATAAACGACATGATATGTATGGTGGAGAATCTTTTGAAAATAGAACCAGAGCTCTGGTAGAGATTCTTCATGAAGTCCGAAAGAAATGTGGGGACGAGTTCATTATAGGATTTCGATTGAATGGTAGTGACTATATTGAGGAGGGGTTGGAAGTAAAAGATATGGTGAAAATCACTCAAATTCTGGAAGAAGAAGGTGTTGATTTATTCAATATCACAGGTGGAGTATTTGATAGTCCTCGTTTCCCCGTTGTCCCATACATGAACTATCCAAAAGGTTGTTTTGTTGACAATGCTTCCACTATTAAACAGTCCTTACAAAGAGTTCCAGTTGCAGTTGTTGGCAGGATAAATACTCCTGAATACGCTGAAAGTGTGCTTGAAGAAGGTAAAGTTGATCTAATATCTATTGGGCGAGCTCTGATAGCTGACCCTGATTTTCCAAACAAAATAGAAGAAAACAAGAAAAAAAGCATCCGTAAATGCATTGGTTGCAACGCATGTCTTAATCAAATAATGACAGAACAGCAAGTTGAATGTTCAATCAACGCCAACCTAATTGGAACAGATGAAGATCTAGAACAGACAAATGATCCAAAGAAAATATTAATCATAGGCGGTGGTCCTGCAGGATTAGAGATAGCTCGCGTTACTAAGATACGCGGTCATGAAGTTCTAATTGTGGAGAAGGAAAAAGAAATAGGAGGGTCATTGAACCTAGCCAAAGCTGCTCCTTTCAAGGAAGAAGTTCAGAATCTGGTTGATTATTACAATTTTATATTGAAAAATCTCAACATTGAAGTAAAATTGAATACTTCATTCTCAAAGGAGATTATTAACGAGTTTAGACCAGATTTCATTGTACTTGCGACAGGGATAAATGAAAGAATTCCCGATATCAAAGGAATTGACGAAAGTCGTTATCTCTCTTATTCTGAAGTGTTGCGAGGCAAAATACCCGATGGAAACAAGGTTGTAATTTTGGGGGGAAACATGATTGGAGTAGAAGTTGCCGAATATTTAGTTTCTAAGGAAAAATACACAACAATATTGACAGCTAAGAAAAGACTAGGAACAGACATGTATTCTCTTGTTGCAAGGGAAGTGATACCTAATATAGAAGAGGAAAGTAAAATCAAGATTATAACAGAAGCAACAGTTATTGAAATCACAAATAAGGAAATAGTCTACAAAACAAAAGAAGGTGTGGAAAGATTAGATTATGATAATCTTGTTACTACATCTGTTCAACCTTCAAACGAAGTTGAAATAGACATAGAAGATTTTGAGGGGTTTGTATTCAAAATCGGAGATTGTAAGGAGATAAAACCAAGAAAAGTTTTGGATGCAGTTAAAGACGGATATGGTTTGGGGTTAATAATTGAAACTCCCGAAGCAGAAAAACTGTTAACGGATTCCGAGGGATTTGAGAGTGACGACATTAGGATTATTATCAAAAATAAAATCAAGCAAGGAGCATTTGTAAATGAAGACATACCAGAATATCTTGATATGTTAGTGAAAATTTGTAATCAAAATGCTACGATACAGAAGAAGAATAAAAAAGCTCAGCTAGGATTTCTAGTAATTATCGGAGAAGAGAAGAATTATTTCATAAGGATAGACAAGGGAGTATTTTCAGCTGGCGAAGGTAATCTAGATAATCCCGATATAATTATTGAAATGGATCCTTCGATAGCCAGCGGCATATTTGCAGGTACAATAAACGCTGCTTCTGCATACATGGCAAAGGAATTGAAATTTAAAGGGTCAATGCGTCTTGGTTTGAAATTTAGATCTATGACTGACATTGTGAAAGAAGAACTGGAAAAACTTTGATAGTAGTAAAAAACTTATTATCTCCAATTTAAGTATTGAAATCAGATTTATTTATGGAAAGGTTCTCTTATGCCAACTATTGTAAAATATGAAAAAGGAGTTAAACTAGTTAAAAAACCTGAAAATCTTTCCTTTATAGCTGACCCTACCACAAACGCAGCATCCAAAGGTAGTCATGCAACTTTTATTACGCATGCCCACACCGATCATTCCGTAGCTTTTCCTGATGCTGCAACTAAGGTTTTCTCCACAAAAATAGCTAGTGAGTTATATGAAAAACTAACTGCAAAAAAACCCAAGAACACACATTTCATTAATTTTGGTAAAACACAGAAAATAGAAGACATAGAAGTGAAATTCATCCCTGCAGGTCATCTGTTAGGAGCAGCACAGATTTTATTCTATTTTCCTGATATTACAGTTTGTTTTACGGGAGACATTTGTACAGAGGAAATGATAACTGTACCAAAAGCCACAATCCCAGATGACGATATTGACATTTTGATTACAGAAGCAACTTACGGAACAAAAGATCTCTACTTTGATACAAGAGAAAGCACAAAAATCTCTCTTCTAAAATGGATTGCAGAAAACTTACAAGAAAAACGCACTCCAGTAATTAACTTAGGTCATCTTGGTGCAGCGCAAGAAATAATTGCTTTCCTAAATAAAATGCTTTCAGTTGATATCTTATGTGATGATAGAACTAGTAGAATAAATCAAACATACAAGGATAATAATGTTCCACTAAACTGGGAAAATTTTGAAGAGACTGATGTAAATATATTTGAACCAGAAAATACTGTTGTGCTTTTACCACGAGCATGTAGTATGCTGCCTTCCTTTCTAGATGGTTACAAAGTTTCAAGGGGAATGGTAACTGGGCAAGCAGCAAGATTCGCCTACAGGAAATTCGATCAAACATTTCCTTTTTCCATGCACGCTAATAGCCAAGAACTTGTTAATTATGTTGAGAAAATCAAACCAAAAAAGGTGTATACTCTATATGGTTTCGACTCTGAATTGGCATCATTAGTTAGGCACAAATTAAAAATCCCCTCTAGACCATTAAAACTCGCAGAGAAGAAACCAACACTAGATGAATATCTAAACGAAAACAAATAAAATGGAGTTTTAAAAAAGGGAGCCTATAGTAAATACTCGCCTTCTTCTTCTTCGGTTTTCTCTGTCGATTTTTCAATCACTCGAACTGCATCACCAGATATTTTTACGGGAATTTGTAAATCCATGGCTAGAAGTTCAACAGTTACTTCTTCCTTTCCTACATTTATATCTATGACTCTTGCTCTTGATCCTTTGAATGGTCCGCTAATGACCTCAACAATATCATAAATGTCTACACCCTCTATAACAGGTCTTGGTATTAGAAAGTGGTCTAATTGTTCGATTGGAATTTCTTCAGCTCGAGAAGCTCTAGGTCTTTTACGAACATGTCTCATCCCTTCTACTAGAACTTCTACTTCATCTATTGATTCTGCTTCAACAAAAATATACCCTTTTAATCCTCCGGGCACTAACACAGAATAGATTTTGAGATGGGGGCGGAGTTCAGCTCTACGAGCTAATTGTTCGCTTAAAGATTGTTCTTGACCCATTGTTGTTCTAAGAGCATATATTGGCATATTATCACTTCTCTTATGAAATTGCGCTTATAATTGCATTAAATAGTAAGCTAAGCACGTATCCAATTGCACCAATTACTACTACACCTATTGCACTCATTTTGGTTGTAATAGATAATTCTCGCCTAGTTGGAAGTTTAGCGTGACGTAATAAGCGCTTGCTACTAGAAATGAAATCTCTTGTTTTGGTGATAACTTTACTCATTGATTCTTCCTCACAAACTTAATTGTATTCATTGATTTTTTAATTGTTCTGTTGATGAACACCGTTTATACGTCAGATGCTTTCAGCAAATCATCGTACTTTCCGGCGTCAATTTTCTTTTGAATTTCACGAGAATCCTTGCCTTCACAGGTTACACCCATGCAGACCATTGTACCTAGAATTTCTTTGCATGCTGCACTCAGAGTAGTAGCAGATAAATCATCCCATTTAGCTTTTGCAGCATCAATTAATTGCGGAAATGTGATATTACCTACTATCTCTTGATTTGGCATTCCTGAGGCTTTTGTTACACCTGCTGCTTTAAGAACAAGGGCGGAAGCTGGAGGAATACCTATCTCAATTTCAAAAGATTTTGATTTTTTATTTACAATTACTTTTACAGGAACTTTCATTCCTTGGTAAGCTTTAGTTTTATCGTTGATATCAACAACTATTGCTTTAATATTAACTCCTAATGGACCTAAGGCTGGACCCATTGCTCCTCCAGGAGAAGCTTTTCCGCCATCCACAAGTAAATCCACGGTGATTATGTCAGCGCTCATTTTCGATTCCTCTAAATATATTAAGTGCAAATCAGAAGCACATTATACTGTACTTAAAGGTAACGATTTTTAACCAAAGATATAAAACATAATCTAAGAGCTTATATTTCACTCTAAAATAAAAGGTAGGGGGGGTGAGAGCCTTTTTTTCTTTAATCAAAATGTTTATAATAAAATCTTAAAGATTTGAGAGCGTAAGGATTTGGAGCAGTAACAATGAGTTCAAACAAACCCATGGACATATTAAATCAAGCTCGAGAAAATAGAGTTCTAATCCGACTAAGGGGAAACCGTCGTATGAGAGGAATTCTCAAAAACTATGATATTCACTTGAATCTCACTCTTGAAGATGCTGAGGAAATTGGTGAATCTGGTAGTAAGAAATTAGGAGACATTATAGTTCGTGGTGATAATGTCATTATGATTAGCCCCCCACCCAAATAAATAGCTGGAAGTAGAAAAACATGACAAAAGGAACACCATCATTCGGTAGACATAATAAAAGATCTACACACATTGTTTGTAGAAGATGTGGAAGACATTCTTTCCATAAACGTCACAAAGAATGTGCAGCTTGTGGATTTGGAAGGTCAAAGAAAATCCGTAATTATGCTTGGCACAAGCATTAACCAATTTTTACTGTACTCTGGTCTCCAGTCATTTATATTGGAGATAAAATATTGGGCCGGTAGATCAGTCTGGAAGATCGCTTCCTTGGCATGGAAGAGGCCGCGAGTTCGAGTCTCGCCCGGTCCACCATTCTCTTTTGAGCCATTACAAACGCTTTCCTGTGCAATGTTGACTGCATATCTAGAATGCGAAGAATAGTTATATTGGCTTCTTAAATAATACTTATATATTTAGATTGCAATTTTAGAGTTATGAAAAAGTCTTACGATGAGAACCTAGCGAAGCTCATGTCTGAGGCACGTGATTTATTTAAAAGTTCTAACTTTGCTGATTCCGCAAGAAAATATTGGGAAGCAGCAAAAAAACTAGAATCAGCTAGGGGACTAGCGCAAGCAGAAGATTTGTATCATGAAGCTATAAAGAATTTCATTCGAGCTTCAGAGGATAACAAAGAAAAGAAACAGTATCGTTTGAGTGCTCAAAATCTATATCATGTTGTCATGATTTTCAAGAGACTTGGATCTATAGATGATTGGAAAGCGGCAACTATGGCAGTAGTTGATGATCTAGTTAATGCTGCACAAGAGTATCTCTTATGGAATGAATATGATAAAGGGATAATTTTAGTGTCAACAGCTTGTTTCTTCTTATTTTCAATTGAAGAATTTCAAACAGCTGAAAAGTACTACAATCAATATATTGAACAGATTAAAGATGACCCAGGATTTACTCGAGCTCAACAGATTCTTTATGCGGCAGGGCATGCTATTCAATCAGTTAAGAATCTAGATACCAACTCTCTTCTAAATGCTCAACAACTTGTTGGAAGTCATCTTAAACCGGGATTAAGTCAAATAACAGGAGATTTATTCTTTCCTGCAATAGATGATGCTGTAGACACCGTTGTGAAAATCTTCCGATCTAAGATTAAGCTTCCAAAGATTGTTCCTGAGTTTAAAATCTCTCGTGATTTAGTATTGGGAGAACCAACAGACCTCTCCGTTTTCATTGAAAATGAAGGAGAAGGAGATGCAAATAACTTACACTTCAGTTTTAATATCCCAGAAGATATTGAGGTTATAGATGGAAATAAGGAATTTTCTGTTGAAAAATTACTACCTAAACAAAAAACTGAACACAAACTCATAATAAGATGTATGCATTCATCGGGTGATATTACTCATGAATTAAGTATCAGTATTACGTTCTATGATCAGTTGCAAACTAAACAAGCCATGATGATGGGCCCTTATGATTTGATTTTCAGAGAGAAAAGCCTATCAAAAGAGCATAAAGATAATCTTGACGAATTAACTGAACGAAACGAAGCAAATTACACAAAGATGTGTGAGACCGAATATATTCCAAAAGAAGCATGTGATGTAATTTCTGAATTGATTTCCTCAATTATAAAAGAATCCAAGGAAAAACTTGCTACTGAAGAGTTCGAAACAGTTCTTGCAAATATTCAGAATATCAATAAAATATATGAAACCATTGACAAAATCACAACTAATGAATTTCTAACACCAATCCGTGAAGCTCAAGATAAAGAAATAGCAGAAAAAATTGAGAGTGCTATAGAATTAAAGAAAGAAGAATGGAACATTGAACTTGAAGCCATAAAAACTCAATTATCTGAAGATCACCTCAAAGAAAAAGAAGAGTTAAATCAATCTTTTGAAGAGGAAAAAGTCGAGCTAGAGAAACAAAAAGAAGAGGAATGGAAGGAGTTAATGGAAAAACTCGTACTCAAACATACAGATGATATGAAGGAGTTTGAAACCGAACTTATAGAGCAGAAAGAACAAGAAATGGAAGAATTAAACAAAAAACTTGTACATGAAAATAAGAAGGCTCTTGAAGATCAAGAAGCGGTTTTACGCGATGAATTTCAACAACTTCTATCTGAATCACAAGGCAAGAAAAGAAGATAATAGAATAATTTCATTTTTCCCTTTTTTGTATTGTTAAAGTTTTTTCAGAAGTATCTATTGTAATAATATCTCCAGTTTTTACAATACTAAATAGATCTTTATCTGGTAAATCTACCAGCGGGATACCGGCCAATATAGCTCCTGCAATCACAATGGTTTCAGCCTCCTCTGCTACTAGTGCCAAAGGAGAAACATTGTTTACTCTCAAGCCATAGATTATGTAAGAACCCACGGTAGAACCTTTTCCTCTTGGAAATACAAAAATGGTATTTTTGAGACTTTTCCCATATATTGAGCTTTCTGAATCTATTATTTTCCCGGTTTCGGAGTCAACGTCCCCTAAAAATGAGATGGGATGAGGAGAAAGCAATACAGACCCAGTAACCTTTCCTTCAACAATTGGGCGAATTCCAATTTTCATTATTCAGTAACCTCCTTCATAATTGAATCGAGCGGAAGCAAGTTCACCATAGTGGTTTTAGCTTTACTAAGATAATGTGCTGCTTTTGTCGAATTAGTGATTATATTCTGGAAATTTTCACTGACAGAAGGAGACACAACCATACAGGTATCTGCATAAATTTTAATCCCTCTAGATTCTAGATTAGTCAAAAGTGAATCAGCATCTATCGCGGCTTTAGTTTTACTAGAAGTAAATATCCAAAATTCAATGCCATCCTTCATTTGTCTAGATTGGAGAATGCCCGAAATTAGTTTTACATCCTCATGACTTGCATGAGGACACCCAATAACAACAAGATCAGGTCCTTCATTTATTTGGTTAAAATGGTTATAAATCTCATTTTTGTTCGATTCAGTAAACTCTATCTTTTCCTCAACATTTTCAGTATCAATTGATTTACTTTCCGGAGTTAAGTCTTTTACATGGTAAAGGGCGACACTACCTGATGCAGCTAATGCTGCAGCTAGCATCTTAGCTTCATTAATGTTTAAGCTTTGAATATTCACAAAATAAGGAACTGAACCGTGAAACTTCTGACCATACCAATAACCAAGGGCAGAATAATCGGAAAAGCTTTCTAATTTTGTTCTTACATCCACTAATATTCTAGGATTGCGATTTTCAGTTATGTGTAAACCGTAATTAGCGGTTAAACCAGTGATAGCTGAAGCTAATGAGGAAGGGGCGCCTTCTCTATTTGTTCTAGCACCATAAAAACTGTTAGCTATTGAGACAGCTGATGATTCACTCCATGCAAGATGATCTCCTTGAGAAGGGGTATGACCAATTAGATATGGAGCACAAGTGAGTGTAGGATTAATCCCCAATCCTTCATAGAAGTTCACAATTCTCAATTGTTTTTCCGCAAAATCTTCACTGATTTTCATCTCCTTCCACTTTTTCATGTCCATTCCTGCAGGGTTCAACCAAGTAGGAACTTTGACCTTAACAGCATCTTTTGACAATAACTCAAAATAAGAGAATATTGATTCCCCCACAGTTAGATATGAAACTCCAGCAACTTGAGCATTTGTTATAGGAATCAGTTGCTTAGCATTATATACGTCCCCAATCTTTACAATCAATTCCATGCTCTTTGCTATTGCCTCTCCTTTCATTCCAGATAGCATTTCTTCTTGATCTTTCGTAAGAAACATAATCATCTTCTCTCTTATTACAATGCGTCTAAATGTTTTGTTTATTAACATATGCACAATGTTTGGCTAAAGGACAACCACTACATTTTGGATTGTTTTTAACGCAGTGTTCCTTTGTGTGTTTAACAATTAATGCATGATATTCATTGTATAGTTTAATATCACTTGGTAAAATTTCCATAAATACTCTTTGGAGTTTCAAATAATCTTCACCTTCATAATAACCCAATCTCTGAAAAACTCGGAAGGTGTACGAATCTACGACAAAGTAAGGTTGTTCAAACCAATATAGTAGAATGGAATCAGCTGTTTCATTTCCTATTCCTTTGATTGACAATAGAGCATTACGATCTGGTTGAGGGTCTGTTACCAGTAAACTAATCAAATTTTTCAGTGTCCTAGCTTTTGCTTTATAATAGCCACTTGAACTGATAAGTTTCTCTAGTGTTTCCAATGAAATTTTTTGTAAACATTCAATATTCAAGCAATTTGCTTCTTTTAGGCATCTAATCGCTTTTTCAACATTACGCCAATTTGTTTGTTGAGTTAATATTGCACCAATAGCTATTTCTAGCCCTTCTCCTGGCCACCAACCTTGAGGACCATAATGTTTGAACAATAGATCATATATCTCTTCAAGATTGATTTTCATTATTACTATGGACATTAATACATAGAAAAACTTATTCCAGTTAATTTGACGAATCTATTTTAAATAAATAATCTCAAACTTTAAATTTGGGCTAGAAAAGGTTGTTTTGAATAGCTTGAGCATTGAAAATCTTGATTCTGAGATGGAGACAAACTGTCCTGTTTGTGAAAGTAAAAACACAAAAATTGTACAAAAAATACTTGATTTTCCACATTTTCCTCAAATGTGGTTCTATAATCTAAGTTGTTCTGATTGCCATTTCAAATATAATGATTTCATAAATCTAGCAATAAATGAGCCTACTCGATACACATATCTAGCAGAAAATAAAGATGATTATACTTCCAAGATTATCAGAAGTTCAAATGGAACAATCAGATTCCCAAACATTGGAGCAATCTTGGAACCAGGTCCTAAGGCAGATGGATTCATAACCAATATTGAAGGAATGCTTAGAGATTTTCAAGGAAAAGCGGAGTTCTTACTCCGAGATGCCACAACTGAAGAAGAAATTATTCGAATAAATGAATTCATCAAAATGATTGATGAATATATTAATGGTAACCTACCAATAGAAATAGTGATTGAAGATCCGTTTGGTAATTCATCTCTCATACCTTTTGATCAATCTAAATTAAAGAAACAACGACTTAGCAACAAAGAGGCAGAAAAACTGAAAACAGGTCTCATGATCTTTGAAGATGCACAAAATACCTCTAGCTAGTGTAGGGGATTTTTATGACAGAAGGGGGAGGAGGAACATATGGAAAATTTAAACTTCCTCCAAACTAGCAAAAATGTTTTATATCTACTTTATCGTTTGAATCGTCATTTTTGAGATTGTCCAAAGTAATCTTTACATCTAATGCAGAGACACCTGATCCTTCCTCATAGACGAAGAAGGGGTTGATATCTAGTTCTTTGATTTCACTGAAGTCTTTTACCAACAAAGCTATTCGCAGAAGTGTATCAATTACTGCTTCTATATCTGAAGGAGCTTCACCACGTACACCTTTCAGAAGAGTGTAAACTTTGGTTTTCTCAAGCATCTTTATTGCCTCAATTTTTGATAATGGGGCTAAACCAAATGCAACGTCTTTGAAATAGTTTGTATAAACTCCACCCATTCCTACCATGACCAGTGGACCAAATTGAGGATCTTTTGTTGAACCTACAATTAGCTCGCGACCAACTTTTTCCATTTTCTGAACATCTATAGCCAGCAATTTTGATTCAGGATGATGTTTCTTAGCACTTTGCATTATCTCTTCAAAAGTAGCAAGAGCTTCTTCTCTATCCTTTATGTTTAGTTTAACTCCTCCGATATCTGTTTTGTGAATAATGTCTGGACTAGTAATTTTCATGACTACAGGAAAACCTATATTTTCTGCCAAATCAGCTGCTTCTTCAGCTGTTGTTGCTAATCTAGTATCAGGTGTATAGATTCCATATGCTTTTGCAACCTCGATGGCTTCTGTTCCAAGTAAGGTGACTCTATTATCTAATCTCACCTTTTGGATTATATCAATTACCTTATCTTTGTCAATATTGAATTCTGGAATATCGTCAACTTCTCTTTTCCTTATTTCTGAATATTCTACCAAAGAAGCCATGGCACGTACACCTCGTTCAGGATGTGGAAAACAAGGAATTCTATTCTTCTTTAGATAATAAATACTTGGTCCGAGTATCTCTCCTCCAATGAATACTGCAATTATTGGTTTTTCTGGATAGTTGTTTCTTATTGCTACTATTTGATCTGCTGTTTCTTGGCCTTCAGTCATAGCTTGTGGAGTTAAGATAACAATTGCCCCATCTACGGCATTATCTTGCAAGGATAATTCAAGAACTTTCCCGTAATCTTCAGCTTGTGCAGTTCCTAGAGCATCTATTGGATTATTGAAATTAGCAGCTGAAGGCAGGAACGTTTTCATTTTTGATTTGATCTCTGGTGAAATTGTTGCTAATTCTAACCCAAATTTTTCTGCTGCGTCAGTAGCAAGGATACCAGGTCCTCCAGCATTTGTGATGATAACTATTCTATTGCCTTTTGGAATTGGCATGAAACTGAATGCAAAAGCTATATCAAAGAGCTCTTGAGCAGTATCGGTTCTAATCACACCACATTTCTCAAATGCGACATCGTATGTTGTATCTGCTCCTGTCATACTACCGGTATGTGAAGAAGCTGCTCTTGAACCTGCTTCGGACCTACCTGCCTTAAGAACTACAACAGGTTTCTTTTTAGTAACTTCTCTACAAACTTTGATAAATTCAGGGCCACGATTTATGCTTTCAAGATATGCTAAAATGGCTAAAGTATTCTCATCATCGGCTAAAGCATCTATGAAATCTGTTTCATCTAAATCAGCTTTATTTCCGAGTGAAACAAAACTTGAGTATCCTATACCTTCTGCACAACTCCAATCTAAAATTCCAGTCAATAAAGCTCCACTCTGACTCAAGAAAGCTATTTCACCCCTAATAGGTGACCTTTCGGCAAAACTTGCATTTATAGGGGCGGATGTATCGATAATACCAAGAATGTTTGGACCTACAACTCGCATTCCATATTTTTGAGCAATTTCAACAATTTTCTTTTCTAGTTGGGCTCCCTCTGAACCAGTTTCTTTGAATCCTGCTGTAATAATAGCCGCATAGTTTACGCCTTTCTGTCCCAACTCATCCATTAACAAAGGAATAAATTTTGGAGGAATACAAATTACAGCGAGGTCTATATGATCATTAATTTCAGTTATGCTTGAATAAACCTTAACTCCTTCGATCTCCCCATATTGGTCTGCTTTAGGATTAATTGCAAAAAGTTTTCCCTTAAAACCACATAGAATCATGTTTTTTAAAGCAGCATAACCAACTTTCTTCTTATCTGGACTAGCACCGATGATAGCAACACTATTTGGATGTAGTAACTTATCTAATTTCTTTAATGACAGTAAAGGCACCTACATGAGCCAAATTTAGAAAGATTTTAAGTTTGTCGCTACGAAGTTATTTTATCCCATTCAAAAAGAAGAGTGAAGTAGTCTCAAATCAGGCTATTATTCACTTTAAGAATTTTCTGAAAGCACTTCTTCATCAATCATATGTTGAACTGCCAGAATTTGTGAGATTACTGCAAAAAGATCCAATCCTTCTTGGTAAATAGCTATTTTCTTGTCGACAAGCTCATTTGGAATATTTTCTATTTCTCCATGGGGATATGCACCAAAAATAAGCAAGGGATTAATTGCATCATATATTTGCTTAGAGTATTCGGTAGAGGACAATTGCTCCCCTTTGACACTGAATTCTATAATGAGATCATGATTACTTCGTAATTCACTTATCAAATCTGGGAGATTTAAATCTCTGAGAGCCATCAATGGATCATCTGATCCAGGAGGTACTGATTTTTCTTTGAACAATTGCAGAATTAAACCTTTAAAACGATCGCTATTCTTAGGAAGTCTTATTTCCGGATTTAGTTCAATTACCCTGTTTTGATTGGTGTGAATTATTACACGAAGACGTTGTTCACGTGCCATAATTGAACCACAACAAGATAGAAGGGTGAAATGAACAATATCTGGTCTTCCTCTTTTTTGAGCATCATGCAAATCTTTCATAAAATTACTGTGATAGCTTGCATCAAGTATTACCTCTTGTGGGGTTTTTTTTAATTTAGAAAGATACTGTCTAACTTGTACATTCTTCATCAGTTCCTCAGGAAAGGTTTCAAGAGAAGACTCAGCCAGCAAGATGGTTAGAAATTTTGCCATGACAATCAAAATAAATTATTATTGGTTCTTTTTCAACTTTACTACTAGTAATAGTTGTTAATAGTCAAACCAAAATTCCTAAAAGGGTACTACTAAAATTGAATCAATGAGAAACTGCTTTCTAGTTGAGTATGAGAAGTTGGAATATAATAAGTCTCTAGAGTTACAAAGACAACTCAGATTAAAGAAAGAAAGCAATAGAGATTATGATGATTTTCTACTCGTTTTGCAACATAATCCTGTTTTTACAATTGGAAAGAAAGGCAATAAGGATGATATTTTAGCACCAGAAAGTCTTTTGAAAGAAGAAGGAATAGATGTTGTTAATGTAAAAAGGGGAGGAGAAGTTACCTATCATGGACCAGGGCAGCTGGTTAGCTACTTGCATCTAAATTTAACCAGAGCTAATTTGAGTATAGACCAATTTGTGTGGAACATGGAAGAAGTGCTAATACAACTTTTAGATGACTATGGAATCAAAGGATGGAGATTGGAAGGCTATCCTGGTGTTTGGATAAATCATCAAGCACGTAAATGGAAAATTGCATCTATTGGTGCAAGAGCTTCAAAAATGATATCATCTCACGGATTAGCACTAAACGTTAACACAGATATGGATCACTTCCAGATGATAATTCCTTGTGGAATAACTAAATTCAGCCCAATTTCCATGAAACAAATTCTAGAAAAAACATTGAACATAACTGAAATATATAAAAAATTCGAACAAGCATTTGAGAAAATCTTCAAAATGAAACTAGAAAAAATAAAATCAAATAAACTTGAAGAGATGATAAAATAATGCCTAGACTTCGTAAACCAGAATGGATGAGAATAGGACACATGGACAGAGAAAAGATTCGTGAAGTGCAAGAAATCCTCCGAACACTGAAACTTCACACTGTATGCGAAGAATCAATGTGTCCTAACATTGGAAAATGTTTTGAGAAGAAAACCGCTACTTTCTTGGTAATGGGAGACATTTGTACTCGAAATTGCAAATTTTGTGACATTAAATTTGGAAGACCTGGACCTCTAGATGAAGATGAACCCCAGCGCATTTTAGAAGCAGCAAAAAAAATGGGTTTAAGACACATAGTCGTTACTTCAGTTACAAGAGACGACTTACTTGATGGTGGTGCAGAGCATTATTCTGTTATAACAAAGAAACTGAGAGAATACAACGAAGATCTAATAATTGAACTTCTTATTCCCGATATGAAAGGAAAAGAGAGAGATATTCAAACAATAGTTGAAGCAAAACCAGATATTATCAACCATAATGTTGAGGTTGTCCCAAGGCTGTTCAGAAAGATAACTCCACAATCAAATTATGAAACATCACTTAAATTACTGAAACTTGTAAAAGAATTTGATCCAAATGTATTCACAAAATCTGGCATGATGGTTGGGTTAGGGGAAACAAAGCAAGAAGTATTTGATGTAATGAAGGATTTGAGAGAAGTCAATTGTGATATGCTTACAATAGGACAGTATCTTAAACCACCAAGCTCAAATTTAGAGATTGAAGAATATGTTCATCCTGAGATATTCAAGGAATATGAAGAACTAGCATATAACATGGGTTTCAAATTCGTTGCCTCAGCACCGTTCGTTAGAAGTTCATTTAATGCAGAAGAGGCAGATTTTCTTTTTGAAACCAACGATGTTGTAGAAGAAAAGATTTAAAAGAAAAAAATAGAAATTCGAACAAAGAAAAGATAAGGGGCATTAGCTCAGCCCGGTTAGAAGTTGAATGGTTGCGTACCATAAAACTAACATGCGACTGGCTCATAGCTAAAACCATTTCAGTGGGAAACCAGTTGGTCGGTGGTTCGAATCCGCCATGCCCCACCAATTTTTCCGATATGTTTTTCAAAATAGTACGATACATGCAATAATTTTTGTTCAAAGTTAGATTATATAAATAAAACATACGAGAGTATAGGTTAGGTGACTGTTTTGACGAAGACCTTAGTAGCTTATCAAACCATCCATGGATCAACAAAAGAAGCTGCATCCATGACCGCAAAAACTCTTGAAGAGGATTATCAGCTCCAAATAGATATTCATGAATTTGAAGAAAACAAGGAATATCCGGATATATCAGAATATGAGAATATCATCGTTGGAAGTTGTATTTTTCATGGTAAATGGGGAAAGAATGCCGAAGAATTTCTAAAACATGATTTCACAGGCAAAAAACTTGCAATCTACATATGTGCTGGGTTTGCGGGGGAAAAGGAGCTATACGAACAAGCACTCAACATATTTTTGAGAGGAAATATTGATAAGTACACTCATCTAAAAACAATTTCCATTGAAGCTTTTGGTGGAAGAGTTCCAAAATCAAAAATACCTCATGTGTGGTTTTTGCAAGCATCGAAGCGTTTGGCTAATTTTAGATATGACACTCGGGATTTAGTCAGAGTAAAAGATTGGGCTCATAAACTAGGGAAGGTTTTTGCAGAAGAGAATAACTGACAATATAACTTTCGGTATAACTATAAAATTGTTCTAACCGCAATTCTTTATTATACACGAAGAAATTGTATATAATTATAGAAGGTAATTAATTTGGATGCAGTTTTCAATAAAGTTGTTGAAGATATTCGTGATTTACATATTCAAGGCGCAACAAACATCGCGGTTGAAGGTATTAAAGCCTTTTCTGCGCTAACAGAACGTCTTGAAGTTTCGACACTAGATAGTCTTTTTTCAGAGTTAGAAAAAGCTCGTCAAGCTTTAGCCACAGCTAGAGCTACCGAACCAGCGCTTCGAAATGGTTTAAGATATATTATATACAACTTACGTGACAAAGCAACCTCCATACAAGAAGCTAAGGAAATTGTAAATACTTTCTCTGTAGATTATGTCAATTTGCTTAAAGAATCCAAAAAGAAAGTTATTTCTTATGGTGCTCACAGAATTAAAGATGGAAGCATAATCATGACACATTGTCATTCTTCGCTTTCAACAGGTATTATTCTTGAAGCACATCGTCAAGGAAAAGATATACAAGTGTTTTGTACTGAAACACGTCCGCGTTATCAAGGACGAATAACTGCAAAAGAATTTGTAGATGCAGGTATAACTACAACTCAAGTTGTAGACAGTGCAATGAGATGGGTAATCAATAGATACAATGTTGATATCATCATTACTGGTGCAGATGCCATCACAAGCCAAGGAACTGTGATAAACAAAATAGGGACTAGATTATTAGCCTTAGCAGCAAGAGAAATGGACGTTCCTTTCTATACTGCAATTAATCTTCTCAAATATGATCCGGAGACAAGCATTGGAAAACTCTCAGAGATTGAAATGCGCTCAGCTTCAGAAATATGGGAGAATCCTCCAAAAGGGTTAAATTTTCTAAATCCAGCATTTGAAACTGTATCTCATGACTTTATTGATGGAATTATATCCGAAGCAGGTGTATTTTCACCGGCTGTTGTATATCTAATTGTAAAAGAGAAGTATCCATTTATGATGATAAATGAAGAATGAAAAAATTAAGATTAAATTTAAAGGTAATTATTATGAAAAACGAATACAAAGAACTACTTGTTGGTCGATATTATGTCGAACACGTAGATAGTGTTGCGAAAGCAGCAGAAGAAATATGTGACGAAGAATCAGTAGGAACATGGACTGATTTACGCACTACTGAAGGGAGACCTCATGTTGCCAAACTTCGAGCTGAAGTATTGGATACCAAAGTCTTCAAAGATTATGAAGGCTACCAAAGCGGTGAAGTTACCATAGGTTTTCAAACCGAAACTTTTGATATGGAAGCAGGAATCACAAGCATCCTTTCCATGCTTGCTGGAAATCTGTTTGGTTTGGGAGCATTAAGAAATATCCGATGGCTTGATGTAGACTTTCCAAGATCAATAGCTGAATACTTCCCCGGTCCCAAATTTGGAATTGAAGGAGTCAGAAAGATAATTGGTACAGACAAGGGAGAGTTTCCAAACCGCCCTCATATCGGTACTATAGTCAAGCCAAAGATGGGATTAACTGCACAAGAATGGGCTGATGTAGCCTATGATGCAGCTATTGGTGGAGTTGATTTCATTAAGGATGACGAAAACCTTGGTTCTCAACCTTTCTGTCCTATTGGTGATCGTACTGTAAAAGTATTAGAAAAACTCGATCAAGCAAAAGAAGAAACTGGAAGAACGGTTATTCATGCCGTAAATGTCACAGCTAAACACAATGTTATGTGGGAAAGGATAGAAGAGGCTTTAGACAATGGAGCTAAATGTCTGATGATTGATGTTATCCTTACTGGGTTCCAAGAACTTGCTGATATGGCCAGAGACCCAGGAATTAAAGTTCCAATTCATGTTCATCGAACAATGCATGCAGCTTTTACTCGTAGTCCTGTTCATGGGATTTCTATGCTACCCATAGCTAAAATAGTTCGCATGGCAGGTGGAGATCAGCTCCATATTGGTTCATATGGTCAAGGAAAAATGGATACAGATATTAACCTTGAGCTTAAACTAAAAGATGCTCTCCTTAATCCAATGTATGAATTCAAACAAGCTTTCCCAACTGCATCTGGAGGATTATATCCTGCAAAGATTCCTAATTTAGTGAAGCATGGTGGAAACAATGTCATTATACAAGCTGGTGGAGGCATTCATGGTCATCCTGATGGAACTCAAAAGGGCGCTATGGCAATGCGTCAAGCCCTTGATGCAACATTAAAGAAAATAACTCTCGAGGAATATGCAAAAAATCACGTTGAGTTAGCTAAATCTCTTGAAAAATGGGGAAATTAACCCCGTTTCCTTTTTACTTTTTTGTACAAAACAAATTCTTTTTGTCAAATTATTGGGTATTGAACAGAAAAATTAAAAATAGGGATGAAATCATTGAGTTTAGTTGGGTATGCGCTAATAGTCTAATGGCCATGACTTCGGCCTTCCAAGTCGACAATCCGGGTTCGATTCCCGGTTGGCGCACCAATAATCACATATAAAAACAGTATGTATAAAATAGTTTAATCTGCTCGTGTAGTCTAGTTGGTAGGACTCAGCCCTGCCACGGCTGGAACCCGGGTTCGAATCCCGGCGCGTGCACCAATTTTTGTTTTTAAATTTCTTGTATTTTGTAAAAATGTAATACCGACGAGTCTTCTCGGTCATATTTGTTTTGTTATTTATCCTTTCAAAAGCTTCATGAGAACATATGAGTGAACATTTTATATTTAATTTTCCTGAGGAAGAGGAAGAGCAATCACCAATTGTTGATGCTGATACATTTGAAAGTGATGCTACAGATAAAGAATTAGAGGAATTATTGCAAAAACAAGAAACACCAAATGATCGTTTCTCGAGTAATTCTGTTGATTCATATATCCAACAAGTTTTACGCACTAATAGAATCCTTGGTATAGGCGTCGGTGGCGCTGGATCTAATGCTATAAATAACATTATGACAAGAGAAGGCATTGTTGGTGCTACAACAGTGGCTGTCAACACCGATGCTCGGCATCTCTTAAGTACAAAAGCAGAACGAAAACTGCTTATTGGTAGAGAACTTACTAATGGAACTGGGGCAGGAAATGATCCAAATATTGGAAGGGCTGCTGCAGAAGAGAACGAAGAAGATATTCGAGAACTTGTAAGAGGACATGATTTAGTGTTTGTTGCATGTGGTTTGGGCAAGGGTACAGGTACAGGAGCAGCTCCCTTTATTGCAAAAGTTGCTCAAGATGAGGGGTGTTTAGTAGTAAGTGTGTGCACATTACCCTTTGTGTCTGAAGGACATGCAAAGATGGATTCTGCTTTAGAAGGGTTAAATGCACTAGATGCACATTCGAATACAATAATTATTGTTCCAAATGAAAAGCTGCTTATGTATGCACCAGATTTTACTCTTTGGGATGCTTTCAAGCTAGCTGATGATGTTTTAATCAATGCAATTGTTGGATTAACAGAGCTTATAGTTCTTCCAGCGAGAGTAAATGTTGACTTTGCAGATACAAAGAAAATTCTTAGAAGAAGTGGACCTGCTGTTATTGGAGTGGGTAGGGGAAAAGGGGAAAACAGAGCAATTCAAGCAATTACTAACGCACTATCGAACCCTCTATTGGATATTGATATATCATCTTCCACCGGAGCGCTTGTAAATATCAAAGCAAACAGAAACATTTCAATGACTGAGGTTGATACAATCACAACAATGATTACTGATCAAATTCATCAAAAGGCAGAGTTTGTTTGGGGATGTAATATTGATGAAACCATGCCAGATGATGAAATAGCAGTAACTGTGGTTATTGCTGAAGTTAGAACTTCACACTTAAATCAACCAGAAGATATCACAATAGAAGCTCTTTGGAGAGAGTAATTCTCCACTTCTCTATTTATTTTTAGGTTTTTATGCTTTGATTGATGTATATTACTAGTGAATATGTCAAAGTTTCAAGCTTACAGTACAGAAGATATAATCATTCTGGAATCAAAGAAGCAAACTATCGCTGCAATTGGATTTTCTTTGTCAAAACAAGAAAACAAGCCTTTTGCTAACTTATCAGATAATATTGTAAATTATTTAAATTCATTTGGTTATTCATACGTTATTAGAATAACAAAGTCCTATACAAGATTCTTTCTTTTAATTACAGCTAAAAATCCAGGAGATGTGATCAATAAAGTATCGATAATATTAGCTAAAATGGAGAAATTAAAATTATCCGCACAACAAGTAGTAGTTTCGCCATTAAATCACAGTATTATCTTGAAAAATTTGCATCTAAACATGCAATCCTCAATTAAAAGAACAAAAAACCCAAGGGTTCTCAATATTGATGATAAATATTGGCTAGTTTACTCTTTAATCATTGGTCGACAAGAGAGAAATTATTTTACCAAATTCCTGAAAAGCCTTCTAAGTTTGAAGACAAGTACACTTAACCTTAGTGTAAAAAACATGCGAAAGAATCAGAAAGGAGACTTGAAAAAGACAAATAGTATCTTAATTACTCACTATTTTGACACAATTGAGGAATGCGAAAATTTTCTTACTAGAATGAAGCAAATTTCTACACAATATCAGGAAAGATTCTCTTGTACGTTACGTTTCCATACTGCACACGAAGTGAAACAGAATATTTCTGCCTATGTTTTAGGTCTTTCACCTGTCAACCAACCCGCTCACCACTGGCAAGATGTGCTTAAATTAGATCGCTTTATACCTGTCTTGACAAACTACAATAGAGAATTAACAGATATTACTGAAAACAAAATCCACCAAAAACTAATCACGATTGAGACGGGGTTAAACAAAACAATCTCTGAAGAAAGCTCTATTAAAACTGTGCAGAAGAATAAGGTCCATGCTAAAGAAACAAGTATGAAAGTGCAAGATTCACTTATTTCTTATGGTAAAAGAGTTTCAGAAGAAGAAATTGAAGAGCTTGTAGAAACCATACCTGCTACTCCTTCGTAATAGAATATTACTCATTACATAATTTAACTTAGTTTTTTAAGATAAAGAAATGTTGATAAGCACAACATTTTCATCCTAAATAAGGAAGAAATACATGCAATCCCCAAAACATAAGAATTCTTCACGACGAAAGAGAAAATCTAGAAAGGGAAAATCATTAGCCCTTTCCTCTGAAGAAGTCAAAGATAAAGTAATCGGATTACTAGAGGAAGCCAATCGACTTATTCAGGAAGATTATGAATTAGCTCAAGAATATGCTAAACGTGCCCAAAGAATTCAGATGAGAACCAGAATCAAATTCCCTTCACAATGGAAAAAACGGTTCTGCAAGCATTGCAAAATTTTTCTTTATCCAGGCATAAATTGTCAAGTAAGACTCTCTTCCACGAATAAAATCGTTGCAATAAAATGCTCTGAGTGTAACGGATACACACGAATACCATACTACCGCAGAACCGAGGAAAAGAAATGAAGGATTCAATCGATAAGATACGCCATGAACCTCCAAAAATAAGAATTGGTAAAAATGGTATAACGGAAGGAATCGTACAAGAAGTTAATATGCTTCTTAAAAGACATCAAATAGTGAAGATTAAGTGCCTCAAAACAGTCCCAAATGAGGCTACAAAAGCTATTGCAGATAATATTGCAAAGTTAACTAATAGTACGATTGCTGATGTAAGAGGGAAAACATTTATTCTAATACGATAAGTTATTCACAATAGTAGCAATTTGGAGAAAGAACATTGATCTATATTTTTCTATGCGTAGATTTTGACAGAGACGCAGCGTTTCCAGCACTTGGACATAAACATGCAATCAGTAAACCAAGGCAAACTGAAATACAAGACATTCTTACAGACCCAGAAAAATCTGCAGAGATTCAAGGATCAATCGAAGGATTTGATCAAATTTTATCATTTCTCATAAAAAAGAAGCTTCCCACAGTCTTCTATTTCGAAGCACGAACTACAAATCTTATCTCTAAAAGACATCCAGAGTTTCTCAAAAGATTAAATCAACCTTTTTTCGAAAAGGGTGTACATGGCTATGACCATGAAGATTTGGTTGGTGAAGAAACAGGAGTGCCTTTGGAAAAACAAGAGGAATTCAATCTTATCAAGCAAGCAAAAGAGAAGATTGAGGAATTGTTTTCAACAGAAATTACTGGGTTTAGAGCTCCTTATATGCGATTATCTGAGAACACACAAAAAATCTTGTTGAATTTGGATTTTGTTTATGACAGCTCCATCTACCTAGAATCAGATAAGGCAATTATTCCTTACTCAGATGAACATGGAATGATAGAATTTCCAGTAATTAAGACTCCAAAAGCGAGTTTAATGAAAGGAATGTATACATACCTTTGGCCTCTTTTTGAAGGAAAACGGGGAATAAAAGAAATTGTAAGTAATTATATTCAACTGATTCATAATTCTACTGAAGATAATTCATATATCTCTATCAATCTCCATTCATGGCATTTTGCATATAGTGTTGAACAAAACTGCTACTTATCCCAAAAAGAAATTCACAAGAATACGGAATTTCTAATTAAGCTTATTACAAAACTAGAAGAGATAGAAGGAGTGCACTTCTCTACTCCAAAACTCTGGCTGGAGGATAATAAATTACTTAGAAAGACGTGAAATGTTTTTCTTTACTTCCTTTACATAAGAATCAGTAAGAATCCTCTGTGTGCTTTTAACAACTGTTGGTTCTACTATAATATTATACCATTCTTCTTTATTTGTAGTAGTAATAGTAGATATTTGTCCATCATTAAAGATAGCAAAAAGTTGATCTCTCAATTCAGAAGAGAGGTTATTTTGAAAATACTGTTCATAAATTAGAAGATTAAGCATATTGTAAATATCGTCTACAAATTTCTTATCCCCAGACATATCTAAAGAATCCTTACTTGATACCATGTTTACAAGAGATTTTGTCAACACCTGAAAAGGCAATGGTTTAGTAGTTTTCATTAAAGGGATATGCGCAATCTGATTTGTCCTAAAATCATACAGATTGTATACTTTTTTGTTCATTATTTTTGTGTAATATTGAATTAATTCAGAATTTAACACCCCCAAGAGGTAAAACCAATTGAATTTATTCAGATAATCATCTTTTATTACCAATGTTATTACATCTGTTTCATAAATCGTAGAAGGTGTTTCTTCCATTATGATAGCAAATCTATTCTTTATAGCTTGGTAGGGACAGATAATATTGGGTCTGTGCTCAATCAACGAGAGGGAACGATATGCCACATAATCATAATAGTTAGTCAATCCATACTTTATTTGTTTTTTTTCTAATAAGTGTTTGAATGAGTTCAAGTAAGAATGTAAATTTGGGTACTGACTTATATCCTGATTTTTCAGGTAAATCCAAAATTGTTCTCGTTGTTTCCAATTAAAACGTTCAATATCACTGCTTTTAACTAACCTTCGGAGGCAAGTTTTCTCTTCTTGGTTAAGCTTGATTGTTGTGTTATTAGCTCCTTTGAATGTTGAATCATTGATTCTTGTTAAACGAAAAATCTTATTGCTTCCTGTAGAACAGCCTTTGCCTATGAGGCATATTCCCTCAAAAACATGATTTTTTTTATCATCACCTAGTCTAAATTTGGCATTCTCTTCCATATCAGAAATTAAAGACGATTTCTCGAATATCCACTTATCACTAGAAAGGTTGGAATGGGTAAACTCGATATTGTGAAACTTCCTTTTGTCTAGAGTAGTAACTTGGTTATCATGATTCAAAATGAAAACTTGAACGGTTTCTTCTACAACAGGTTTTTTTCCTATAGTAATAATAGCCGTATCCACTCCCAATTTAATCTCAGTTTGATTGAATAGAGTCCGATTGCTACGAAAATCAATCACTTCTATTATTGCTGATTTATCTACAAGAAACGCTCTTAATTCTGAACTATCACTCCCTTCCATCCAGTATCTAGGGCTAATAAAAGAGATAATTCCCCCATCTTTACAAAGGTTGACACTTCTTTCCCAGAAAATATTAGATAGGTCCCCATTTGAATTGAAAGTAGAATATAGTTTCGAATATATTTTCCTCTCTGTAAGTTCTATTCGTTTTACGTTAATATATGGAGGATTACCTACAATAATATCAAAGCCACCATTCTGTTGCACATTTGGAAAAGCACGTGACCAAGGGATTTTTTTTGTATGTCCCCTCATCCAACGTTTTATGGTTGCCTTTTCACTATCTTTAAACTTTGATATCACTAAACGATCAAAATCAAAATTGGTTATTTTTTTAGTTCTTTCAGTATGCTCAGCAAATCCAAACCCAAGCAGAGAATTTCCTAGCAGTAAATTGGGAGAGGGTAGGAGTGCTTTATCTCTTTGTAGATAGTGGAGTGCTTTCTCAATCAGTTTCAAATTTGCCAGTTCTACAGACTCTGGGGAAAGATCTACACCAAATAAATTGTTCTTAATAATTGAGTTGACTATGAAAGATTCTTGCTCATATCCCTTCAAGTTTCTGTCTAACTGGGAACTATGGCTGCCTGTATTGATTATTCTAAAACAACTTTGATACAAATCAAATAAAATGTCAAATGCTTTAAGTAAAAAAACCCCCCAACCCATGGATAGATCACAGATGGAAAAGCCAGGTAATATCTTCTCTAACAGAAAAATTGCTTTGTTAGCATCATTTTCAGCAATAAATTCAGGAATGGAAAATGAAGGAGGGGGTGTATCAAGATGTTTGTTCAGAAGATATCCTACTCTGGTAAAAATTGCTTTTGTTACCATGTATTCTGCTATAAAATTAGGTGTATAGAAACAACCTAGATCCCTTTTAGCTGTTCCTTCAAGAGATATCTGTAAATTTCGTTCCATTCTTGTGATGGATTCTTTTACAAGAGTAAACTCATAAGATTGTGTTGAGTTTTTAACAGACATCATGAATGTTAACTATGCCGCCTTTTTCTCTCTTTCGCATAGGAACCTAAATTTGACATTAAAATCAATGTTTTGAAAGTATTCTAGCGATTTTTTCTGTTGATCGTTGCATATCCAAAAAAAGTAATCCAAGTTTTGTATCAGTTGTTGCGCTAACTGTTAGAACCGCATCTTCGCCTGCTTGCATTGTGACAATTACACCATAATCACCTTCAATGAAAATTTTCTTAAGCAAGCCTTTATTGAGTTCTGTTGCTACTCTTTCTCCTAGAGAAAGCATAGCTGCAGTCATTGCAGAGAATCTTGTTTCTTCAACATTTTCTAGAACTAAAGAAACTATCGGAAGACCTTCCAATGATACAATTGCAACATCA
The DNA here is from genome assembly GCA_023705905.1 of Candidatus Heimdallarchaeota archaeon. GTDB lineage: Archaea > Asgardarchaeota > Heimdallarchaeia > Heimdallarchaeales > Heimdallarchaeaceae > UBA460. Next base: position 38,037 of record BPTK01000003.1, read on the forward strand.
ACAATTCCTGCTGATCTGAATCTTAATTCATTGATACACTCCATTAGTTCTTTGCTAACAGAATCAAGTCCATACTGAGTACTAAATATTGACAACTTATTTCACCAATCTATTCATTCTATGACATGAAATAATAAAAACTCAACAATAATATTAAGACAATACACGCGTATTATTTATGTATTATTTAATTTCGTCTTTAATTTGATTTGCTAGTTTTGAAATGGTTTCTTTTCGTTCTGCTGCATCAATAGATAGATGCAAGGATTCTTTGGGAGAAGCTATTTTTAATATTTCATTTGTCGTTGAAGGTTGGTTCCTATTGATTGCTCTGTAATTATCAATAGCACGGAAGTAGACATCTGGATCATAAATGAAAATCGACCCAGGTCCTAAAAGTAGAATTAGATTAGACTCTCTCACGCACCACGCTGGGTGAGCTGAATCATTAAAACCTTCAATTACAATAAAATCTGAACTGTTTTTCAGATACTCAAAAGAAGTTTGAATAGAATCAGCATAATATTTACTATTCAAAGAATAATATTCGGGATCATTTTTGAAAAGTTTTATTTCATTTGCTTTTTTCAGTATTGGTTCTGTAAGTTTCTCATCATTCCAGAACTTATTATTCTTATAGATGGGTTCGTTTACAATGTAAGTAGATTTCTGTTTTCCCTCTGAATCACAAAAAGAAAATCTTTGCAAAAGAGCTTCACTGTCTTGATACTTTTTATAGAAAGTATTAATTGATCCCTCTTCATAAAAACGTGTAGCAATCGCTTGAGTATTTAGCTTGTGTACAGGGTTGGCTATAGTAGCCTTAATATCATTTGATGTTTCATTTAGTAGTTCAATAATATCTAGAGAAACAAAATCTTCATGTCTAGCTGCATTTTCAACTACTTGCTCGTAGTGGTAAAATAGGTTATTCCCACTCAGAGGTTTAAAAGGAGAGACTTTCATAGAAGAATTATTCTCAAAGAAGTTTACCATATCCTTCGCTATAGTGGTTTTTCCTGAATTGTATTCAAGCAATCCACCTATAAAAACAATAAATACCATACGATAACCAATAGAAGTAGTTATTTCTCCGTTGATATATTTTTCGCAAAGGAATTAGAAGAATAACCAATTTTTGATGGATACGAGATTTTATTAGCTTTAAAGTGAGATAATAATACAGTTATAAGCTGATTTTTGTGTAATGGTGTTAGAATGAGGATGCAAAATGAATACTGAACAAACAAAAGAAACGATTACTCTCGGTGGTGGATGTTTTTGGTGTATAGAAGCTGTCTATCAAGAATTAGGTGGAGTGATAGAGGTGGTATCAGGCTATTCAGGTGGAAAGGTAATAAATCCTAGTTATGAACAGGTGTGTTCTGGAACAACTGGGCACGCAGAAGTCATACAGATAACCTTTAACCCGGAAATAATCACTTTCAAGAAAATCTTAAACGTTTTCTTTTCTATCCATAATCCAACAACAGCGAATAGACAAGGTAATGATATTGGAACCCAATACAGATCCGTCATATTTTATCATACATTAGAGCAAAACCAAATAGCTCTAGAAGTAATAGAAGAGTTAAATGGCGCGGGAACTTTTGAGAATGATATTGTAACAGAAGTAGCTCCTTTCAAAGAGTTCTACGAAGCAGAAAATTATCATCAGGATTATTTCAAACTTAATGCTTCTCAACCCTATTGTAAAGTAGTTATACAACCAAAAGTGGAAAAATTCAGAAAGAACAACAGGGATAATCTAAAAAATGTCAAATTAAAACTTTGAAAAAGGGTAGATGCTAGAACAATAAAATGAATATATTACTGACAGACATATGTTACAAGACTTGTTTGAGTCAGTTTTTTTCCCATTCTTTTCAAAGTGGTTTCTCCTTCCTTAAACTGATCTATGAGCCACTGTTTGATGCAATAATCTTTATCCACAGCTGATTTAGGTATCCAAATTGGTTCTATTGATAATCCATCTACTATGCCATAATAGTATTTCAATGAATCAACTAGTATGTAATTAAGTTTGAATTCAGAAAGAGTGTTATCAGTTTTGACTTGTAACTTGGACATTTATCTCCCATGATATAGTACTATTTGTTTATTTAAACTCAACAAGTTTCAGCACATAGAAGCAAAAAGAAAGCAGTTTAAAGAAGGAACCGTATAATCGTAATGCTGTTGTCTACATGCTTAGCTGTTTTGCATAAAAAAAGGAATAAATTTTACCTCAACATCTTCGATCTTTAGTTTTTTCTCGAAGTCAATAAAGATACTGGTGGAACAACAGGTGCACCAAAGTTTAATGTTCAAAAAGTTGTATGTGCAGATAACTTATAAAAAAAAGAAAGATAGAATAAGTCTATTTTGAATTGCTTATCATATAGAAAATTCCACCAATAAATACAAGAATGCCTCCAGTACCTCCAGTTATTAAGCCAAAGAATATAAGAGTAAGTCCTAATTCCAAAGGTTTTGGAATTAAAGGTTTCATCTTCATTTTTTTCATAGTTGGAGATTATGTTTTTGATATCTTGTAATGATGCACTTTGTGTTTTTTTGGTTATTCTAATTGTATAACTTTCTTTATTTATTAAATCGGCTGTCATCCAATAGACAATCTTGTTTGGTTTAAAACCTTTTTTCTTTTTGCTGTGTTTAAATAGATTCTTAGATACCAACTTATGAGTTATATGATAATCTGGTATTGGCTCAAATTATTAAAACTTAAGAAAAAAAGAGGAAGTCCAATCTTAGAAGAGATTCTGCTTATTGGAATAGCTGTAGTTATTTTTGCAATTATTTTTGGTGTTATCCTAAGTTTAATAGATTGGACCAAAGTTGCTATCGAAGATCTTTTCTAGTAATAATCAGCATGTCGAAAGGAAAATTTATTTAGAAAATTTTGTGTGTTTTTATACTATGATATCATCCTTATATCGGAGCTAACAAACAAAATCTACATAATTCTCAAAATTATAGTTTTTCTTGTTAGTTCCTCATTCTCCATCTTTATAGAATACAGATGGTTTCTTTTTTATACGCGTTTATATACGAAATTAAAGATAATAAGGTGAATGTCTTCCGTTTCTTCTCAAGTACTGAAACAACAAAATATGGTTGTACGCACCTATCAGATGGGTGTCAAGTTTCCAGGAACTAGAGAGGAACGAAGAGCATTAGAACGAGAAGCTAATCAAAGAATAAAAGGATTACAGGTTCAACAAGAAGATATAATCAGAGAGAAGACAGCTGTACAAGCATCTTTGAACCTAGCCAGATCAGATTATCGTAAGAACCCTAAATATGCAATTAATGAAATATCTAAGGTTACCAAAAACTCAAGAAATATAGCTGTAAGTGCTTACAGCACCCTATTCACTGCATCAAAAATCACTGTAGATAAAGAAAGAAAAGTTGCAGATTTCTTTAGCTTGCTTCTGAAAATGCCTGAACGAGCTATGGATTGGTTTGTCTTTGGCCGTAGTCCTATCTTAGAGAATTACTTGGTTAAAAAATGGGAAGTTTCTCGTATTTATATAATCAATTTCATCCACGGATTACGGAGACAGTTTGATAAAATCTGCCCGTCCAATCTAAAGTATAATTCCAGTTTACCTCTTCTATCTCAAAAAGAAGTAGAGAAGTCTATTGGTACCTGTTACAAGAAGAAGTGTAGAGAGTTAACTACACCTGAACTTATGAAAAAGACAGAGAACTTCGTTTTAATCCTCCAAACTCTTCAAACAAATACAGGCATTATAGCTCCTTTTCTCACTTCTTGGATAAACACTATGCATTCTTCTCGGTGGAAGAGTATGGAGAAACTACGGGATGAAGTAGCAGAAGCATTGGGTAATAAAAACAGAAGTCTATTTTCTGCTTTAAGGACGATTATAGTCTTCGCACTCTTTCCAGATATAGGAATGACTGTTCATGATTTGATAAAGAAAGCCCAACCAGAGAAATTGATCAACCCGCCATTTAGAAGAAGAAAGAAAGGAAGAAGACCCATATTGTTACTGATGGGGAAAGGCATATTGTTATGAGACCAGGAAATGCAAATTATATGACCTTTTTAGCTAAAGCTGATGGTAGGTTTGACCTAAGTTTCCTTCTAAAAAATCATCCAAGGATTACAGGGGAACTTATTTTTTCAAAAAGAGTAAGAGAATACCTAATAAATGGGGCAAAAATCAGATGTCTAAGTATAAGGAGTGAACCACCTCCTGGATACAAGATACGCGTCTATGTAGCTCTCGAAGGACCTGAAGAAATTTTTCTAAATTATAGGTTAGTAGAAGAGTTTCTGAAAGTCATCAAGTCGCCAAAAACTGATTTTGTTGGCTTAGATGTAAACCGTATAGGCAATTATATGTTAGCTCTTTCAAATGAAGTGAAATTACCAAAAAAATACAAGGTTCTTTTTGAAAGATATAGAATATTAGATACAAAGAAAATACCGGAATTGCACCGCAATTTAACACTTAAAGCAAAAAAGAAGGAAATAGTAAGTTATTATAAAACAAAAGGAGAACTCAATCGAATTCACAAACGAAAAAA
>BPTK01000004.1 GCA_023705905.1 Candidatus Heimdallarchaeota archaeon
TAACCAAGAGGAGCGTATCCTTGTTGAGACACACAACCATATCATATAGGGAATCATTATCTCTAAAAGTTACAGCTGTTAGACCCTTACCACCTCTTCTCTGCGTTTTGAATTTATCTATCTCAATTGATCTGACGTATCCTAAAGTAGAAGTTGTTATCAGAAGATGTCTATCATGAAGCATATCGTAAATATCAGCATCTAAAGGAATATCAGCTTCATCTTTAATCTCTGTTCTTCGCTCATCACCAAATTTATCGATTATTTCCAAAAGTTCTTGCTTAATTATTTGCATTCGCTTATCTTTATGAGCTAAAAGATCTCTGTATTCTTCAATTTGTTTTTCTAGAGCCTCTTTTTCTGTTATTATGGCCTCAGCTTCCATTCTAGCTAGACGAGCTAATTGCATAGCAAGAATTGCCTTTGCTTGTGCTTCATTTAATTTGAAACGCTCCATCAGCTTCTCTTGGGCTTCTGTTCTATTTTCTGATTTTTTGATTAATGCTATGACTTCATCTATATTTTGAAGAGCAATGTATAGGCCTTCAAGAATGTTTAATCGCATCAAAGATTTACTAAGATTATGGTTAATTGTTTTACGAACCACGTGTTCTCTATGTTCTAGAAAAGTGGTGAGTGCTCTTTTGAGATTGAGCAATAAAGGTCGCCCTCTTGCAAAAGCTATGTTTTTAGCATGTAAAACTCTTTGGAGCTGAGTGTTTTTGAAAAGCTGACCAATAATCACTCTAACTCCTTTCTCATGAGAATACTCTTCATGAACGTCTATTTCTATTCTAATCTTGTCTTTTGATAAATCTCGAGCATCGGTAATACCTCGAACCTTTTTGCTTGAGATTAGATCATGAAGTTCTTCCATCAAAGTACTCTTGTTTGTTAGATAGGGTAATTCTTCAACAATTATTGTTGCATATTCCCTAGAATCAGTTGGTTCTTTCACTTCAATTTTAGATCGAATGACTACAGGTGCTTTACCAGTACTATTGTACATGGGCATGACCCTACCATTAACAATTACACCCCCAGTCGGAAAATCAGGACCTTTAACAATTTCTGATAGTTCTTCTACAGGTGTTTCTGGATCAACAATTAGCTGTATTGTCGCAGCACAGATTTCAGATAAATTGTGAGGTAGGATGGTAGAACTAAGACCAACAGCTATACCAGAAGTACCATTGACAAGTAATAGAGGAAACTTAACAGGTAAAACTGTAGGTTCCATTTCTTCACCGTCAAAATTTTCTTGGAATTTTACTATTTCAGGTATAACATCTTGCAATAGCTCTGCAGAGATTTTTGCTAACCTAGCCTCGGTGTTATGATTTATGAAACCATTTGCAACAAAAGAATGGCATTTTGAATCAACTTTAATAGAATATACGGTTTCTTCGGATAATTTTTCTATTTTTTCTACTACATTGAATAGATATTTTCGCTCTAGCAGTTCATTTACTATTTTTATATCTTCTGCGTCTAGAATTTTAGATATGACATGGATGTTCTTTTCTAATTTATTATATCTATCAAAATTGTGCCTATGTAGGAAATCGTGATCATATTTTGCTCTGAAATACTTTGAAATAAAGGGAATATAATCAGTTTTACTCATGCGTTCATCACTAACCTCAGTAATCTTTGCTAAAATGTCTCTTTTTCTTTCACTGAAGAAATTGATGTATTCTTTGAAGAGTTTCTTTGATTCATTGCCGATTATTAGTAATTTAAAGCACTCTACTCTGTTATCTCTAATTGGCTTTGTGGTAACAATGCCGTAATTTAAAAGAATTGTTTTAAGTTGATCAAGAAGTTTGACACTTGAAGAATTATAGATGAGCATCAAGCTTTTTCCACCATGACGTTTGTCTACTTTAAACTGAACATGACCATCTCCTTCATAAAGCCCCGATAAGAAGGAACTTATTACTTCTTTTGAAGATTGCAAAACAGTAAACGGTATTTCCTTTGATTCAGAAGTAACATTAAGAAGACCTATGTTTTGAAGAAAAACACTAACTAGTTTGCGTGTTACAGAAAGCTCTTTGTAATCTTCATCTACTTGATTTTCATATATATGAACTCCTTCAAATTGATCATAGATTATCTGTTTTATCTTATCATAATATTCAGAATCCTTATTCCCAAAAACAATCATCCCTTGATGGAATGAACCCTCTGCTACAAGAGAACCCAGTAAAAAGGCCAAATCTTCATTCATATACTTGGGGAAACCAACCTCCTTGTGTTTTTGAGATAGTTTAGGCCAATGTTTTTCTAGATTTGAATTATTCTTTGAGAACAGACCGTTACCCCTTTGGAGTAGCACAACATCATTTTCTTTAATTTGACTTAGGGGTTTCCACGTGATGCTTGGATTACCATCATTATTGGTCCAACACATGAGAGGGTGGTTATAGGACCCTCGAACCTTAAATCCCATATTTGTTTCAAGATTCAAAACGGGATGTTTATCAGAATTAAAGAATTTTGAAGCGTGATTAATCTTACCATCAAAAGAAAGTATTTTTCTGCTAATATCAGACTCTGGTTTTCCGTTACCTAGCGATTCCATCGGAATTATTCCAGAATCAGATAAGATCAAAGTATCTCCGGTAACACAATATCTCATTGCAGCAGCTGGGAATCCATCTATTGAACCAAAATTTCCTTGTCCATGTACAACAGGATACCTTAGAGAAAATGGTTGGGCAAGTCTCACAAGAGCTTCATAAACACCTCCAGCATGAGGGTGGTATTTTCCTGTAACTTCTCCAACAATTCGAGCACACTTCTTATGAGGACTAGAATAGGTTAACCGCATTTGTTGCATAGCCCACAGAATCCTTCTGTGAACAGGTTTCAAACCATCTCTAGCATCAGGGATTGCCCTTTCACTTATTACGTAATGTGCATATTCAGTATAAGCATCTTCCAATGTCTTTGATAAAGAGGCACGATGAATTGCTTCTTGGCTTTCATTACTTGTCATTGTTATCAGTCCTCTATTATAACTCCAAATCCTCCGGAGTTTCATCTCCAGATATTTCAATATCAATAATCTCATCCATAGTCTGTGCCGTTTCTTCTGGATCTATAGGATCAACACCGTATTCGAGTCTATATTCTGAAGCATCAACATTGAACACATCTTCCATGATGAATCTCTTCCTAAAAGTAACATCAGATCCCATGAGTTGTTCAAAACGCAAATCGGCTAGAGCAAGATCATCAATTTTCAATTGTATCAAATAGCGACTATTAACTTTCATTGAAGTAACTTCTAATTGATCTGCATTCATCTCTCCCAAACCTTTGTATCTCTGAACTTTAATATTTGCAGGATCTATTCCAGATTCAACTAGCTTTTCAACTAAAGAATCCTTTGCGTCTTCAGCATATTTATATTCAAAACTTCCGCTTTCAAGAAGATCGGATTTCCCACGAGTCAAATACACACGGAAAAGTGGAGGTTTTGCAACGTAAATTTTGCCCACTTCTATCAATTCGCGCATATATCGATAGAAGAAAGTTAGCAATAAGGTCATAATATGAGATCCATCAACATCTGCATCTGTGAGAATGATTACTTTGCCATATCTACAAGCTTCTAAATCAAAATCATCGCCGATCCCAGTTCCAATAGCCATAATCATACTCTGAATTTCCTTGTTGTTCAATGCCTTAACCATTCTCGATTTGAAAACATTCAGCACCTTACCCTTAAGGAACAAAATCTCTTGGAATTGGCTATCTCTAGCTTTTACAGCTGTACCACCAGCTGACTGTCCTTCTACTAAAAACAATTCTCTTTTTAAAGGGTCTTTTTCTCTGCTTTCTACTAGTCGTCCTGGAAGACCAACTCGTTTACCTTTCATTCTAACAAGTTCTCTAGCTTTCCTTGCAGCAAATCTTGCTCTCTTAGCGTCCATTGCTTTATCGATTATACTTCTTGCAGATTTTGTATTAATCTCCAAATACTCTTTGAATTTGTCAATCATCACTCTTTGGACAATTCCTTCTACATCGCTATTGCCCAGTTTGGTTTTTGTTTGTCCTTCGAATTGAGGGTCAGGATGCTTTATACTAATAATGGCAATTAACCCTTCTCTCACATCTTCTCCTCGCAGATTATCCTCTTTTGCGGTAAGTATGTTGCGAGACCTTCCATAATCATTAATTGCTCGTGTAAGTCCTGATTTGAAACCAGAAATATGTGTTCCGCCCTCAGAAGTGTATATTCCATTAACAAAACCCATAATTATTTCGTTATATCCCTCAGTATAGAGAATACTTAGTTCGGTTATTACACCATCTAACTCTCTCTCAACGTGAAACACTTCTTCTGGTTTACCAAACAAGCTTCTTTTACCTTTTGTCAAATCCCAAACAAACTGTTTTATCCCTCCTTCAAAAAGAAATTCTTGTTTCTTTGGTGGATCAGTTCGTTCATCTGTTAACGAGAACCTCAAATTACGATTAAGATAAGCCATTTCTTTGATTCTTCTGAGTATGACTTCATAGGTGAAATCTGTAATTGGAAAAATTCCAGAGTCAGGTTTGAAGTAAATATAGGTCCCATGAGAAGTCATGCTATGATTTTCTCGCGTAACTACAGAAGTAGATGGTTTACCTTTACTATATTCTTGGATATGTTCTTTATTATCCTTGTATACCTTAACAACCAATTTTTCAGACAGTGCATTAACACATGATAAACCTACTCCATGTAAACCCCCAGACACTTTGTAAGCTTGTTTGTCAAATTTCCCTCCAGAATGTAATTTTGTAAATATAACTTCAAGTGTATTCAGATTAAGACGACGATGTTTCCCTACAGGAATACCTCTTCCATCATCAATAACTGAAAGTCCACCTTCGCGATGGATGACAATTTGAATGTTGTTGCACGATCCGGCCATATATTCATCAACAGAATTGTCAATAACTTCCCAAACTAGATGATGTAACCCTTCCTCGCCTGTTGAACCAATATACATTGCTGGCCTTTTTCTAATACCTTCAGTTCCTTCTAGAACCTTAATTGTGTCAACATCATAACTATCCTCTTTTGTTGAATTTTGCCTCGTTTTTTCATCCATAGTTACCACTAATCGCCTTCAGATTTTGTTTCCAAAAATTGGAAATAGTTTTTTACCATTTAACGCTTTTAGTCGGATGTTTTCCCCTAAATATACGCTACTAAAATTGAGAGTTTATCATATAAAAAGAAATTGGTATACCATAGTGTTTTAAGGGCATAAGAGCGCGAAATAAAGCATTTTATCGTTTAAATTTATCATGGTCTAGTCAAAGGTGAAAAAAAAGGCTTCAGGGGACAATTTTTGTTCCTGATTTTCCTTGAATTGCAACAATTGCATTTTCAGAATTAGTAATAATTGTAACCCCATGTGTTTTCTTGACAAAGCTGATTGCAGTTTCCATTTTAGGCCCCATACTCCCCTTAATGAAATGACATCAAAAGATAGTTAGGTTTCAATTACTGCTGAAGAAGCTTCTTGGATTTCACCATGAAGAGCATTTTGAGAATTCCCTGTTATCCTAACAGTGACTCGCTCACCTAGGTTTCCTTGTGAAAGAATCACTGGTCTATAATAGATGTTACGTCCAAATTTCTGCCCAGAATGGGTTTCATTTAAAATGAGAACATCGCCTTCCCAAGCATGCCATGCTTTGTTTTTCTCCAATTGAATTTCCTTTATTTTTATTGAAATATATCTGCTTCTCTTTTTCTTAATGTCAGATGGGATTTTATTTTCAAATTTCGATGAAGCAGCAAAAGGCCTGTCACCATATTTTGACACATTAACAATATCAAACTTATTTTTCTCAAGTAGCTTAACAGTTAAATCAAAATCGTAATTAGTTTCACCAGGAAATCCAACAATTATATCTGTTGATAGAGTTATTTGAGGAATCCTATTTCGAATTTTCTTGACAAAGCTGTTGAAAGTCTCAACGTCATATTGACGCTTCATGGCGCTTAGTACTTTGTCTGATCCGCTTTGCACTGGAATGTGTAAGAAACGATATATTCGTTCGTCTTTCGCCATTATATCTAATAGATCGTCAATAATTTCTAAAGCGAACTTGGGGTTCATCATTCCAATTCTTATTTGGTAATCACCCTCTGTTTCGAGAATTTTAACTAAGAGTTCAGGTAATTTAACGCCATTGTCCCTACCAAAAACAGAGGTGTCTTGAGCTGTCATGTAAATTTCCTTTGCGCCCAGTTCTAAGGCGCGATTAACATGATTGACCACCATCTTTACGGGGTAACTTGTAAGCCACCCTCTTGCAAATTTCACAGCACAGTAAGTGCAACTTCCCAAACATCCTTGAGAAATTGGAACAACTACAGTTAAGGGTTGAGAAGGAAGGAAGGCTGGGTTTTCAGGTAATCTTGCAAGTTGATAGGTTTCACCATTAAATAATTGTAAAGGTACATATTTTAAAATTGATTTACCTAAATTGGGGGGAGTCAAGATAGCATCAGGACATGCTTTTTTGATTCTATCTGGATTTATTTTAGGTAAGCATCCCGTAACAATTACATCAGCATCAGTCATACTACATTGATAGATGAATTGAATGACTTTATCTTCAGTAGGGGTCTTAACTGCACAAGAATTGACTATAATAACATCGGCATTATAGCGATCGGTAACTTCTATACCGTTGGATTGTAGAAGAATCTGTCGAATATTCTCGCCCTCTCCCTGGTTTTGTGTGCAGCCAAAGTTTCTCAAATAGAAACGAAAATTCAAGGATGAACCCATTAAGAAAGAAGCTTCCCTTTGCTTAAAAAACCCATTGTTTATAGAGAAATCACACGAAAAATTAAGCAAAAAAGTGCTACCTTAAAATAACAAAAAAATGATTAAATTATCAATAATTGATAATAGAAAGATTTTTGGATGGAACCAAGAAAAGTGAGAAATAGCAATTTTGTTGTGACAAAAATGAGCAAGTTTGAACAAAAGGCCCCAATACTGCTTTATGCAATCGACATAGTTGATGGACATCTGATTAAAGAGGAAGGAGAATTTGGTCGTTGGGTATTGATAACCACTAATAACGAAAAAATCTACAAGATAAGAATCAATGGCACAATAGTAGATAAATATCATAGTGCAAGTGATGGAACCAAAAAAGCATTCACAACACTAACTTTAGACGATGGAACAGCTACTGTTAGAATAAAAGCTTGGGAAGAAACTGCAGAGTTCTTGAATGGTTTTATTCCGGGTAATGATGTTGATGTAACTGGAAAGCCTAGAACAAGTGAGGACGAAGTATACATTTTACCTGAATCAGTGGTTATAATTGAAGATCTAAATAAGGAGATTTACCTACGGGCTAAAAAAATAAAACGTTATTCAAAGAATAATCTAATTATATCCAAGGAAGTACAAGCTATTCCTGAGCACAATCAAGAACAAAAAGAGAAAATATGGGTTCTAATTACGGATTCTGAAGAGGGAATAGAGTTGGAAGAAATTATGGAAAAAACCAAGTTGGATAAAGCAACTGTTGAATCGATTATCCATGATTTGCTGAATGATGGAGATATATATGAACCAAGTGCTCTGAAATTTAAAAAAATCTGAGTAAGTTTGTTTCAAAGTTGTAAAGAATAAGAATTGATTAGATTAACTAATTTATCTTTAAGTTCTAGACCTTCTACCGATGCACCTAACAGCTCGATTTCATCAGATAGAGAGTTTAAACCAACAATGTATCTCATCCACAAACCTAAATCACTGGATACAGTATCATCACTCTCAATTCTATAAAGGTGATACTCTATTGAGAAATAAGGAATGTAAGGGAGTATTTCAGCTAGCTCTTTAAGATTACATGCAGAACCATAGATCTTCTTTGGAAAACTGGGATCACGGAATACAAAAGGAGGATTAATGGGTTTAGTTGTTTCCTTCTTTTTAGAATTTAATTCTGATTTTAACATAACAACCCCTTCTGTCCAGACCGAGTTGTAAGTTATTTCCCCATTTTTAAATTTTATGTCTAAAATAACAGAAAGGGAGGAAAACATGAAAAAAAGCCTAATGGACGCTTTAATAAAGAAAGACAAGTAGATTCATGAAGGAATTTGAAAGGTAAACGTAATAAACCTAGTAAGGATTTCAGGTTCGGAATGAGTCTGAGTGTTACCCCTTCACTATGGCCGCGACGAATCGCAACGAGTAGCTGTTCCCAAGTTCTCTCGAAACATAGTACCAAGCTCTACGTGGAAGGACTTAACTTTCCCGACCATCTGGAACGCATCCAGATGTATCTCTGACCTTACTAGGCAAAAGAAAAGAAAATAGATTGCTTTTTAAGTTTACTATTGGAGACAAATGATTTGACAAATAAAGCAAATTTTGAAAGAAGTCGAAATGTTTATGCTGAGATACTCAAACGCATGAAATGAAGCTAGTCTACATTAGACACTGCTTGAAGGGATTACTCCCAAACCCCTCACATGCGTTGAGGGGGAATTATTATGAATAACTTTTGCTCCTTTCTGAGCTATGTTCTTGGCCGCATTAATATGAGTATTTACCCTTTTATTGCATTTTTTACAAGGTGCATAATCATAACTTGTAAACCCTCTATCTAATGTACCACCACATTTATTGTGGAGTCTACTTGTGTTTTGGGGGTTAACTAATACGAGTCTTACTATCCTAGTGGATAGCATTGATGCTATTAGAACTGCTTTCTTAAAAATCTCCAAATCATCAGGCATATTATAAATCGCCTTAGCTAAGGCACCTTTTTTTCCTCGGGCACTAATCTGTAAATTTTCAATGCATAAGTATTGGCTTTTGTTCTGAATTATGACTGCCGCCAAGAAATGAGGTAATTTGTTCTTTATTTCTTTGAGTAATCGAGCTCTTCTTGCATAAACCCGTTTTAATTCTCCTCTAATCTTACAATAACCATATGTATCCTTTTGCTTTCCTTTTATTGCTAGACTTATGTGCAATGATCTAATTTGGTTTTTAGTTAAAGAATGATACTCCTTTGATAGTTTAATCAAATCACGAGGAATTTTTACAGGATAATTGAAGGCAACCATATGCTCGCTGAGTCGATTAATGTCTACTCCCATAATAGTAGAGTTATTCAAAGGAATGTTTCGCATATATTGTACAGTTAATTTCGTACTAATGAAACATTCAGAGTTTCCTTCTAAAACCACTTTCACATTTGGTTTATTACTTGGAGGAATACCACTTTCAATTTGAAGAACCTTAATCTGGGCACCATTTTTCAAGAAATTTCTCACTTTCTTTGGGAAGAGTAGAGATGCTGTAAGTTTTGAACGATTTTTTGAGGGAAAACCCAACTCAAATTCACCGTTATTTATAGCTAGATTTGTCATAATCTCTGCATTTCCCGGTCGAGTAATCACATATTTTTTGTTCATCATAAGTTTGATAGGCAATTTACCTCTTTTTTTCTTAAAGGGCATTGAAATGAATTCTTCAGGATTTGAAGCCTTTAACATTTTAAGTACAGTCGTCCATAAGTGAGGGAAGAGTGCGAAAATAATTATCAGTCTTAAAGTTGAAAATAATTTTCTGGATTTATTTCCTAAAACTATTGCTAGCTCAGAGGATAATAACTTGAGGCTTTTCCATCTTGATGTTTGTTGTGTGTTAATCCAAGAAGTAAGGTATGAAGCTACTAAGCTTTTATTGCTTAATATAAGATGTAATTTTCGTAGAAATGCGTTTTGTTTATCGGTTAGTTTAGATAGTTTGGTGAACTCATCTAATTTGTTTTCATAAGCGTCACTGATCGCTTGTTCAACTTCATAATGAGTTACTAGTGGAAGGAAACTGTTAAACTTCAATTGGTGTTTTCTATAGATATTAGGAGATTTCTTTCTCCAATATGAATCAACTTGTCTACGAGTGCTCGTAAGAAGATTAAGAACCCAAATATACTTGCTTTTCCATTTGTCGCTAAATTTACTCTCAGTATAAGGAGAACGACCAAAAACAATCCATTCAATCGCTTGTTGAGGATTTTTCATCCAATAGATGAAGAGCTGATTTATTTTGCTCTCTTGATTTAACCTGTTTTTTAAACTTACAAAGAGCCAATGAAAGGCGCTTTCAGCTATATTTGGGCTCTTTCCTATTGTTTTGCTTAATTTGCTTCGAGGATATAAATCATGAGGGTTTTCACGACATATGTTTAGTGCAGTTTCAACAGTTCTCTTATCGAGCAATTGTAATTGATCTTCTTCTAACTCCCTTATTCTTTGATTTATTGCATCACGGTGTTCGGAATTCAAGAATTTCAAAGGCAAAGAATATGTTTTTGAAACTATTGTAGAACTAGATGCAATTTGATACAACTTGAAAACCTTCTTCATACATATATCTGACAAATCATATATAAAGTAAGTAAAAATCATGTTCAGGTTAAATATATGTAAGAAATGATTGAGAGAAATTAGTTATATTACAAGGACGAAATGTTTAAATTTTTACTGTAATCATTGAACAAAGAACGTGCTGAGATACTCAAGTGGTATGAGGGTGGATTGCTAATCCATTGTCACTAGACTCCCGGGTTCAAATCCCGGTCTCAGCTCCATTCTTTTCTTCACATATTTTATCCAACTTAACCAATTAGAGCTCTTAATCCAAAACCTATTCCATAAGCTGCCGCTGCTGCAAGTCCGCCTAATGCTAACATCTCCAATCCAGATCGGATGAAGTTCTTTCCTGTTACTTTTACCTTCAAAGATCCCAGAACAAAGAGAGTTAGTCCTGTTATAATACAAGCTATTAGAAACGATACATTTTGATTCTCTACGAGATAAGGCCATAATTGAGCTATTACATAGGTGATTAAAGGAACAAAACCAAACAGAGCAAATGATAGAAAAGTTGCAATGCCGTTTTTTGCTGGAGACTCATCTGTTTCAATTATACCTAACTCCTCAGCCATCATCACATCCACCCAGGCCTTTGGATATTTCGATAATATTTCAACTATAGCTTGAGCTTCTTCTGAGCTTATTCCTTTATCTTCATATATTTCTATCATCTCTTTCTTTTCACCTTCTGGATAATGTTCCACTTCCCATTCTTCCCTTTCTCTTTCTCCTTGTTCATATTCTCTTTCGGATTTTGAACTTAGATAATCTCCTATACCCATTGAGAGTCCATCTGCTAATAGATTAGCAAAACCCAAAATTATTATTGCACTAAAATCAAGTTGAGCTCCTACCACTCCTGCAACAATTGCAAATGTTGTAATTATTCCATCAACGCCACCATAAATTAGGCTTTTCACATATTTTCCCGCTTCTATCTTATGACGTTCTGGGGCTCTTACAGAATGAGCTTGTTTCATTTTTTCTACATCTTTTTCTTTGTAAGCTTCCTTCGCTTTTTCTAGATCTCTACTTGCTGCCATAATTCGACAATCTCCTTAGGGATTATTTTTACTGAAAACTACATAAATTTTGAGGAAGAAATTTCTCACTAAATCTTCATATTTAAAAAGACCTAGAGAACTTTGTATTGGCATGAAACCGGATACTATCATTGAGTTGAATCATGGAGCTGGTGGTTCACTTATGGATACTTTTCTTACCTCGTTGATTAACATTTACAAGAATAAATCAGTTGATGGAGGGATAGGGGCTGATGAACAAGACGATGGAGCAACTATCCAAATTTCTAAAGACTCTGTTCTTATTGTCAGTTCAGACTCTCATACAGTTGATCCAATATTTTTCCCTGGAGGAGATCTTGGTGTTCTGGCTGCAACTGGCACAATTAATGATGTTGTAATGATGGGGGGAAAACCTATCGCTATTACCTGTGCTGTATTAATCGAAGAAGGTACCACCTATTCCACTGTTGAGAAAGTGATATCCTCCTTTGCTAGAACTTGCGAACAGAATAATGTTGCAGTAATTGCAGGAGACACTAAAGTGTTGCCCAAAGGTCAGGTAGACATTATGTATCTCAGTACAACTGGGATTGGTATTCGAACCTCACCTAATGTTATAGCAGATAATAATGTGCAAATTGGAGACAAAATCATCATCACAGGTCATCCAGGAAAACATGGAGCAGCACTCATAGCTGGAAGAGAAGGAATTAATCTTACAACTGATTTAGAATCCGATGTAGCTCCTCTCGTATCGATGCTTCTCCCTATTGCTGAAACTGGAGTAATTCATGCCATGAAAGATCCAACAAGAGGAGGACTAGGGAGTGCCCTCAATGAGTGTTCTGCTAAGTCTAATGTTGGATTAATTCTTGAAGAAGAAGCAATACCCGTAAATCCTGAAGTTAATGGTGTTTGTGAACTTTTGGGAATGGATATGTTTTCTCTTTCCTCCGAAGGTATGGCTGTTCTTGCTGTTGTGCCAGATAAAGCAGAGGAAGTTCTAGAAACAATCCAAAAACATCCATTAGGAATAAATGCTAGAATCATTGGCAAGGCCACAGATAAATATCAAGGAAAAGTAGTTATTCGTACTACAATAGGCGGCCACAGATTATTAAGAAAACCTTTAGGAGAACCCATTCCAAGAGTATGTTAATCCAAGGTCATGACAATGTCTGAACATAGTTGCAAGATTTTAGTTGCTGGAATTGTTCAAGGTATAGGTTATAGACCATTTGTTTTCAATTTGGCATCTGGTCTTGGTGTCAAAGGACATGTTATGAATCTAAGTGACGCTGGAGTAAAAATCATTGCTCAAGGAGAAAAGGAGACTCTATTGAGATTCATTGAATTATTGAAAACAGATAAACCAAAACTCAGTACGTATGAATCCTTTAAGATTGAATGGCTAAAGGAACCAACAGAGTTTACAATATTTGAAATTGCTCAAAGTTCAAGTTCAGGAAGAAGTATGGGGTTTTCTTACCTTCCACCTGACATAACTATCTGTGACAAGTGTGTGGAAGAATTAGAATCTAATGATCCTAGACGCAGGAATTATCCCTTTAACTCATGTGTTGATTGTGGTCCTAGGTACACTGTAATAGAGAAATTGCCTTATGATAGACCAAATACAGTTATGGAAGAATTTACCTTCTGTCAATCTTGTAAAGAAGATTATGAGAATTCGAAGGATAGACGCTTTCATGCACAAACAACTTGTTGTACAGATTGTGGACCAAAATACACCTTATATTCGACCAATAAGGGAATAATATCATTTTCAAATAATAAAGAGATGGTACAATTCGTATCAACGGAGATAGAGAAAGGTAAACTTGTCGCGATCAAAGGTATAGGTGGAACACACATTGCATGTTCAACTAGCAAAGATGATACTCTCCTCAGATTGAGAGAAGCTAAAGGCAAAAGGAAATTCAAGCCATTTGCTATCATGACCAAGGACATATCAGCTATAGAGGAGTTTGCTGAACTAAATACTGAAGAGGAAAAACTTATCACTAGTTTTAGAAAACCGATTGTGCTTCTAAAGAAAAAACCAAGCTACAATTTGTCTGAATGGGTATCTCCTGGTTTACATAATATAGGAGTAATGTTACCCTATGCAGGAGTACATTTCATGATCCTAAGGGAAATGATCGAACCCACGATGGTTATGACAAGTGCCAATCCATCCAATTATCCTATGTTCATAGATAACGATGAGATCATGGAAAAGCTATCTTATGTTGATTATTTCTTACTGCATAATAGGAAAATACACCAGAGAAATGATGATACTGTACTAAGAGTAAATAAATTAGGAAAACACCTCTCATATAAATTCATTCGCAGATCAAGAGGATGGGTTCCTGAACCACTAAATTCTCACATAGATATTAAGAACAACACCATACTCGGTATTGGAGCAGAGATGCATCTTATATCTGCTTTAATGAAAGGAACAAAAATCATCCCAACCCAGCACATTGGTACAGTTACATTGTTAGAAACATATGATTACATGATAGAAGCAATAGAACATTTATTGAATTTATACAATTCAAAAATTGATGCAGTAGCTTATGATATGCACCCTCAATATATGACATCTACAAGTATTGACGAAATCCTTAACCGATTTGATGTTGAAGAACACACAGCATATCAACATCATGAAGCACATATCGCTAGCGTAGCATTAGAGCAAAAAATTCATCCAGAGGAAGAGGTAATAGGAATTGCTTTAGATGGTACAGGTTATGGAAGAGATGGAACAATATGGGGAGGAGAAATATTCTGTGGCACGATTACAAGTTTGGAAAGAGTTGGACAACTTGAGCAGTTCAATCTACCTGGAGGAGACCTGGCAACAAAATATCCTTTGAGAAGTCTTCTTTCTTTATTATCTCTTAATTTCAGCAGAGAGGAAATTGTTGATATAACTGCAGATTTAGTTAATACTCTTCCTAAAGGAAAAGAGGAAGCAGTGTTTGTTCTCAACCAACTTGAAAAAGATGTTTTCCCTGTAGGATTCAAGACAACCAGTACTGGGAGATTCTTAGATGCTGTTAGTGTCTTTCTTGGTATATGTGGAGAACAAACTTACGAAGGTGAACCAGCTATAAGATTAGAGGGATATAGTTTGAGAGGAAAAGTAAATGGTGATTCAGTAGGATTAGAAATTCCATTCAAAGAAACCAAATATGGACATGAGATTCAAATTAGTCAAATATTTCCCCAATTGATAGATTTAAGCAATACAATTTCAAAAGAAAGATTAGCTTATTCAACTCAAAAAGCTCTTGGGAACGCCATAAGTAAAGTAGTGAGTTCTATAGCTGAACAAAAAAACATCTCAAAAATTTTGGTTTCAGGAGGAGTCTGCTTTAACAGTATTATCACAGATGAAATTGTAAAAACCGTGGGAATAGAAGAAAGAAAGGTTTTTACTAACGAGAAAATTTCTCCAGGAGACGGTGGAATTTCTATAGGTCAAGTCTATTTAGAAGCACTAAAAAGAGTCTACTAGATTTGAAAAATACATTTTTACGAAGATTTACTAAAACTGCCCTAACTTAAATGAGATTGAAGAAATCACCTATTTTATTAGCCAACTACTGACGATAAACCTTAATAATTAGCTGTTATTCACTATCAATGTCGCATTTGTGACCCCTATTAGAGGTTACGTGGTGAACTAATAAAATATAATCCTTAATGGAGGATTCAAAAGATATGTGGTTAGAAATTATTTTGATGATAACGGTCCCCGGTATCATATTCATCGTATTAATGGCATTGTTCATTGATTGGCTGGATAGAAAAATATACGCCAGGGGGCAAAGTAGAAAAGGACCACCATTCTTACAACCACTTTATGACGTAGTAAAACTAACAGCAAAGGAATCGATTATTCCAAGAGGAGTAAGTAAATTCTGGATGACTGTTTTACCAATAGCATTTATAGCTACAGCACTTACCGGAGCACTCATGATTCCGATAGTTGTGCTGAATGACGCTGGACTTGTTGCTGGTTTTGCATCATTCGAGTATGACGTTTTCTTTGTATTGCTAGTATTACTATCCTATGGAATGTTAATCTATTTCATAGGTTTCGTTACTAAAAATCCCTTCGCTCAAACAGGCTCTACAAGATCACTTCTCCAAGCATTAAGCTTTGAGATACCTCTTGGATTTAGCTTACTAGTCCCAATCCTTATTGTAGGAATTGGAGACCCAGATGCAAAATTCAATTTAGCATACATTAGTGAGAGCCTTTATGGAGTCATTGGAGCACAGCCACTTTACATAATTGGTATAGTAATAGCACTAGTTATTTCTGTAATAGTTATGATGGCAGAATTGGAAGAATTTCCATTTGATTCTCCTTTGTCACATACTGAGTTAGCTGATGGTTGGTTGGTGGAATACGGTGGATGGCGATATGCCTTGATCCATCTTGGTGAAAGAATTGGCGCATTTTTTATAGGCGGTTTAATCGTTACACTATTTCTAGGCGGTCCGTATATTGGTCCTGCTAACTTGACTGAGATAGTCTTTGTTGATGGCATGTTGCATATGCTATTCTTCTTGATAAAACTCATTCTAGTAATAGCAGTAATGTCATTCTTACGAACACTCATTTCTCGTATAAGAATTGATCAATCTGTAAGATTAGCTTGGAAACAAGTATTACCCTTAGCCATTGTCGCTGTGATATTAACCTTAGGGTTCAAATTAATAGGGGGCGCATAAGTATGATCTGGTATATTGCATTAATAATTGATCTAGTAGTTTCGCTTCTTGTTGTATTAGCTGTATGGTTAATAAGTAAGAGAGTTAGATTTATTCTCGGAACTCAACCCCCCACACAGAGCAAGATGAAATTGGATCTCTTCGCAAGCGGAGAAGGTTCTATTGAAGCCAAACCAAGAAAAATCTTCATTGATACATTCGTGTTTATTGCTTTCTTTGTACTCTTTGACGTTGCAGTTTTTATTTTGGCAACCGCATTCTTCATTTCAGGAGATATTGTTGTTGCTGGGCCTCTAATCGGCGCTGCTCTAATATATACTGTAATTATATTAGTTACAGTTTTAGTAGCTGTCAAGAAGAAATATGCAAGAGACGCAATCGACCCAATCTCTGAAGGAGGTATAAAACAATGAGTTTAGCAGCAATTTATATTTTAATGATATTAGCTATAGTTGCAGCAATTTTCGCTCTTGAAAGCAAGAATCTTATGGTTTCAGTAATTAGCTTGATAGCCATGAATTTCTTCGTTTGGGGAGTATTACTCACATATGGTGCATTACTCATAGCATGGATACAATTGATTGTCTATGGTGGTGGTTTTACAGCATTATTTATTGTGGTAGTTGCTTTAACTGAGAAACAAAAAGATGAATCCTTTGATTTAACAAGAACTATACTCGCATTAGTAGCAGTAATAGTAATAGTTGGTTTGTTGATATTTGCTGTCACACAATCTGGCATTACCAACATTGTTGGCGACGTTAGTGAACCATCAGAAATCTTTACTCTATTATGGGAGCAAAGAACAACTGATGTTATTCTTCAAGGAGTTCTTTTCTTTGTAGCTTCTGTAGCTATCGGAACACTCTTCCTGCAACATAACAGGAAGAAAATAAAGGAGGAGACAAAAGCATGATTGAACAACTTCACTTACTAATTTTAGCGGTCATCCTATTTGGTGTAGGCTTATACGCTATATTAGGAAAGAGAAATGTGATTAAGATCCTAATGGGTATCGAAATCATGACAATAGCTATCAATGTAGCTTTTATCGCACTCGGAACAGATATAGCAAATGAAACATTCAAGGAATTTACACAAATATTCCCCCTGATTTCACTTGCTGTTGGAGCAGCTGTCATTGCGCTTGGACTCGCAATCGTCATCAACAACTATAGACACACAAACAGTGTTGATAGTGATGAAATGTCCACATTGAAAAGGTGATATAAATGGAATTGGAAATAATATTTACAATAATCGCAATTGTGGTTCCCATAATTGGTGCATTTCTATCACTACTTCTGAAGAAATGGACAGCTGTGCGTGACATCTTTGGTGTTAGTACAATTGGAATCTCTGCTATATCAGCAGTTATAGTATTTGGGCTATTTGATGGAACTCCAATAGCAGCAACATTCAATTGGTTGAAGCTATCAACTACTATACAAACTGGGTTCTACTTAGATTCTCTCTCAGTCCTAATGGGCATCATTGTTTCAATTTTGAGTATGCTTATCGCATTCTTCTCATTGGAATATATGAGTGAAGAGAAACACAAACCAAGATACTGGTTCTTCATTCAACTATTCGTTGGTGGTATGTTACTACTAGTTTTCGCCTATGATATGATCTTCTTGTTCTTAGGCTGGGAATTAGTTGGTTTATGCTCCTGTTTCCTAATAGGACACCACTATATGAAGAAAGGTGAAGAAGGAGAAAAAGCAGCAAAAAGCGGAATTAAAGCTTTGATCATGACTGGTATAGGTGATGTTGGTTTACTTGCATTTTTAGCATGGGTTTATGCAACAACTGGTGACATACTAATTGGCTCAACTATTTTCAGCGATCCAGCTGGAGGTGTATTTATGAGCTTACTACTAGTACTTGCTCCCATAACCAAATCTGCACAATTCCCATTACAATCTTGGTTAAGCTCAGGTGACACAGTAGACGTCGATGCTATGCAAGGCCCTACCACCGTTTCAGCTCTAATACATGCTGCAACAATGGTGAAAGCAGGTATATATCTTGTTGCTCGTTTCAGTCCAATATGGGATGTACAAATATTCTATACTATACTCATGGTGGTAGCTGGAATATCAACCGTATTAGCTGCAATTGGTGCGCTGGTATCAACTGATCTCAAAAGAGTGCTTGCTTACAGTACAATCTCACAACTTAGTTACATGTTCTTAGCATTTACACTACGAACTGATGAAGGATTGTTTGCAGGTCAGATGCATTTGTTATCACACTCAATATTCAAAGCTCTACTCTTTTTATCAGCAGGTGCTATAATTCATTCTGTTGCTGAAGAGAGAGATATGAAGAAAATGGGTGGCATGCGCAAAAATCTACCATGGATTTATGGTTTCATGATGGCGGGTACCCTTGGTTTAATTGGCTTGCCAATTTTAACTAATGGAGGATTTTCAAAAGAATTGATAATCACAGCAGCCTATGGTAATAACTGGTTCATCTTTGTCATAACAGTACTAACTGCATTCATTACTGCATTATATGCAGCAAGAATGTTCTTGATGATCTTCCATGGCAAAAACAGAGGAGCTAAGGTTCACAAACCTAAATACATAATGAGAATCACTTTAGGAATTCTAGCAGTACTAGTTGTTGCAACAGGATTTCTTATTGAAGGTCCATTACACAATCTCTTCAGCGGACATGCTGATCCTTATGCATTAATCAGAGATTTTGAAGTGGTGCCTTTCATATGCGCTCTTAGTGCAATTATCTTAGGTGTTGGATTAGCATACTTACTCTATGGTAAGGGACAAACTGAAGTTGCTCATATTGAGAATAACAAAGTGTTGAAAGCTTGCAGAACAGTTGTAGCCAATGGTTACTACATTGATCATTTGTACAATCTAATTATCATCAAACCTGTTTTCTGGATAGGAAAGCAACTTTCCTTCTTGAAGACTGGTAAGATTAATTGGAATATGCTACTTGGATCCGCAGTGGCGATAACTGCCATTGTTGTTTTAGTGATGGTGATGGTCTAATGAATTATCTATCGTTAATACTAATTATCCCTCTTGCAGGTGCTGGTTTCCTTGCTCTTTTCGAGCAAATAAAGAAGTATCTTACCAAGATAGGGATATGTGCTGACTGCTTAAACCATATATTTGCTAATGTCATAGCTTTTGGAGTATTCGTTGTCAGTTTCGTCTCATTATTTGCCAATGGCACATTATGGGATTTGAACACTACTTCAGATGGTTTACTCGAATATGGAATGTTACAAGCTGTGCTAATAACAATATTCAGTTTCTTAGTATGGATGGCTGTTCTCTTCAGTGTAAACTACATGAAGGGCAAAAATGGTTTGGGATTCTACTACGCTTTAATCTTGACATTACTCACAGGCTTAAGTGCCGTAACTATGGCAAATAATTTCTTTACCCTATTCATTGGATGGGAAATGTTTGCATTAAGTGGTTACACACTTGTCGCTTTTGATCGTATGAAAAGAGGAGCAGTGGAAGCTTCATTGAAATACTTCATAATGTCAACTGTTGGAAGCATGTTCGTACTTCTTGGAACAGCTTTAACATACGGAAAGTTTGGATCAGTGGAGTTCTCAGTAGTAAGAGCTGCAGTCGCTAGTGGTGGAAATCCAGCCAATGCTTTAACTGGTGCAATCATCGCTCTCTTTGTGATTGGTTTCGGAGTTACAGCTGCAGTGCTATTCCTAAATGCTTGGTTACCTGATGCACACTCTTCAGCACCCTCAACAATCTCTGCTTTGCTTTCAGGCATTGTAGTTAAAGCTGGTGCTTTTGGTATCTACAGAACTGTAATCAGTGCATTTGGAAATGTGAATCTACTTCCTAGTACATCGGTATTCATCTCTTGGATAGCTATCTTCACGATGATTGAAGGAAACTTCCTAGTTTTCTATCAATTCAAAAGAAAGGATATAGTGGATTTCAAGAGAATACTTGCATACTCAACTACTGTCCATTTAGGATACATCCTACTTGGTATAGGAGCTGGTACTACAGTTGGTGTTGAAGCATCTCTATTCCATATACTAACTCACTCTTTAGGCAAAGGATCCCTCTTTTTGCTCAGTGGTATAATTATTGCAGCCATAGGCTCACGTGATGTTCGTGAAATGAAAGGCATCGGAAGAAGATCTCCTCTTATAGGAATTTTTCTAACTATTGCCCTTCTATCACTTGGTGGTATACCAATTACAGCTGGTTTTTACTCAAAACTACTTGTAATTGTAGCCGCAGCTGGCGGACTCTATGGTCCAACCATGAACATAGTCATCGTGGTAATGGCAATCATTAATTCTATGCTAGCTCTTGGTGGATATCTATACATCCTAAAGATAATGCTGTTCGATGAATCAGATGCTAAAGCAACTGACAAGATTAAAATCCCAATAATACAAATAGTCGTTATGTCAATAATGGCAGTGCTAATTATCTTCTTCGGCATTTGGCCAGACAGTATACTGCAATTTATTGGCTTAGCAGTTTAGAATTGGGACAATAATCCCTTTTTTCTTTTTCTTTTCTTACTTTATCTCATAAATCGCTAATAATATTTTTAACTTGAGGTATTGTTTTAGTTTATGGAAATATTAGATTATGTTAACGGTATATATGCGATCACTGTTGGAATCTCCCTTAACCTTTTCTGGGTTGTAGTATTTGTAATGAAATCATCTCACAGGTTTATAGAAGATTCTAAAGAGAGATTATTTCATATTTTAGCTGAGATTTTTATTTCTTCGTTAGCGCTAATCTCAGGTATAGCAATTTTTTATGAACAGGATTGGGGTTTGTACATTTTCGTTATGGCAATGGGGGCACTAACTTATGCATGTATTAATGCTGTAGGGATTTATTCAAAGAAGAAATTGTGGTTGTTAGTGGGGACACTTTCTTTAGTAGGAATTATTTCGTTTGTTTTACTATTGTTTAATCTTATATCATAAAATAAATATTAAGAAAAAATAGAATAAAAAAGAAAAAAATAATTAGAAATCTGCACTAATTAAACCAGCATTAATTTGTCTTATTCCATTATAAACTACACTAGCTACAAAGAGTAATCCAACTAACCATCCTACATAAGGTATAGTGCCGCTGCACACACCAAGTAGAATACCACCTAGCCCACACAAGATATAATGCTGACCTGATTTCTTATCCTTTTTATTATATTGAATAATTCCAAGTACAATACCAGCTGGAGGGATAAGAATGGATAATACCATGAAAAGGATTAGCTTATTCTTCTCTTCTTTTGTTGGAGGAGTTCCTGCTACTACGGGCGCCCCTACAGCAGTTGGTCCAGATGTATTAGTTGGAGGTGTTGGGGCAACTTGAGGTTCAGCAACAGTCTCTGTGGCAACTTCAACAACTTTTGCACCACAACTGTTACAAAACTGCATGCCTTCTTGTACCTTTTCACCACAATTTGAACAATATACACTTTTTGACATAATATCACACAATATTTTTTTATATTCAAATTGTTTCACATTGAGTTCTATTTAAGAATAACCTATTTGATTTACACGAACCACAGAACCTTACTCATGTTGAACGTCTTCTCCTATACTCCACAGAAAAATCATAGCAGATTTTGGTCCCATTCGGGAAAACTTCTTTGATAGTTCTTTTCTTACAAATCTATAATTTTCCGATTTATCAAGAGTGTCAAAGAAATCTTGGAATGATCCATATTCTTCTTGTATTCTAGCAAATGCAATAGCATTAACAAGTACAGATTCTATTTTAGCTCTATTCCTAATAATACGTGGGTTGGAAAGTAGTTCTTCTATATCTTCATCATTGAAGTCACTGACCTGGTCAATTTTGAAATCCTTAAATGCAACTCTGAAATCATTCCATTTATCTGATATAAGCTGCCAACTCAATCCAGCTTGAAACACCGTTCGGGCCATATTTTCAAAATAGGCATCATCATCAGGAGGAAGTTCATCCCTATAAAACCAACCTGTGCGAGGATTATCTTCAGTCATACTATAAATACGTACTAGACATTTATCTTATTTTTTGTTATACGAGAAAAATAATGTAAATATCAATGAAGAAAACATCTTGTTTTAGACCAGACAAGAGCTATATCCAATTTATTTGCTACTTCAATTGACTCACTATCACGTATTGATCCACCTGGTGCAATGATTGCTTTAATTCCTGATTTCGCTGCATATTCGACACTATCACCATATGGGAAAAAGGCATCAGAAGCTAAAACTGCTCCATTGGTTATATCCCCAGCTCTTTCAACAGCTAATTTTACTGCTCCTATTCGACTTGTTTGCCCCATTCCTATTCCTAGAGTTCGTGTTCCTTTTGCTACTACAGCGGAATTTGATTTCACATACTTCAAAACCTTCCATGCCCAAAGCATATCTCGTATTTGTTCTTCAGTAGGTTTTCGTTTAGAAACAAAGTCCAAATCATCAGCTGTTATATTCTGCATATCAGCATCTTGAACCAAAATTCCGTTAGGTACATATCGAACAATCATCTCTGGAAGTTGTGTAGAGGGATTGAGTTTGAGAAGGATTATTCGTTCTTTTTGTTTTAATATTGACAAAGCTTCAGGTTCATAATCTTTTGCAATCATGATATCAACAAAGATTGCATTTAGTTTAGAGGCTAATTCTGCAGTCACTATTCTATTGAAACCCATAACTGCTCCGTAAGCTGATATTTCATCTGTTTCAAATGCATGATCAAAAGCTGTTTCTATGTTGTCTGCACAAGCTAATCCACAAGGGGATGTGTGTTTAACTAAAGCAGCTGTAGGCATTTCATGTTCAGATAAGAGTCTCAAGACAGCTAATAGATCGACTATATTGTTGAATGATACTTCCCTTCCATGTAACTGCTGATAGAAAGGTTTGTGACCTTCAGTCAGATAATATGTACCATTTTGGTGCCAGTTCTCTCCATATCTTAGAGAAATGGGATGATGTGCTGTGAGATTATATCTTGGTCCGAATGGTTCTCCGATTTGTTTAAGAAAGTAGTTTGAGATGTGAGTATCATAACTGGCTGACACAGCAAAAGCTTTCTGAGCAAGTTTCAGTCTATAATCATCATTTATCACTGGCAAGTTATCCATGAGCTCAGAATAGTCTGATGGGTCCACAACTACTACTACATTATGATAATTCTTTGCAGCTGATCGAATGAGAGTATTACCTCCAATATCAATATTCTCAATTGCATCATCTAGATTATGAACAGAGTTTATGACTTCATAAAAGGGATATTGGTTACACACAACTAGTTTAACTGGAGTAATATCGTGTTCTTTTAGTTGTGATTGATGAAATTGATTATTCTTGGCAAGTATACCTGCATGAATGTTGGGGTGAAGAGTTTTCACACGGCCATCAAGTATTTCAGGAAAACCTGTAATGTCTTCAACATGTTTAATGGGGATATTAGCCCCAGACAGGATCTTAGCAGTTCCACCAGAACATACAATGGTATAATGTCTGGAAATTTCTCTTGCAAATTCAATAATATCTGTTTTATCATAAACACTCAGAATAGCTAAAGGTTTAGAGCTGACTGTAATCATACAACCTTGAAAGAAGCACTATAAGCAATTTTTAAACATTTTTAATTGGTTGGATTATTTTGCAAAATCAAGCAATTTTGTATGTTGCTGATTGTACCTTTTAGCTATCCGTTGTTTCTGCAATGTAAGAAACTCTAGTTTGTTTTTTGTAATCCGTTATATCTCCTCTATCGATCACATTCTCATCATTCCAGTTTATCTGTTTGAAGTTGAACCCACCATCTATTAATAGAGCTTCAACAAGTGATTTGTTCGGCATTCCTACTAGGTTTGATGAACCAAATGAAGCCATATCAAAATCTTGATCTTCTTGATAAAACACCATGTATCCGGCGATTTTTTTAGTTTCTCTCCGACGAATACCATGAAGTTCAGCTTTAGGCAATTGAAAATCTTCAACAAAAGTATCCAGTATCAGATATTTAGGTTTAGTACTTGTTATTAAATCGAGTAATTCTGTTTGATTTTTAATGTGATAAAAGAATCCAAAACAAAGAATTGTGTCAAATTGTTCTTCTTCAACAGTTGATAAATAATCAAATGCGTCATCTATTACAAACTCATATTGATTTGTTTTACAACCCAAAGATCTCAAGTTTTCATTAGCATCACTAACTAGATTAGATCGTGGTTCAACACCCACTACATACCGAGCTCCTAGTTTTAAGCAAGCATATGTAAATAAACCATCATGACTCGCCAAATCAAGAACTCTTTTATTACGGATTGCATGACTATTCTGGGTTAGAAGCAGTTCACAGCGATAGTTTAATCGACTGACATCCTTTTTTACGCGACTAGTCTTTAAGAATGGAGTATTTTGATACTCTACAGTAAAACTCATTTTTTTCAAGAATCCTTTGTAAATTCAGTTAATAACAATTTCCCAAATATATACAAATTTCCATAACATATGCATTTATGGCTTCTTGTGCAAATTTTTAAAAGCGAATTTAGGAGGATTAAAAGTGCTATTTTTTGTGCTCTTCTAAGAAGGATGTCCTTCCAAAAAGATAACCTTGTTGCAAAGTCAAAATTGTTCTCTTGTTTGTTTTAAATAAGAATAAAAACAGAAGGGAAGAGGTCTAATGATCTCTTCTGAATCTAGTGTATGCATAAGTCACAATCATTAGTGAACCTAGAATAATTAATGGACTTACCCAACTTACTTCAGTACCATTTACCTTGTATTCAGGATTTAGTGAAAATTTAACTTCAGTATATTCTACATTCTCTTTATCATCTTCATTATACACAAGAAAGGTAATTTTGTAGTAATATAACTCACCTATTGAAGAATACATCAGTTCAATACTAAAATCAAATCGAGCTTCAAATGAAATTCCTGTTGAGAAATAGGAATATTCTAAATTCAAGTAATACCCACTATATCTCATCTTGTCCAATGTGAATGTGTCTTTTTGTTTAAGATTCACATCATGCAGTGGTTTTTCACTAGGAAAACTTGTTGTATAATCAGTTTTGAAGTTGAAAGATGAATGATTAACTGGCAGAAACAAACCATACATTTTATGGCCAATCAACCTGATATCAAAATCAGATATTATTCCATCATAAGACAGAATAGAATCCATCATATCTACAAAGTAAAAATCTGTTCCTACAACTGAATACCCAATGGACATACTGTCGGTTACATTATCGTACCAATAATGTTCTGACAAATAAGTATCATACTCGTCTTGAGTTTCAAAATGCATCAACCCCATGAAGTAAGGAGTAAAATTAGTTCTGAAATACACTTTATCACTAACTGTAGTTACATTCCACACTTTCAATGTATCCTCAAATGTTGCCTCGTGAGCTTTTTCTCCATTTTCATAATAGATTGTAGTTACCAAGTCAGAATATTCATACATTGAAGCATAATTACCCCAGGTTTCACCTTGGGTTTGAATACCACTAGAACAAACCAAAAATAAAACTAATGCTATTCCATAAGAATAAGTTTTCGAACCTCCTCTCATGATTAATCACATTATATTAGTGAAAAAGGTTATTTAAAGCTACGTAAACTGTTTTTAAACTGGCTTATCCTTATAAGTAATGTATACAAAGGAGCAAACCAATGTCAGTGACAAACAACGATGAAGTGCAACATCTTCTTTCACTTCTAGATAAAGCAGCATCAGAAATGATATCCCTTGGGAATCAATCAACGTTCTCATATTTTGACACTTGTGAAGATTTGGGGTTATATATCAGAGCTATTACGAACAAAGCAAAATCTGGAGAAGTCAATGAACTCTCGAAATTGTGGTATGTTTTTGCCCCAACAGGAACATGGGATGATTCACATGGATCACAAGAAATTGCCAATGAGATTTTTGAAATATTAAATAGGAATTATAAACCAGACTAAACTCCAGAGAAGATTTATCAGTTAAATGCTATCTATTAGTAAGTATGTATGAATGGATAAACCTTGGATTGTTTATTCTGTCCCTATTACTATTTTCGGTATTGTATTTCTTCAGTCTGATGCCAATGACTCTAAGTGAAAGATGGGGAGAGAGGTCCTGGAAGGATTGTAGAAATCTAAGATTAGCTGCCTCATTTTTCGAAATAGTTGCAGTTGTTACACCAATTCTATGGATCTGGTTTCCGATACCTGGACTTGCTTGGGAGATATTTCCTAACTGGTGGATTGGAATAATTGTTGGAATTGTAATCATAGTTCCAGGAGCTGTTCTCATGTATAAAGGTGTAAAAGATGCGGGAAAAGAAACCCTTACCCCTTCTAAAGAATCTGAAATGTATGGAGGAATTTACATGTATATAAGACACCCCCAATCAATAGGTGAATTACCTATGTTTCCAGCCCTAGCTTTATGTCTAAATTCTTGGTTCTTATTTATCATAATGACAGCTTTCATTTTGATTTACATGCCTATAATGCTAATTTTCGAAGAAAGAGATTTAGTAAAAAGGTTTGGTGAACCTTTCAAGGAATACCAAAAAACCACAGGGGCTTATTTTCCTAAACTTAGCGTAGTTAAATCATGCTTTCAACGAAAGAAAAGAAACAAGTGAAAGAATATTATCAAAAATTGTAAAAACCTACCCCTTAATTGGAATGAAGTGCTAGTTATCTTATGCCAGAAAAAACTCATCGAGAAAAGATTGAGAGAGTTAGAGAACAAAACAGTATATTGTTTAAAAAATCTCCAAATTCCCCTCTTACTCATGAACAAAAACTTGACTTCAAAGAACTATCTTATTTTCCAATAGATAAAAAATATGAGTTCATTGTTGAAATGAAGAAATTTAGTAGTCAAACTCAAATAACTATTCCAACAACTACAGGAAATAATAAAGAGTATATTCGTTTTGGCTATATCGAATTTGAAATTGATGGTCAGATGAATACTCTCACCGTTCTTAAACCAGTTGAAGGCGATTATTTCTTCCTTCCGTTCAAAGATACAACCACTGGAACAGAATCTTACAAAATTGGGAGATATGTGGAGATAGAAAAAATATCGAAAGAGAAGTGGCTAGTGGATTTCAATACTGCTTACAATCCTTTATGTGCATATAATGACAATTGGGATTGTTCTCACACACCTGACGAGAATATTCTCAAGATTCCAATCCTCGCAGGTATGAAGATTTACCCGGATTATAGAGGGGGACACTAACTTCCCTTATTTTCTTCTTTATTTCTTTTCCAAATATTTCTCCAAATCTTCTCTTTTTATTTGAGCGCTAATATCTTCTTTGTAAACTTTGAAACCAAGTCTATCATTAATTGAAATCATGGGTTTGTTCTCAGTTGCGTTATCAGTTGTAATTATGGTTACATCCGGATAATCTTCTTTGATTTTTAGTAATAATGCAGCTTTCAACCATTTCCCAAGTCCACGACCACGATATTCTTGCTTTACACCAGTAAGTAATTGTGATATCATCGTTTTTCTGTCTGATCTACACAACATCTCGGTTAACCCAGATATCTTTCCATCTGATTCTATTGTTAGATATGTAAATCGAGTTCTTCCTAGAGAAGACTGTCGTTCTTCTTCTTCTCTTATTACTTCAGGAGTGAAAACGATATCGTTAATATCTAAATCCCCCAAAGGTTGCTGGTTCAGAGTCTCGGTGTATACCTTGGCATACCCTTCAATGATGTCATCTGGAATAGAAGGATAATATTTCAATTCAGTACCTGGGGAACGTTTTGGACCATCATTCATCCATTCATTTACCATATTCCAATCAACCTCTTCTAACTTTAGCCGATTTTCTGCTCCTGTTCCAGCCACTTGAGCTCCAATTGCTTTGAGAAAAGATTTCCCATCTTCTTCGTGTGAACCTGTAATAAGGACGGTTCTATCCGTTTCTTGAGCATATGCCAAAATTCTTTGTAGCATTTGAGTGCCAAGTCCTTTGCGTCTGTATGCGCTAAGAAGTGTAGCATCAAACTGCATAAGATGCTCATTTCCCTTAAATGATTCTGCTGTTTCACGAAAAACCAAACCCATTGTTAACCCAACTTGCTTGTTAGTTGAATTATCAATTAAGGAAAATGCTTGAACCTTAAACATTGGATGGTTTGCTTGAGACTTCAATGATTTTTCCGACATACTATCTTCTGTATAAGGATCATCTGGACTATCTTCTTCATGTCTTTGTTTTCTATATTCATGAAACCGTGTCCATTCATCTTTTGAAAGTGTCAGAGGATCGAATAGCTTAAACTCTATATTTTCTGTTTTAAAGGAATCTGTCATATTATTCCACCTAATTTTTTGGAGAACTCTTACTATTTGTATATAGCTATTTGCAGTAACAAAAAATGATAATGAAACAAAGAAGTATTTTATAAATAATATAATTCCACAAACCTCAAACAGTAGTGTGGATGTATGAAGACTAAAACATATGAAGAAAAAATAATGGAAAGACGAGTAAGATACAATAAATCTTTCAAGAACTCTCCTCATTCTCCTTTACTTGAGGAGCAAAAAGAAGATTTCAAAGAATTAGAGCAATTTCCCATAGATGAAAAATACCGCATAACGACTCAATTCATAAAAAACGACAATCCAGAAGAAATAATAATTTCAACATCCAAGGAAGAAGAGTGAAGATATATTCGTTATGGATTCATTGTTTTTGACATTGATGGCGTAGAAAATAGATTAACAATTCTGAAACCACCAACGGACGACTATTTGTTCCTACCTTTCAAAGACAAGACTACTAGAGTAGAATCATATAGAGATGGTAGATATGTTGAAGTTGCATTGCTTACTAATAATGATATTATAGTTGATTTCAATACTTCCTACAACCCCCTTTGTGCATACAACAATAGATTCAATTGCACCAGAGTTCCTACAGAGAACATTTTAGAGGTAGCAATACCTGCAGGGCAGAAGATATTTGGAGATTATAGAACAGCAAATTAGTCATTCACACAAATTCATTAAACATTCAATTTTCACAGAATGTTTATATTTTTACTTTCTAGAAGAAAAATAATTGGCAATATATAGCTAAAAGTAATATAATATTCAGTAAGTGATTTAATGGATATTTATGTCATAGACATTGAAACAACGGGTTTAGATGGTTGGCAGAAAAATCATGTTGTCGAAATATCAATCATGAAAGCTAATCTTTCAAAACAAAAGGTAGAACAAGTATATCATTCTCTCGTACACTACGATGTGGATAAGTGGGATGAAGAAACCAGAACAGCTTGGATTTTTAAGAAAGGCATCATTAAACTTGATGAAATTCAAAATGCAAAAAAAGATATCAAAACAGTTTCTGACGAAGTGAGGAAGATATTAACAGGTAAATTTGTTGCTGCATACAATAATGAATTTGATTTCAACAAATTCCTGTATCACGGTACTTGGAATATTAATCAAGAAACTTCTAAAACTAAAACTGCTCCCTGTATCATGCTAGCCACAACTGATTACATCAAAATACCTTCTAAACACCAGAAAAGAAAATTCGTGAGTTTATCTGAGGCTAAAAAACATCTTCTGAATGAGGATACTATTAGCATAAAAAGCAACAAGAAGCTTGAAAATATTGTTAGGGAATATGGAGTACATAGAGCAAATTGTGATGCATTCTACTCTGCTTGTATCCTATTAGAATTATACAGAAGAAAGAAATACAGAATATATCCCAAAATTTACTATGCTCACTCAATGCTAATATATAAATCTAAACAAGAAAGAAGAGAGATTAGAAGGATTAAAAGTATGTTTCCAAAAGCTGAGATTATTAACCCAGCGAAGTTTGAAAGAAAATGGAAGAATCTTTCTGGAAAAGAAATTATGTCTAAATGTCTTGATCTGATAAGTAACAGTGATATGGTTATTTTCTCTGCAATTGAACAAAGTAGCAAAGATTTTGTTGGAAGAGGAGTATATGTAGAAGTTAAATTTGCACAGGAAATCAACAAGGATATTTACTTTCTAAAAGATACACTCGAAAGCGATTATTCACTTGAAATATACAATGATAATGATTGGACACTGCAATTTAGTATAGCAAAAATAAAAGAAAGAAAAGATTGAATTAGTTATTTTGGGATAAGAAATCGCTTCTTGAAAGTCCAATAGAGGAAAGCTCAAAATTTATTTTGGATAATGTCAAAGTTGTTGGTGTATTTAATCAAGTATTTTCCAACATTTTTACAGATACTGTAAAGTACTTACAAGAAAATCAACCATTTAATAAAGTAACTACAAATGAAGACAACATAATAGAATTTCACATTAAGAAAAAGAAATCAAAAATGCCAACAAGTATGAATTTGTTGGTAAACGAAGAAGCAACGACTTTTGTTGATAGAAAACTTGATGAATTGTTTATTGAGTTAAATGAAAAATTTGGACCATATCCAGAGAAGATGATGGAGGATCAATCTGATCCCATTTATGTCCTTAATGCAAATATTTACCCATATTTCAAGGATGAATAGTGTTTAGCAAAAATAAAAAGAAAAAAAGGAGAACTGCTCCAGTTAAGTCTTAAGTTTTCTTAATCTGAAACTACCTTTTACAGTCATAATTGTGATAGGGATTGCAATTACAATGAGGCTACCACCTATGACAAGGGGATAAAACAACCCAGGAGTTAGAAAGGCAGAAGGGTTTTCAACTATCTCTTGAAATTCCAGAAGGAGATTGTATGCCTCTTTCACTTTTTCAAGAGCTAGTTCATAATCCATACTATGATAAAGAACATAGGATTCTTCCAAGAATATAGGGACATTCTTGATGTATTTATTGGAACCAATAAGAGGGCCTACAACTTCGTAATCGCCCAATACATCATCATATTCATTTCTAGTTGTTATATAATAGTAATCAAAATAAACTCGTGCAATAGAATCACTGTAGAAAGTACTGAATGTACTAACACCGCAGTAATAGTAAGCTATTTCGTTTAAAACTTCATCAATGTAAATGCTACCCAAACCATAGTAGGCATTATAATGTCCATATAGTCCTAATTGTTGTCCGATTCTTACCACAATTGTTCGCGATGCACCATACAGCGGTTCATTTACATTTCCTGATTCAAACAAGTCAAATTGATTTCTACTTAGTAGGATAAAATTTTCAAACCGGAGTTCAGTAACAGTGAATCCATTTGAAGCTAAAGAAGTATCATCTAGTAGAAATAAATAATATGGTTGAATTTCATCTGTAGCATCCAAATCAAAATTAGTTTCTAGTTGAGATTCTAGAAGATCATATAATCCATTATCTATATCTACAATATTACCATAGTAATTTTCTTCTATGTTATTCTGAATATTGTTGTAGAGTTCAGGATTCTGATTGAGGTTTATGGTGGTAACATCAATTTGCCAATCAATCCAAGGAAAGGCTTCAACAAAAACAGATTCAATCCTTGATTCTGAAATGAACCAAGAAAAATCGACTGAATCATATTCTGAACTAGTTAAGTTGTTAAAAATGACAATTGGGACAGAATAACTATCACAAATTAGAGGTGTTTGGTGTGCTTTTGGAAAGAAAAGGTTATTCAAATAACTAAAAACCCATTCAGATAGATATCTAGCTAAGGACAATTTACCTGATTGAAGTGAAATATCAATAGTTTCAATAAAAGCATCAATATCATATTTATAATAGTAATAATCATCATATTGTTCGTAAAAACCGAACAAGACCGGAAGAAGATTTAGTAGATCCATACTAGCAGATGTATCTATGAAACAAAATCTATTTTTTCCGCCCCACCCACCTACTTGGAGATAGTCCTTTTCATCAAATCCAGTATAATCAACAAAAAGAGTCCTGTTGGAATCAAAATCCACACCGTTTACAGTAAATGTATGTTCATAGCTATGATCTGTTGAATCAAACTGAGTAAAATTCATTAGATAAAAGGTATATCCAGGTTTGAGAATATCCTCAGCATATATATTCTGGTTAATGTAATCTTCAACTTGAATAGCATCAATTTTAAGACCACTGTAAGGAATAAAGAAATCATCATATAGAGGATATGATCCTGAGATTAATTCTTCAACTAATGTGACATTTGCTCTATAACCAATATTTGTTTCATTTTCAGCGATACTAAGCATAAAACTTTCAAGGTCAGCTGTTTTTTCCTCTGAAAGAAAGGAGAATGTATAGTTCAAATCATATTCAGAATGGGGAAAAGTAACAGCTGCAAAGCTGAAAGGATTATTGGTGGAAGGTAAAATGTACTCAATTTCATCTTCAAGAACATTTTGTGATTCAAAACCGATGAATACTACGTTGATGTTAAACGTTTCAGTTTTAATATGATCAAGAGCTATTTTTGGAACAGAAAAAGCGACGTTACAAGAGGATGTTAAGAAACTTAAAATTAAAAAAACACATAAAAACACACTTATTTTCTTCTTTGTAAGCATGTGTATTAAAAGCAAATCGAAATATATATACCTTTGGGAATCTTCAACAATTCACAGAAATAGTTTATTAATAGGAAATCAAATTTATGTCTAATGTGGGAAAATGTGAGTGAGAACAATGTTATTGTTTCAGAAATAATAAGTAGATTACGAGATAAAAACACCGTTCCAAAAGATTTCCGATTAAATTTAAGGCGTCTAGGAAATTTTTTAGCTTTTGAAGCTGCAAAACACTTGGACTCTACGACTAGTAGTGTTCAAACCCCGCTAGGTGAAGCAAATTATGAAAAACTAGTTGAGGATATTGTTATCATATCTATTTTAAGAGCAGCATTACCTATGTCTGATGGAGTTCATGAGACGTTCCCAGATGCTTCCTTGGGAGTAATTTCAGCTTCAAGAGGGAAAAAACTTCAGGATGATGGAAAAGATTTCAGGATAGATTGTACTTATACGAGCATACCTTATTTAGAAGATAATATTGCAGTTATAGTGGACCCAATGCTAGCTAGTGGATCAACTTTGCTTTTCTTACTTAAACAAATTGAGAACCAAAAACCTAAGAAAATCATTATTCTTTGTGCAATAGCATCACAATATGGCATAGAAAGGATATTAGAGCATAATTCTGATGTCATCATAATTGCAGGAGATGTTGATTCTATCCTCAATGAAAAAGGATACATCATCCCTGGGCTCGGTGATGCCGGAGATAGAGCATTTAACACATAAACGAAATCCTGTGATATCAAATGACAAATGATGAAACTGAGAGCAAACAGAATAAATTTCTATCATCAATTAAAGAGATCAAAATCCCATGGAAGGAATTCTTAAGTCCTAATTTGCTATTTCTTATAGTTTGGATTGTTTTCCTTTTATATTCATTCATTTGGGCTCCAGAAGATCAATCAGGTCTGGATTTTGGCAATTTTACTCTAGATAATGTAGGTCCTATCTCTTGGAGTCTATTCTATCTAGTAGGAGCAATGACGCTATTGTATGCAGCTATACTTTTCCTAGAAAGTAGAGAAAGGTTCATCCCAGCTTGGCCGTTTGTTTTAGGTGCCATGGGTTTTGGAATGTATGTATTAATGCCATATTTTGCTTTCAGAGGAGTTTGGAAGAAGAAACCTAAAACAAAAAAAACATGGTTTACAAAACTAATAGATTCCCGCACACTTGGTGTCATTATACATGAGTTAACATTTGGTTTGCTTCTTTTCGGAATTATAGCTGGAATTATGAACGGAGATTGGATTAATTATGCTACATTGTTTATGGAAAGTAGATTTGTGCATGTAATGACAATAGATTTTGCTTTGTTATGTCTATTCTATCCTATTGTAATCTGGGATGATATGAAAAGAAGAAGTTGGAAAAATATAGGGTGGTATGTATTCTTTTGTATTCCCCTAATAGGTGGAATGATATATCTGATAGCTAGACCAAGGTTAGAAGAAATGGAATCTGTCAAAATTTCTTGACCTTTTTAAATTGGCTAGTATAATCGTTTAAACCTAAATTTATAAGGGCGTTACAATTGAAGTATTTGTAACAATGAAAGTTCCACTTCAAAAATACTGGGAAGTACAGAAAAAAAATTTAGCACCTTTCAAAGGAAAGCTTGTGCTTTTGGCCATCCTATTGATTAGTGGAACCGCGTTGCAGATTTTTACGCCTTTAGTAATTGAAAGCTATATTGATCTAGCTACTCAGGAAACAGTGAACCAAGGCCTCAGTGCATTTCTCACCACCCTTGGGATTCCAGTGCCAAATGTGGGAAATATATTCGCAACTCTCGTAATATTAGCTTCAATTTATACTGTCTTTATGCTTATTCAACAAGCTATATCCTTAGGGGCTGTTTATGTGAATCAGAACCTCTCATGGTCTGCTACAAATAAATTGCGTAATGATTTAACTCAACATTGCGTGGACCTAGATATGACTTTTCACAACGAGCACAAACCTGGAGAGATGATAGAAAGAATTGATGGTGACGTAAACACTTTAGCACAGTTTCTATCAACATTTTCAATACAACTTCTAACATCCATTTTACTCATTGTTGGTGTTCTAATAACTCTCTTTACAAAACATTGGATAATAGGTGTAGCTTTCACCATCTTCACTCTCTTAGCTATTGTCATCATGTATATCTTGAGGAATTTCTCTGTTAAAGCATGGGAAAAGCAAAGACAAGCAAGTGCAGATTTGTATGGTACAATAGAAGAAAGTCTAAGTGCTATAGAAGACATAAGAGCGAATGGAGGAGTTAGCAATGCTATGCGCAAGTTCTTTGATTATTCTAGAAAGAACTTCAAAGCATTCAAAAAAGCTCTAGTTAGAGGACAATTATTTGTTATGGCAATTTGGGGTGTTATAGCGTTAATCAACACATTAGTTTTTGCCCCAAGCATCCCTTTATTGGAAAACAATGTTATTTCACTGGGAACAGTGTTTCTAATTCAAATCTATGCAGGTCTTTTGCTGAGACCAATATTTATTATTACAAGACAGTTGCAAGATCTCCAGAGAGCAGGTGCTTCAATAGACAGAATTAACAAGTTATTTGATACTAAGAAAAAAATATTGGATAAAGGAACAAAGACTCTTTCACCAGGCCCTTTAGAAATTGAATTCAATAAATTGAATTTTGCTTATAATGAAGAAACTTATGTCCTTAATGATATTTCTTTCAAACTTAATCCTGGGGAAACACTGGGGATTCTTGGTCATACTGGAAGTGGTAAAACTACCATTTCGAGATTATTGTTCCGCCTATATGATCCTAAACCAGATGAAGGTAAGATTCTACTTAACAATATCAAAATTAAAGATATAACTCTAAAAGATTTGAGAGATAAAATCTCCTACGTGACTCAGAGCGTGGAATTGTTTCAAGCCTCTGTAAGGGACAATGTTACTCTCTTCGACAAACGGGTTTCAGACGAGAAAATTACATCTATTCTCAACGATATTGGATTGGATGACTGGTTTAGTAAACTCCCAAAGGGATTAGATACAATCATCTCATCAAGCGAACATGGAATATCTGCTGGGGAAGCGCAATTGCTAGCCTTAGCTCGTGTCTTCATTAAAAGCCCTAATCTGGTTGTTCTGGATGAAGCGTCATCTAGATTAGATCCCGTCACTGAAAATCTACTAGATGCTACAATTGAAAAACTCTTGATAAACAGAACAGGGATAATTATTGCACATCGATTAGCCACTTTGGAGAAGGTTAATGACATCCTAATAATTGACAAAGGAAATATTGTGGAATACGGTAAAAGAGAAGATCTAGCGAACAATCATGATTCACAATTTTATCACCTCCAACAGACTGGAGAAATAGAGGAGTTGTTAAGATGAAAGTTATGAGAATTTCTTGGGAGATGTTGAAGTACAAACCAGGATTAGTTATCGGAGGTTTCCTATCTGATATCCTGTTCTTCCTCCAACCTCTTGCAGCTGGTCTGATAACACGTGAAATCTTTAACCAGCTTCAAGGAACTGCAGGTTGGGACATAAGCATCAACATATGGGTTCTAGTATTATTAGTACTTCCAATAACTTTAACCATGAGACTAATTGGAGATTTTGTCTTTGTCTTCACGATGTGGATATTCATTTTAATGAGCAGGATACTAGTCAGGAAAAACATGTTAGATGGAATCTTTAAAAAACCAGGAGCTGTAGCGCTACCAGATTCACCTGGGGAGGCTGTCTCGCGGTTCAGAGGAGATATTGAAGAAACTATGTGGTTTGTCTACCACCTCACAGCACTCTTAAGTTTAGGACTATTCACAGGAATATCATTTTTCATTATGCAAAGCATAAACTGGGAAATTACTCTGTATGTTAGTATTCCTCTTGTAATCATGATGGTGATGGTATTCTTTACACGCCCAATTTTCACAAGATTACGAAAGCAACGTAGAAAAGCTGCAGGAGCTGTAACAAGAACTATTGGAGAGATTTTCAGGTCCGTACAAGCTATAAAGGTTGCAACAGCTGAAGATAATGTATTAAATTACTTTGAAGAGATTAACGATAAACGACGTATTGCTGAAGTGAAAGATGAGTTTTTTCACAGATTCCTTCATTCGATATATAATACATCCATCTATCTTTGTATTGGGATTATTCTCTTATTAGTTGGAAACAATCTTCAAAACAACATATTTTCAGTTGGGGATTTAGCATTCTTTGTAGGTATTCTCGGATCGATGGGTGAATTTATCTGGGACATAGGGGATATAGTTCCACATTATATTCGCACCAAAGTGTCAATAGGTAGAATGTTCAAACTCATTAAAAGTGAAGATGAAGAGGTTACAGAATTAGATCTTGCAAAACATGGTGAGATATACATAAAGGAACCATATCCTTTGATTCAAATGCCAAGTCTAGAGATTAGAGATAGACTTAGTAAATTCGAAGTAAGAGGTCTAACCTATTCATATCCTAATTCAGAGAAAGGAATCAGCAATATCAATTTCACAATAAATAAAGGTTCTTTCACAGTCATAACAGGGAGAATTGGATCAGGAAAGACAACACTTCTTCGTACAATCCTCGGGTTATTGCCAAATGATGATGGAGGTCTTTACTGGAATGGAGAGATAGTTGAGAAACCTGAAGATTTCTTCATCCCTCCAAGAACTGCTTACACTTCGCAAGTTCCAAGATTATTTAGTGAAACAATCAAAGAAAATATTCTAATGGGATTAGCTGAAGAATCGATAGATGTAGAAGAAGCACTCAATTTAGCGGTAATTGGCGAAGAAGTTGAAGAGTTTGATGATGGTTTAGATACATTGATTGGTCCAAAGGGTGTAAAACTATCGGGAGGACAAAGACAACGCTTAGCAGCTGCTAGAATGTTTGCTCGTAAAGCTGAGATACAAATTTTCGATGACTTGTCAAGTGCTCTAGATATTGAAACTGAACAGCTTCTGTGGAAAAGAGTTTTTGCTAGAGAAGGTTCTACTTGTTTAGCAGTATCCCATCGTCCAATTGCTTTGAGAAGAGCAGATAATATCATTGTAATAAAAGATGGTGAAATTGCAGGTCAAGGAAAATTGGAATATTTACTTGAAACTTGTGATGAAATGAAAAGATTGTGGGAAGAAAAAATATTGGGGTCTACACAATCAGCTGTTTCTAGTAATACAGATTAGGAAAAAGAAGAGAAATAGATAGCTCATCACAGACGTCTTTTGAAGAAATCTAACTGGGCAGTAAAGGAACGTATACGGAATTCTTGATCAGATGCTCCTCCATGACCAACATCTGAATACTCAATGTACTCAAAAGTTTTATCGCCTTCCTTTCCTTCTTTCCATCCAAATTCAAGTAGCGCATCTCTAAAGATTCTAGATTGTTCAACAGAACATCTAGGGTCATGAGTACCATGAGTAATTAATAGTGGTGTTTTGAGATTTTTAGCTAAATGAATCGGAGACCTTTCATTATACAATTCCTCATTTTCATCAGGTTTTCCAAACAATATATGTTGGTAATGTTTGAAATGGGGCATACTACTCTCATAAAGTTTCATCCAATCAGTAATCCCAACACTAGCAGCACCAACTTTCCATATTTCTGGTTGTTTAACTGCTGCCCAAAAAGTCATATAACCTCCATATGATGCACCAAAAATACCTATTCTTTCCGAATCTACGTAATCCAGGGACTTGAGGTAACTTACACCAGCTAACACATCTTCTAAATCTCCTCCACCAATGTCAAAAAGATTCATATCTTGAAAATCTCTACCGTAGCCAGTCGACCCCCTAAAATTCGGTTTGAATATAATAAATCCGTTATTTGCCAGAATTTGATCGAACATACTGAAGTTTCTGAAATATTGACCAGTTGGACCTCCATGAACTTGTAGAAGAACAGGATATTTCTTACCAGGTTCAAGATTCTTAGGTTTGGACATAATCGCTCCAATGGTCAAGTTGTCTGTTGATGGATATTCAACATATTCATCACTTACAAGTAGACTGGAATCAAGATCTTTCAACTCAACTGGAATTAATTCCTCGACATCACCATTTTCCAAATTATATTTAACTAAAGAACTTGGGTTTTTTGATGAGTTAACTGTAACAATAAGATGAGAACTGTTCTTAGTGAGTTCAGTACCACGAACAACACCAGGAGGAAAGTCTACTTTTTTCTCTTCTTTGGTTTCAATATTATAGATTATGGGGACAATCGTTGCTTTATGATTTCGTAAACAGACTAAGTATTTTCCATCAGGAGATATCACTGATGCTACTTCATCATATTTACCATCACTCAACCACATTATTTCTTTAGTATCAAAATCATACACTCC
The DNA here is from genome assembly GCA_023705905.1 of Candidatus Heimdallarchaeota archaeon. Lineage (GTDB taxonomy): Archaea > Asgardarchaeota > Heimdallarchaeia > Heimdallarchaeales > Heimdallarchaeaceae > UBA460. The sequence goes on from BPTK01000004.1 coordinate 39,120, forward strand.
TGCTTTAGAAACACCCTCATAATCTGAGGTTATGGCCACAGTCTTTCCATCTTTTGAGATACCTGCAACACCTTCTTGAGAACCATCTTTCATACTTATCAATTTCCTCTTTTCCGAGCCATCGATATTCATAATCCAGACATCTATATTTTGCAAATTTTTCAAGTCACTATAACCAAATAAAATGTAGTCATTGGTTGGACTCCACTTTGCACCCATCACAGGTCTAGTAAAATTGGTTAATTCTGTTACCTCTTTATTTTCAAGGTTCAATGAAAAAACGTTCATTTGACCATTTCTTGTTGATAGAAAAAGCATTTGTTTGCCATCAGGACTAACATCCCATACATGTTCTTGGTATTGCGGTGTTTCTGTTAATTGGTTAATCTCCTTTGATTGGGTATCCAACATGTATAAATCGTGTTGTTCATTACCGTCCTTATCCTTTGCAAAAATGATGTTTCTATTATCTTTTGACCAGATAAAACCAGAGCGTATAGCTCGAGGAACTTCACCAGCACTAATTTGCTCATATTCTTTAGACTCTAAATCCATCAAATATAATTCCAATCTTCCTGTTTTGTCCCAGTAGAAAGCAATTTTATCTTTTGATGGACTCAGTTTGACATTGTAAAATTGAGGAATACGAGCTAATTTCTCTATTAACTCTTGAGACATGGATAAGGTAAAATCATCTGTTCTGAAAAGCGTTGTCATATCACAATTTAGGTTAATTAATCATATAAAAACACAAATTGATATCACAAATTGTGATTTTTCTTTTTAAATAGGAAGAGATATTTGTATCTTAGAAAAACTTGGTGATTAAAAATGGAAAAAATCATAGTCAAAGATGACGAACAAATTGAATTAAGCATAGTTGATGGTGACCTTGAAGTTCATGATGGGGCAACAATAAATGTATCTTCAAAGGTTGATAAACTAGTAATAAAAGGTAATCTCGTTAACAAGGGAGACGTTGAAATCAATGGATCCATTGAAGTTCTGGAGATTATTCATAAGAATGGCTTTCTAGAAATTACAGGGGATGTCCTCGCAGAAAGAATTAATATCAGAAATGGAGGAAGAGGAGGATCAAAGCTAATTGTTGGAGGAAATCTTACAGCTAAAGAAGCCGCTGTTGATGGTGGAGTAGAAGTTGAGAAGGATTTCAATTGTCCAATAGTTAAGATAATGGGATCTTGTGCAGTTTATGGAAATACTAATGTAGAAACTTATGAAGTGAGTGGATCGGCTAAGCATGAATTAAATCTAAATGCTGTAGAAGCTGACATCAGCGGTTCTTTCAGAGTAGGTGAGAACGCAATTATTAAGGAAGAATTAGAGGTATCAGGTTCCGCAAAAATAGGTGGAACTCTTGATTGTCCCGAAATCGAAATCGGTGGATCCTTTTCATGTAATAACCTAATCACAAATAGTACAGATGTAAGTGGATCAGCAAAGACCGTTACCGCTCAAGTTGGAGATAAACTAAGTGTCAGTGGAGCTTATAAGTGCGAGGAAAGCATCATTGCAGCTAAATTATCTGTAAGTGGTAGTAGTAAAGTTGGAGATGATTCAAAAATCGAAAGATTATCTGTAAGCGGATCAAGTTCTGCAGGTGATAATGTTAAATTTGTTGAAGTAAAAATTAGTGGCTCTCTAAACCTGGGGAAAAACACAATTGCAGAAAACATAAACGTTAGCGGATCCTGCAGCTCAAGTGGCTTTCTAAAGTTAAGTGAAAAACTACAAGTCAGCGGATCTCTGACTGGAGATGAAATTGAAGCAGATGAAATTGATGTCAACGGGGGTTTGAGATGTGAAGTCGCTAAAGCAAATCTAATCAAAATCAGTAGAGATTCTCGTGTAAGAGGAAAACTCTTTGGCGGCACTGTAATCATAGGAGATGGTGCGAGAGTTGAGGATATTACAGCTGATGTTGTTGAATTAGGAAAAGACGTTCGAGCTGGAGTAGTTGAAGCTGGAACAATTGATGCGGACCCATCTGCCAAATATACAAAGGGCTAGATATCTCCAATTTAGTAGGTAGATGTTCATGAGCTCCAGATATTTTGGGGCTCAAACTTTTTATTTCTTGAAAATGTAATATGTAACAGAAGGAAATTATCATGCCTGTTGTAAATAGATCACGTTATGATATTTATGCTGACATCTTGTCAGTTCTTGAATTCTATACAGAAGCGGGAATATCACAGATTGCTAGAAGAGCTAATCTCCCGCTAGATAGAGCAAAAAAACTAATCATATTCATGCAAGCACGTGGTCTATTGGTAAAATACGACAATCCCGAGAAAAGACCAAAATACATCTATCGAATGACAGGCAAGGGAGCAGAATATGTGGCATTGTACAAGGAAATGGCTCGATTAGTAGTTGAGATAACTGAAGATGAATTAGATTTAACAGAATAAACACTTAATCAGAATATTGTTAATAAGATTTAATAACTTAATTTGGAACATGATACAATTCAGACAGCTCAAGGATGAGGATTGGGGGGATTTCAATAAGCTAAGCAAAAAAAACGTGTAAGAGGAGATAATTTCAAAGTTTTTGCCTTTTTAAAGGATAATCACAGTATACTATTAGATGCAAACTCAAGATATTGGGGGAAGTAGTAATTCGGAATATCTTAGAGCAAAATATCCTTGTTACAATTATGCAATACATTTTTTGGAATCTGAAGAAATAACAAAAAGACGATTAGGTTATGCTCTGCTAGCTCCCCTTTTTAGAACTTTACCCGAGGAAGTTAAGGAACTAATTCGTTATGTTTGGCAAAATGAGACAGAAAAAGGAAAGATACCTTATTCTTTTGTTAAATGTTGCAAAAAAATTTTCATGGGAGAAGATTAGCTCGCGACTTCGTTAATCACTAGAATTTTGTATTAGCTTCAGTAAGTGTTGCACCAGCTTCTGCAACAGCTTGCTCCCCTTCACCACTAAATTCTCTTGTTAGACCACGTTTGATAGGGCTTTTTGATCCTCCACGCATAGAATGGCGTCTTTTGAAAGTAATTAAGGCAGTAACAAGAATAAAAAAACCAATAATGCCAAACATAATTAAAAGACCTGTAGGAACCATTGATAAATTATAGGAAGGAAAAGTAATAAGGCTTTTCATTTAAAATTGAGAAATAAGGAAGGGTTTTTCTCATGTGCAAGAAAAGCTCATTGCTCCAGAGTATGATCATATTTCATCAAACTAATTCAATTCACTGCTAATCTTAACACATTTTGAGAACTATTAGGAAATTAGGCTCTAAATATAAAAAACATTCCGAAAACAACGTTTATGTATTTTCACGTGATGAGTGTACTAATTGTGATTCAAATGAGAATAGGTGTGTTAACTGGCGGGGGAGATTGTCCAGGTTTGAATGCCGTCATAAGAGCTATAGGAAGAAAAGGGATAGTTCAATACAAGGATGAATTTATTGGATTAAAAAATGGGTGGGCAGGATTAATGAATCTAAATTATATTAATTTAGAGCGCAAAAACCTAAGTGGTATTTTACATTTGGGGGGGACAATTCTTGGATCATCTAGAACCAATCCAGAAAAAGAAGAAGGAGGTTACGAACGAGCGATAGAGAATTTCAAAAAACTAAAACTCGATGCTCTGATAGTTATAGGTGGTAATGATACTTTAGGTGTAGCACAAAAACTACATGAGATGGACATTCCTGTTGTTGGTGTGCCTAAGACCATAGATAATGATATCTGTGCAACTGACATGACATTTGGTTTTGATACAGCTGTTTCAATTGCAACAGAAGCTATTGACCGATTACACACTACTGCAGAATCACACCACAGATGTATGGTAGTGGAGGTGATGGGGAGACATGCGGGATGGATAGCAACTTACTCTGGAATAGCAGGAGGGGCAGATTTTATACTAATACCTGAAGAACCTTGTACAGTTGATGATATAATTGAGGTAGTAAAAGGGAGAATAGAAAGAGGAAAACTGTTTTCAATTATCGTGGTAGCTGAAGGGGCAACTTTGCTAGAAACAGGTGTCTTAGCCCAATCCAAAGAGATGGATGATTTCGGAAACGTGAGACTAGGGGGGATAGGAGATGGATTGGCAAGAGTTATAGAGAAAAGGACAGGAATAGAATCAAGAGCAGTGGTATTGGGGCATGTACAGAGGGGAGGAACACCAACAGCTTATGATAGAGTTTTAGGTACGAAATATGGAATTGCAGCAATCGATATGGTTCACAAAGGAGAATTTGGTATGATGACAGCTCTTCAAGGAACAAAAGTTAGACCTGCACCAATATTAGATGGAATAAAGGAATCAAAGGCAGTTGACAAAGAGACATATGAAGTAGCTAAGGCTTTCTTTGAGTAAAAGTATTGAATAAAAAGTATAAAATGGTGGGAACTGGGTGATTTGAACACCCGACCAATTGGTTTTACCGACATTGATAAACAATGTTCTCTGGAGCCAACCACTCTACCGGACTGAGCCAAGTTCCCGACCTGTGCTCGTTTTCTTGTTGCCTTTATCTTTTTTTAAGGTTTTCTTTAAGCATCATTACATATATTCTCCAGCAAATAACTCAATCCATTTTTTATATAGTTTTTTTATCCATAATATGCTCTCTGGTTCAATTTTACAAACTGCTTCTGGTTCTAACAATCTTGAAATGAATATCTTATCTAGATTACTGTGAAAAAACTTACATAAAAGCAATAGAAAATTTTTTTAAAATTTTAAATATTTTTATATTAATATTGCCAGATGAGTATCGTTTCTTTTGTCAGCTCTGAAAATGAAAAGAAAGTTGGTAGAGTCTGATGGACTTGAACCATCGATCTCTGGTTTTCTCAGTAGATTGCTTAATTTGTACTGTTAAAGTTTGATTTAGAGAACATATATCTCTATTGTCTGGTTATTAATTCGAACGGTCCAAGTACCCGCAGCTTGAAAAGTAAGAATAATAGTAACATCAAATTGAATTGTCATCGGCAAAGAGACGTCACTACCATGCCTTGCACAAATAGAAACTAAGACTGTTTGATCATCTTCATTGATTCTTATTACAGGTTCTTTCAAATCCCAACTAGTATCTGGATAGAAATCTGTTGTTACATTAGCATGCCATTCCTCATTAACATTTACTGTAGGAAGATAAGAAATATCAACGATTCCTAAACATAGAGTGTTATTCTGATCGATTATCCACCATATTCCTACTCCAACTGTTGAAAAGATAATAATTGTTGAAATTATGATTAGAGTAAGAAATCGCTTTTTCATTTATAGTAGAATCCTAGTCATAAATATAAGTATATTGTAAAAATAAAATTTGTGGTGGCTGATTGACTTGAATAATAGTTTTTGGTTAGTTATTATAGAATTCTTTTTCTTTATCATACATTATTTTCTGAAAAATCTCTTTTGAATCAATAAATACTCTACATGAACCAAAGATGTGTTTTTTGTTTCTTCCGCTCATGTTTTTGATACAATTATTGGTAAAATTCATCACATGTATATCTAATTCTTATCCAGTTGCTTTTTTCCCAGTGCTCTATTCTGCACCAGATTTTTCGTTGTAGCTTTATCTCTCCCTTTTTGACAAATATTTCTTTTACTATTTCTTTTACTACCATTTGAATCGCCACTTTAACATGCTCTTCCGTACATTTAATCCTTGCGTGGCAAAATCAACTGTAGGGGAGTGAAAGTAAAGATTTCATCAGTTTTGAGGTTGTTACCTCTTGAGAAAATGTTAAGATAAATGACCATATGTTTTAATTGGAGCTAGCATTACTACCAAAGAATCGCCAAAATTTTTTGGAAGTTTGCTCCATTTGATTAGGTTTTCTTTAAGCTTTGAAAAATAGGATAGATAAAAATTGTAATTATGTAAAGGAAAGGAAAAATGAAAAAAGATTAGGGGAAACCAGGTTATTCGACTAATTTTTCCAGTTCATCCACAAATCTTTCGTATTGCTTCATCCCTAATTTCCAGAAATCAGGTTTTGTGATATCTAATCCCATTAATTCACCGAATTCTTTTGGAGATTTACTACCACCTGATTTCAGAATCAGTTTCAATTTAGGTATGAATGCATCACCTTGTTCCTTATACAACTGATACAAGGTATAAACAAACATCTGTGCAAAAACATAGGGATAGTTATAGAACCTGAAATTCGGCATATAGTAATGGGGTTTCATTGTCCACTCCCAATTCATCTCCTCAAACCACTCCACTGCATCTCCATAGATTTTATCTCGTGCTTCTGTCCAAAGTTTTGAGATCGTTTTTCCATCTAGGAAACCTCCTTCGGTTATAGTTTTGTACATGTTTTGTTCAAACCATGTTCTTGCACTAACTTGAAAAGTAGCCATTCCTGCACCATCCAAAACTCTACTCAGTATTGCCTTCTTTTCTTCTTTTGTCTCTGCTTCACTTAATAGAAGGTCTGTTAGGAGTAGTTCTCCAAATATCGAAGCTACTTCGGCTATCACCATGGGATATCTTGCATTCATTATTGATTGTTCTCTTGAAACCATATATCCATGTACTGCGTGACCAAGCTCGTGTGCTAGTGTGTAAACGTTTCCAAGTGCTCCAGTAAATGTTTGAAGTATGTAAGATGTTTTTCCGTTATACCAACTTGAGCAAAAAGCTCCGTTTCTCTTTCCCATTCTTGGACTTGCATCTATGTGATTTCTTTCAAACATGTCTTTTGCTGTGGAATAGAAATCTTCGTCAAAATTTCCATAGGCCTTTAAGATCAACTCTTGTGTTCTTTCCCATGTATATTCTGTATTTGGTACATCGGGAAGGGGTGCAACAATGTCCTCGCAACTTAGTTTAGGTAAGTTCAGCATTTTAGCTTTTAGAGTCAGATACCTTCTATATATTATAGAATGCTCATCTATCGCTTTCATCAAATTATCGATTATTTCTTGGTCAACATCATTTGCTATAAGACTCTGATGCATGGGAGAATCATGTTTTCTTCTTTTTGAGGTTCTTACCCAATCACTACAAATATTGTGCATTGCTGAAGAGAATATTTCCTCATCTTTTCCAAGAACACCATATATGGCTTTGTTAGCTGACCTTCTTGTACCCTTATCTGGATGTGCTAACAATCCGTTGGCTTCCCCATAGGATAGTTTTTTTATTTCTCCTTCAACTTCAACATTAAACAATCTTGTATTCAACCATTTAGATTGGAGTTGTTGCCATCCAATTATACCGTATTGATCTTTTTCAATAATTAGCTGTTCTTCTATTTCTGACAGCCTGTGTGGATAAGCGCGCTTTAGTTTTTCTAGAGAGTGCTTATAGTTTTCCAGTTTTGGATCTGATATGACTTGCGCATTCTCATAAACATATTTACCTGTTTCAATTTCAAGAAACGCTAATTTTGCACCTATTTTTGCAGAGAATTCTTGTGCCTTGTTGAATAGTGTCTTTATCTCGGGTATTGTCATATTTGCTGAGAAGGATAATCGAGCAAATGAACTGAATTCAAAGAAATCAGCTGTAAAATTTTCTTGTTTTTTGAGTAGAACTAATAAATCATCAGCTGAGAATTCAGGAAAATTCAATTTACCTTTATAATCTCTGATGAACTCATCAACCTGCTTATCAAGTTTGTTCAAAACTTTATTGATTTTAGGATCATCGGGACCTTGAAACATCTCGGATAAATCCCAAGCAATTTCGTTCTTTGTCATTATAATCGAAGAAAGCAGTATAAGTACAAATAAAAAACTTATCTACCCAACAAAAACAAGAGCTGATAATTCACTCAACGTAATAGTTCTTATCATCCAATAAGAAACCCTTAATGGTTGAACCTACTTCTTTGTTTTTAGGTAACCTTTCTAGATTATCATCAAAATTCTCATAGTTGTCCATAGCCATTATTACAACAGTCTGACCTTCTGCAGAAACGAACATATACTCACGATGAAATAGAAAGTCATTTAGTTTCTTAGCACTATTTTCCACTCTTTTTCTTACTATTTGTCTTTCTGTATGATTTGTTAGAGATTCTAATCGGATTTGGTCATCGTTGATCGCCTTTAGTTTCCAAATATCTTTCTCATATTCAATAACATCGCCCTTACTAAATTCTGGTAATCTAACAAGGTAAGTGTTTTGATAAACCTCTGTTCCATCTCTTTTTGTTGTTTTGAGTTCATAAGCAAGAGAGAGTTTTCCTGCAGTTAGTGCTTGTATTTCTCTAGCTAAATTAGAAGCTAGTAATTTTGTACTCACTTGAGCAGTAATGCCATCAGGTTCAACTTCCATATTTAATATATAAGATAATTTTGCATCTCCGTATTGTTTCATCATAGTGTTAATTGAATTTTCAAACCGATTTAACTCATCATCTGTAAGTTTTCTCTTATCTGCCCGTACTTGCAGAATTGCTTCAAAATATCCAGATTTGTAATGTGAACAATCATTACAAATAGTTCTATTCATTTTCAACCTAGTGATAAAATTTTTCTCAAAGGGGGAGAACTCTTCATATGGTTGTAAAGTGATTTTTGTTCTAAGTTTGAATTCTTTGACACCATAGTTCATGATTTTGTCGTTTTTTATATCATCTTCAAATTCAACATCATACGGATCTTCAGAGCGAAATTTAGATAAAACAGCACTTCTGACAACTTCCCTTATGAGTTCTTCCAAGCTCTCTTCTTGTGCTCTTGGATCAATACGGGTGCTTAGAACTCTGAGTTCGCCACAATCAATGCAAATTTGTATACTCAGTTTTTTTAGTAGTTCAATCTCAAGAGGATGTTCTTTCTTGTAACATATTTCGCACAAGTTCTCAAGAAGTACTTCGTCCATCGCCCCACATATAGCGCAAAATCTTCCTCTTTCAGACATCATACTCACCCTTTACAATAAATTCTCTTTTACCCAAATAAGCCTTTTCTTGTTTATTTTACCATCATTGCATGGCCGATTTTTGCCTTTTTGTCAGGGTGATCAAACCATAAAATTGCTTCTTCATGAATAAAACGGTTTTTCAATAGAAGGTTTACTGCTCTTGTTCCTATTACATTGACAGATGTACTTCTTTTAACTTCATGTATTAATTCTTCTTCTGAAACTAGTTCTACACCATAGAATATTTTACTAATCTTAATCTTAACTCCATGGCTTAAAAGTTCTACACCCATAATTTCCTCATCACATGCAGCTATTAACCTTTCGCTTGTCCGTTCTATTACTTTGATAAAAAAGGAAGAAGACATAAAGATCACTCACACAATTGATTTATTTTCGTAAAAGTTTAACGGACATTGTTGCCCCGCAAGCATCGCAACGTTTTCTTAGAATTCTTGTTTCTATTATAAACTGCGTATCAGGTTTTCCACATTCTGCGCAAATAACGTATTCTTTAACATATCTCTCAAGGAGTGTTTGAAGTGTTGTTTTAGCATGTTTTCCAGCAAATACTGCACGAGCACCTTCCATTGTTACTGAAGCAGCTAGCTCTCCAGCCATAAATTTGAGAAAGTGATTTACTTCTCTGTTAATTCGTTCTAAGACTTCTCGTATATTAACTATAAATGTCTTATTTCCTTCAACTACTGAACGAATTTCTGGAATCTCGAATCTTGATTGTTCGAACACTTTCTCTGGTAGTTGTTTTCTTGCTCTTTCGAATAATTCATCATATTCCATCTTATTGCCTCAAGAGTTTTTTACCCCTCACCTTTTTGTTTGTTTCGTTTGAAACTTCTTTTCTCAATATTTTTCAGCTTAACAACAAAATATTTTAATCCCTTCCTCTGTTTAGAAATGAGGATTATATTTGAGTAAAAGAAAAAAACCGACAAAAGGTAAGAAAAAGCCATATAAAAGAACATATTCAGGTTGGGTAACAGCCGATTCTGATGCCATTAGAGCACAATTACCTAAAGAAGGAGAGTTTTTCGGAATTGTTCTCCAAATTCTTGGTGCAAGTATTTTACTTGTGAAATGTTTAGATGGTTTTACCAGGCAAATCCGCATTCCCGGCAAATACAGGAAGAGAATGTGGTGCAGAGTTGGAGATGTGGTTATTATAATGCCCCTATATGGAATGAAACCTGATGAAAAAGGTGAATTAGTACATCGCTTTAGAAAAAACGAAGTAAGATGGCTAATAAACAACAAACATATTCCAGAAGAATTTGTTATTTAAATTCTCTTTTTCCCCTTCTTCCTAGTTTAGTTAATTTATCTTGCAATTAGTCTTTGATTAAACAATAGTTTTATTTATTGTAAGTGTTGTATTAAAATTGAAAATAACGGTTCCATTTCATCTCCTCCATTGATGACCATGCCAAAGATCCCTAAACACACTCTCAAAAAAGGTAATAGTGATACCATGTCTGATAAAGAGATAGCTTCCATTGACCAAAGAATAGACAAAAGTCGTATTCGCGAGAAGGATTCAAATGCTTTAAAGACAATTGAGAGTGTATTTGATTTTCAAACAAGTATGCTTTTAGTAAAAATGATGAATTCAGAGATTTTAAGGGATATTGGATTTTGTGTTTCTACTGGAAAAGAAGCTAATGTATATCATGCCTTTGGCATGAAAAATGAGGAGCTCGCAATCAAGATTTATCGAACAGCTTCTGCAGAATTTAAGAAAAATTGGATATATGTGCAAGGAGATCCTCGTTTTAAAAACTACAAAAAAGGAACATATTCATTCATTTATACGTGGGCTAAAAAAGAGTTCAAGAATCTTAAACGAATGAATAAAATAGGCGTAAGATCTCCAATACCTATAGCAGTTCAGAAAAACGTTCTAGTTATGGAATTTATAGGGAAGGGTGAAAAAGCAGCTCCTCTCCTTAAAGATAGTAGAGTTAAGAAACCACATAAATTGTATGCAAAAATTTTGGATTATATGACAAAATTGTATGAAGATGCGAAATTAATTCATGCTGATTTGAGTGAGTATAACATATTAATGTTAAAACAAGATCCAGTTTTTATTGATGTTTCGCAAGCAGTATTACTTGATCATCCTTATGCCGCAGCTTTTCTATTTAGAGACATAAAAAATATTAACCGTTATTTCAGCTCTCTCGGTGTCGAAATACTCCCAAATGAAGAACTTTATGAACAAATAACAGATTCTCCCCCTAGCCCTAAAATACAAACATTGGAAATATAATTGGTGTAACTATGTCAAGCGAATTTCTAGTACGAATCCCATTGGAAAGGATTGCAGTACTAATAGGTCCAAAAGGAAGCACAAAGAAGAGGATAGAAGAATTAACCGAAAGTAAGTTGATGGTAGACAGCAAGACTGGAGATGTCATCATTACTATAGAGGAAGATGCTGAAGATCCTGTCAATATGTGGCGCTCAAGAGACATGGTTAAGGCAATCGGAAGAGGGTTCAGTCCTCAGAAAGTTTTTCATATCAAAGATTCCAGTTGGGGATTTGATTTAATACAAATCCGAGACTTTGTTGGAACTTCTCCAAACTCATTAAGAGAAGTACGATCAAGAGTTATTGGAAAAAATGGACGAACGAGGAACATCATAGAGCAAATTACAGGTGCTCATGTATCAGTTTTTGGTAATACAATAGGAATAATATCAGAGTTCAGTAAGTTGAAAATTCTGAGAGATGGCCTTATTAAACTAATAAATGGCTCTAAACACAGTACAGTCTATAAATACTTAGAGGAGAAACTTAGGGAGCTTAAAACTGACAAAGATAAGTTGTGGTTAGCTCATGGTGATGAAGAAGCAGTAGCTTCTGTACATGATTTAGATGAACTTGAACGAATAGTCTTTGAAGAAGAAGCAGAAGATGAATCATAAATGAATGCAAAAAGATATGATTTACACGTTCATAGTTGGTTTTCAAGCGATTGTAAAAGTAATCCTAAAGACATTCTCAAAATTGCTAAAAAAAATGGTTTAAGTGGTGTGGCAATAACAGATCACAACAGTACAAAATTTCATCATGAAAATTTTAAAATCGATGGTTTGTTAATAATACCAGGCGTTGAAATTTCAACTAAAAAAGGTCATATAATTGGACTTGGAATTAAAGAAACTATTGAAAAGAGACTAAGTCCTGAAGAAACTGTTGAAAAAATAATTGAATTGGGAGGATTAGCTACAGTACCTCATCCCTTTGATTTTACCCGTAAGGGCATTGGGAAAGTTATTTACAACTTGAAGGGAATAGCTGTGGAAACCGTAAATGGATCATGTCCCATAAAATCTTTTAATGTGAAAGCAAAACAAATGGCTTTAGAAAACAGCCTTCCTGAAACCGGGGGAAGTGATGCACATCGATTAAAAGACATAGGAATGGCATATGCATCTTGTACAGAAGAGATAGTAACAATAGATGATCTCCTAGAAGCTATAAGAAAACGAAAGACAACTGGGGAAGGAACTAATTTAACCATACGAGAAAAGATAATAAGAACTTTTCAAATTCATTTCTAAAAACTATTTTAACAAAATTTCATAAGAAAATACAAAAATAAAGAAGGGTGGATGTGAAAATTAGAAAGCGTTGCTTTTGTTCCACATCTCTTCTTTTAATAAATCACGAATTGCTACTCTTATACATTCACTTCTGTTAGGATATCTCTTCAATCTGACTAATTCATCTAAATCATGAAGGAATTCATCAGGGAGATGGACTGTTACCAATTTCATTATGTTACACCTAAGCTACTGTTTCATTTTCTATTTAAAAGAAGTGTAATATTAGGAAAATATACTTGTCTGCTTCCACATAAGTTTCTGATATATTGTTTCAACATAAAAATTTGTTGTCAAACTCATTCTCAAGCACTGGAAACGTCATATGTTGCATTCTCAGAGATAATACAATCTCTGCTGAAGAAGATAAGATGGGTGAGATTCTTATTTTACTCCAGTTCCGGGGGGTACATCTTTATCGGGATGCAATATTATGGGTTCACCATCAATATCAGCTGCAAGGAGCATACCCTCAGATTTTTCATCCATCAAAGTAGCTGGTTTTAGATTAGTAACAACCACGATTTGCTTTCCAACGAGGCTCTCTGGAGAATAGTATTGTTTAACCCCTGCTAGAATTTGTCTTTTCTCTTCCCCTAGATCTATTTGTAATTTGATTAAATTGCGGCTTTTCTCTAGAGATTCAGCGCTGATTATTGTTGCAATCTTTAGTTCTACATTCTTGAATTCATCATAACTTATTTTGCTCATTTCTTTATCATCTTCCTTTTGTTCTTTTGTTTTACCTCGTACTTCGTCTAGATTCTTCTTAACCTCTTCACCCTTTATCTTGTAAAATACAGGTTTGGATTTCTTAACTTTCTGTCCTTCATTGGTAATCGCAAGATCTATCTCGTCAATCCCATTACCAACTGGAAGACCTTCAAATCCTAGAATTTCCCAAATGTTCTCAGTTGTTGTTGGGATAATAGGCCATAGAAGAATGGAAAGAATTTCTGATAGTTTAGCAGAGAGATTAAGTACGGTAGCAGTTCTTTCCTTATCAGTTTTTATTAAGTGCCAGGGTTGTGTTGTTGAGAAGTATTGATTCCCGAGTCTAGCAATATTTATCGCAATTGAGGTGGCATCTTTCAGTTTGAAGTTTTCCATTGCTTCATTGTATTTCTGAATACTGCCCTCTATCTGAGCAAGTAAATCCTTTTCTTCTTTCTTCAACTCTCCTCTCTTAGGAATTATTCCACCGAAATGTTGAGAGATAAAAGTAATTGTCCTATGAATAAAGTTCCCCATTACATCATTTAGGTCATTGTTTACAGTGGATGCAAATTCTTCCCAATCAAAATAAAAGTCTTTGAGCTCGGGTCTATTTATCATAAGGTAATAACGCCAATAATCTGCTGGCAACGCTGCTACTGCTTCGTCCCCCCAAATACCAATTCCTTTCGATTTTGAAAATGGTCCTTCCTTAAACATAAGAAAATTTGTTGTAGCTATTGCATGAGGTAAGGGATAAGAATCTTTGGACGCCATTAGCATACCAGGGAATAATAAAGCATGAAAAATAATATTATCCTTACCTATACAGAAAACAGTTTTTGTTTTTTTATCAAACCAAAATTCGTCAAACATCTCAGGCTTTCCAAGTTCTTCAGCAAGTAATTTAACGGTGCTAACATATCCAAGAACGTTTTCAAACCAAACATACAGGACTTTATCGTTAAATTCTTCTCCAAAGATAGGACCTATAGGTATCCCCCAAGATAAATCTCTTGAAATGGGTCGTTGTATAAGCCCTTCTTCAATCATACTTAGTACTTTTTGCTTAGCAAACGGTGGAATATGGGAATTTTCTTCAACAAATTGTTTGAGTTCATCCGTTAATTTAGGTAAATCGAAATACCAGTGTTTTGTCTTTTTTAGTGTAGGGGTATTAGAACATGTTGCACAATATGGATCAATGAGTTCGGTGGGTTTCAGTACTTTTTCACATTTATGATTGGTGCATTGGTCTCCTCTAGCGTCCTTTGTTCCACAATGAGGACAGGTTCCTTCAACAAACCTATCTGGAAGGAATCTGTTGCAGTGATTGCAATAATATTGTTCTGTTTCTTTCAAGACAAAATATCCATTTTCATGGATTTTTTTATGCAACCCTTGTACATATGATATGTGGGTAGGGTTTGTTGTTATTGTATACTTATCAAAATCAATATTCCAATCATCTAATAATTGGACAATTTTATTATGATATTTTAACGCTAGATCATTTGGAGAGATTCCTTCTGCTTCAGCTGCTACCACAATTGGTGTGCCATGAGCGTCTGAACCACTTACGTAAATAACATCATCCTTCTTTAATTTTCTATACCTCGTTATAACATCGCCACTCAGCAATTGTAACATTGTTCCCAAATGTGGAACTGTATTTACATAAGGCCATGCTGCCGTTACTACCCATTTCTCTTTACTCATTGTGAATCACTCCTTCTGACATGAAATTTAAGTTTTTATTCTGCTGTCCAAATAACAAGTAGTCTATTAATACTTGCTCGTTGAGAGAAAAATCATGTTTTAGTGTATTAATTTTTTTCCAACAATTTGAAAATAAATTCAGTTTATTGATTGATGGTTTGTAGCCTCTGCTAAGTAAGTGACCAACAATAAAATCAAGCCCTACTCGGGGAATGCATTTCACTATCCCTCAACATAACCACTAAATTGTAGCCCTTCTTCTTATTTAAAAAGTTAATGGACATTCAAAACTAAGTGAAATTAACCTATTCTTTGTTTGCCAGCTTATAGAATAGTTTCTCTATTTGATTGGTGACACTCAAAAAAGAAAACTCACCTCTAATTCTCTTTATTGCTTTCAAGGCTTTCTTTATACATAAATCATAACCATCTACACAATCAATAATTGTTTTTTCAAGTGATAGAGTGTTTCCAACTTCAAAAAGTGTGCCCTCAATTCCGTTATTCAGTAAACGAGGGATATCACCAATATTGGATCCTATAACAGGTATTCCCATTGCCATTGCTTCTATTATTACGGTAGGAGAACCCTCCCAAAAACTAGGTAGAATCAGAAAATTAGATTTCTCAAGCAAGGACGGAATTTCCGTATGATTAACTGAACCAAACAGTTTGACTCTATTCTCATTTGCATATTTTTTCTTCAAAATCGTGAATAATGAACCTTGACCTATGAACCAGAATTTTATGTCTTTTCTCTGTTTGAGAATACTATCGATGGCTTTAGAATAATAAAAAATACCTTTCCAAGGTTCAAGATCACCCACATATGAGATAATCTTGTTTTTGCTTTGAACAGGTTTCACTTCAAAAAATAGACTTGTATCTATTGCATTATTTATCAACGTTAGTCTTTCTGGTCTAGAATGTAGACTATCCTCCAATAATTCTTTATCATACTGGCTAACAGAAGCTATTACATCCGCCTGAGACAAGACAAATCTCCCCAAAGTATAATCAAAAAACAAGATTATCTCAGATCGGAAGAGCACACGTCTGAACTCCAGTCACGTGAAACGATC
>BPTK01000005.1 GCA_023705905.1 Candidatus Heimdallarchaeota archaeon
CCATATCTCTAAAATTTCCTATAGTGTTTTGAACACTTTCTAGAGCTAATTCGAAATCCACAATATTTTCCTCAGCTAATCTCTTTACTAGATAATATTAGTATAATCCTATTTCAAGTTTTCATAATACTCTGGTAATAGGAATGTAATATGTAACAATTTGCTAAGCTGTATATATAGTATTTTCTTCTTACTTTCATCTCATTCTGGTATAGATTTTGATTCATCAGATTTATCCTGCATAACTTCGCTTTTTTTAAGTAGTATGGCAAATCTTAGTGCTACATAACCAAAGAATGTTATGAACAAGTACGCTAATATTTTTTGATAGAAAGCCATTGGAAGTAAATCAGTAAAAAACTCATATAAACCAAATGATCCAATATTGATCACTCCTACAAGGATTCCAGCAAGACTAACAAATGGGTCAATAATCCATAGTTTGCTTGTTTTATATGGAGAATCTTTGTTCAATGCTATAATAGCTATTCCCCATAAAAAGCAGATGAGAATAATACAATAATATAATCCTAAAGCGGAAACAATATGTGAATCAGGAAAGAAACCTACATCAAACACTCCCACAAAAAACAGAAAAAAACCTGCAACAACTCCAATCATACTAATAAAAATTTGAAGGATTTTTCTAATTGTTCCATCAGGTTTGAGGATGAAATAAGAAGCAGGAAAAAATGGTACAAGAAAGACTGCTGTTAACATCAAGCTTACATTGAAAATCTCAGCATAAGGTGTAGCAATAACTTCCCCAACATAAGGATATATAGCCGCTTCTCTAACTCCTAGCTCTGAAAGAAATTGGCTTAAAAAATTGTAATCTGGAAAAACTATCATCGCCAAAGTTGTTCCTATCATAAAAATCGTTACTGCTACAAAAGCGGAGTAAACACTATACTTAACCAGTTTTTCCTTATTTGCTTTCATAGGCAAATGTATAACACCCCATTTTCTTTTAAATATTTGGCAATCAAATGGTTTTAAATTGTTATGCTAAACTAGCCCAATAATGAAACCTCTTACCTCTACCAAGATTACTTCATTCCAGAAAAAAATCTTCAAGTGGTGGGAGGCAAATAGAAGAGTTTTTCCTTGGAGAGAGACAACAGAACCGTACGCCATACTTGTCTCCGAATTAATGTTACAGCAAACACAAGCACCAAGAGTTGTAGAGAAATTCAACCAATTTGTAGAAGTATTCCCAGATTTAGAATCATTAGCAAAAGCACAGAAGTTCGAAATACTCCAATTATGGTCAGGCTTAGGTTATAATCGTAGAGCAATATGGTTACAAGAAGCAGCACAAATGATTATAGAAAGAAAAGAATTCCCCAATACTCCTGAAGAATTACAAAAAATGAAGGGAATTGGAAAGTATTCTGCTCATTCAATTCTAATATTTGCTTTCAATTATGATTTAGCTACAGTCGACACCAATATTCGGAGAATTCTTGTTGCTGAGAAATTCGCAGAAGAAAAAACTTCAGAGAGGGATTTATGGGAAATTGCTAAGAAACTTGTACCAAAAGGCAGATCTAGAGATTGGCATAATGCATTAATGGATTACGGTTCAATTGAGTTAACTGTAGCAAAAACAGGCATAAAACCACTAACAAAACAGGGTAAATTCAAAGGGTCTGATAGAGAATATAGAGGTAAGATACTCAAATTACTTTTGGAAAGTAAGAAGATAACAATAAATCAGATGATAACAGTACTAAATTT
This sequence comes from Candidatus Heimdallarchaeota archaeon, assembly GCA_023705905.1. Classification (GTDB taxonomy): domain Archaea; phylum Asgardarchaeota; class Heimdallarchaeia; order Heimdallarchaeales; family Heimdallarchaeaceae; genus UBA460. The sequence continues at coordinate 1,741 of BPTK01000005.1, forward strand.
ACAAGAAGTGAAACTTGAGAGCATTCTTCAAAAAATGGTAAAAGAAAACCTAATTAAAAAAAAGGGTAAATATTACTCTGTTTAGTAAAGAAATACTTGTTAGAGTGGCAGTTATTTGCAAACACATATATTCTGGAACGTCCATTTTTATTTGAAATGAGAGCTTTATACCTAGGTAGATTTAATCCACCTCACAAAGGTCATATTTATGCTATAGAGTATATTCTTGGACAAACAGATATAGATGAAATTATCATCCTTATAGGTAGTGGTGAAAAAGCCTATTCTCTTAAGAATCCTTTCACAGGTGGAGAAAGGCTAGAAATGGTAACAACTATTATAAGAGAACATTTCAATATAAATCAGTTTTACATCACAGCTATTCCAGATATTAACAGAAACACAATTTGGGCAGCAAACGTTATAGATCTTGTCCCCTCCTTTGAAGTAGTTTTTACCAATAATCCTTTGGTTCAGCAACTATTCTCAAATCTAGGTAAGAAGGAAGTAAGAGAGATTCCTCTAAATAATAGAGAAGAATTCAGTGGAAAAATTATACGTGAAAAGATGATTAGTGGAGAGGAATGGAAGCTCCTGGTACCAGAAATTATTCTCCCTTTGATAGATCAGTACAAAGGAGTTAATCGAATAAAATTGTTAAGTAAAACTGATGAAATAAAATAAAAAAATAGAAAGAGAAGTTTTTAGAATTAACCAAATGAAGCCAATTTTATGTTTTCCAGTTTCTTAACACATCAACAATTAACCTGACTGCAGGTCCTTTACTACCCTTTGGATTATAATCCTTATCACTACTTTGTTCCATAGTACCTGCTATATCAAGATGCGCCCAAGGAACTTCTAATGTAAATTTACTTAGAAATCTTGCTGCTGTAATAGATCCTCCAGGTCTTCCTCCTGTGTGTTTCACATCAGCTACATCACTCTTTAATTGTTGATCATAAACTTCCCATAGAGGCATTCTCCAGATTCCTTCGCCACTAGTTTTTGATGCATCTTCTAGTTTCTCTACAACAAAGTCATGATTGGAGAAATAACCTATAGCATGTTCTCCTAAGGCTATCATCATTGCCCCAGTTAGAGTTGCAAAATCAAACATAGCTTTTGGTTGATAGTGTTTGGCAGCATATGTTAAAGCATCTACCAGAATCATTCTTCCTTCAGCATCAGTATTGATCACTTCTATTGTTTGACCACTGTAGCTGGTAATGATATCTCCTGGATGGTAGGCTTTTCCGGAGGGCATATTATCAGTTGCGGGAACGATAGCAACAACATGTAAATCTAAACCTAGTTTTGCTATTGCGTTCATAGCACCAATAACTACTGCTCCACCAGTCATATCGGCTTTCATTTTTTCCATGTTCTGGCCAGGTTTAATGCTAATACCACCACTATCAAAGGTGATTGCTTTACCAATCAAGGCTACAGTTTCCACATTTTGTTTTTCAGAACCATAATCCATTATGATAAATTTAGGTGGTTCATCAGTTCCTTTTGCAACTGCCAGATAGCTACCTAAACCGATTTCCTCAGCTTCTTTCCGATCAATAATTGTAGTCTTAACACCATAGGCTTCAAGTTTTTTAGCTTCTTCTGCAAGCCTTGTAGGAGTAATAAAGTTAGCAGGTCCCCAAGCAAGTTTTCGACATAAATTAACTCCTTCACTTATGGTCAGTCCACTTTCTGCTCCAGATTTCATTTCATCATTTGAATAATCGGGACTGAAAAGGATTAATTCTTCTATGAACTTGTATTTTTCTAGATCTTTTGTTCGATATTCAATATCTTGATAACTTCCTAAAGCTATACCTTGTACAATTGTTTCGGATAGTTCAGATACATTAAAATTACCACGGTTGAAGATGTTAACACATATTCCCACTGTTTTTACATCTAGAGCTCTTGCTTTTCTAGAAGCATTTCCTAGAGCTTTTCTTATGCTTTCGAGGGTAATTTTCTCTGCTTTCCCAAGCCCAACGAGCAGTATTCTCTTTGGACCAATTTGTCCTTTCGTATAAACAATTGAAAGATCTCCTGTCTTACCTTTGAAGTCGCCAAGGTCTACAGTTTCTTTAATAACTTGCCAAAGTTTACCTTGCTCATCATATACAATTGGATCGTCTTTTGGATTCTCTAAAACACCAACAATTGCTAGAGGAATATCAAAGTCACTCAAAGTTTTGTTTAATGTAGAAATTTTCATCATAATCACAATTACTAATTGAAATAAATTGATGTAGTAAAAATGTTTTTGCCTTCTATCATTTACTGTTGATTTTGACACAAGTTAAAGTTATTAAGGATGAAAGTCTTGTTCTACTAGTAGGAATATAGAGATTTTCATGGATTGGATGATCATACTTTGGGGAACTATCGCTTCTCTTGCGGCTGGCTTAGCTACAGGTTTAGGAGCACTTCCAGTATTCTTCCTAAAAGATATTTCAGATAAAGCATTGGATATTTTGCTCGGTTTTGCTGCAGGAGTAATGCTAGCCGCTTCCGCATTTAGCTTACTTGTACCAGCTCTCGATCTTCCAGCTAGTGAAGGTGGTGGAGTTTGGATTGTTAGTGGAGGAGTAATTGTGGGAGTACTTTTTATTGCGCTTATTGACAAATGGGCACCGCACAAGCATTTTGTAAAAGGTCCCGAAGGAAAGGTATCTAAACGATTAGCGGCTACATGGTTGTTTGTCATTGCAATAACTATTCACAATTTCCCCGAAGGGTTAGCAGTCGGTGTTAGTTTCGGAACAGGTAGTGAAAATATTGTTCCTGGTTTAATTGTTGCTATAGCCATAGGATTACAGAATATACCCGAAGGAACAGCTGTAGCTATGCCTCTATTAAAAGAAGGATACACCAGACGAAAGGCATTTTTCATTGCAGCAGCATCGGGAATAGTTGAACCTATTGGCGCGTTTCTAGGTGTTGCTGTAGTTGGCGTTGCTAAATTCTTCTTGGGTTTCGGAATGGCTTTTGCTGCAGGTGCTATGATTTTTGTAATTGCAGATGAAATAATTCCAGAAACTCATCGGGAAGGAAAAGGGTATTCAAGAATGGCTACATATGGATTAATTGCAGGATTTGTTATAATGATGTTTCTAGATAATTTCTTGGAAACATTCCTTGCAGGTATTCTCTAGTTCAATAACTAGTAAATGATCCTTTGACAAGATATTATCCTAAAACTCAATCTCGTCCAAAATATCTTTAAACTGAGTTAAATACAAAGCAAAACTCTCTTTTCCTTTTTCTGTTATGTGGATGATACTCGTTGGACGTGTTGACAGAAGCATTTTATTAACAGTAATAAATCCATTTTCTAAAAGTTTAGTAAGATGATGAGTTAAATTACCTGGTGTTAAATTCAACAATTTTTGCACCTTTGTAAAACCAATCTTCTTGTGAACATGTAGTATTAACATGATATTAAAACGAGCAGAGAAAGAAAAAATCTCATGTACTGGAGGTAGTTTTACCTCTTTCTCATTGCTGTTGGTCATTAATACCACTTAAACTCAAGTTAGACTGTTTATTTAAAGTCTTATAAGCTCTTCTTATGGAATAGACCCCACACAATATTGCAATGAAACTAGAAACAGCAATAAAAATACCACTACCAAAAATTTCTGTTTCAAAGACAAATGCATCAAATATATACGACAAGATATCAAAAATGAAAAAGAAAATAATACCATAAAGCAGCTCTTTGAATTTACATTCTTTTATGCTAAAGCGTAGGAGAAAATAACTTAGTAAAAAAGCAATATTGTCTCCCCAGTAAACATAAGTATAAGTTGTATTATATGCTCTTGATCCAGCAGGAATAGATATAGGATTGCCATATAATGGAAACGGGAAACTATCATATAAAGAGTCAGAAAGAGAATTGAGTTCTAAATATTCCAGAATTATAAAATTTCCAGCAAAAAAGTAGAATATTAGAAGTAAAGCTATCCCTAAGCCTACGTAGTAAGAGGATACAATGTTACTATGTTTTATCTTCAATTTCTTTGTTCGAATCAAATTATAGCAAAAAACACCTAGAATAATGACCATTAGTACTGATTGAGATATGAAATATATTAACTCTGAATTTCTCGACACTAGATTGGTTGTCTCAAATAATATAACAAAAAGAATATTGAATAAGGGGATACAAATTAAAGCAATTCCCCACAATTTCTGAACACGATAGTTTTCATACTTTTTGACAATTGAGATAGCTTCAATCAATCCTTCTTTATCAGATGAAACGTTCATTCATATCTTAAATAGAATAAATTAACTGATATATAAAAACAGATTATACTTTGTTTAACAAAATTAAATCAATATAGAAGAAATTTAAGATTTGGTAAGCAGTCGTTATACTAATAACTGTTTTTACTTCCGGAAGCATAACGGCGAGATATATGTACGATGGAAAATACTACCGACCTAACTTGAAATTATTCCTAAAAAGAAGGTGGAGATTGATTTTCACATATTTAATTAACATAACAACCTTAATTCTCATTTTATCTGATATTTTGGTTTTTTACTATTTGTTTGTCTCGATTACTATTTCATTGCTTGTTTTTGCTATAAGCAAAAAGGAATTTTGAGTTGTTCAAAACCTTGTACAAGAAAAGTTAATAGATGTACAAAACCTTTTATTATAAGGGTCGAAGGCCCAGAGAATCTTGAAGTTACACACTTCGGTGGAAAAAAATGAGCAAAGAAAATTTCTTAGGCAAAGTGGTTTCGCGTTATCTAACTCGAAACTTTTGGAAGTGGTTTGCAATTGGTATTGGTGCCTCAATAATTCTAGGCACTGTTATTGGAGTTAGTGTGTACTTTGGGACAAACACTCCAGGATTACCAGATCCAGAACCAGGAATACCCTTCACAACTAGATTGGCGGAGGAAGTAGAATCAGAAATCCCTAACATAGTTCATGTAGAAATAGTAGGGAATGCTACACAAGCGATACATGAAAGATTAATATGGGCAACAATTGATCAGATAGGTGACAGTTCGGATTATAGTTGGAATGTAACAGCACATGTAATGTTCCCAGATGATGCAATAGATTTCATTCTATCAACTTCTGAAGTTGACCAGATTGGAAGAGGACTTTTTACATCTATTAATAATACTGAAAGGGTTGGTACTTATGGTGAATTACCATATGGAGATCAAGATGAACTTCCGAATCTTAAATGGATTACTGAACTATATTTGGAAAATGGAACCGTTATATTCTTGTATGTTAATATGGAAAGTTTAATTCTATATCAAACTACTACATGGGAAGGCAACTTTCAAGCTGTAAACTCCAACATGATTGGGTCAGCTGTTTTATCGCCTGAAAGCGCATTCGACGACTATATTCAATCATTGACAGATCTATTTACACCATATTTAGCTATTTAGGAGAATTGAGAATGACTGAGCTACCTAATGAAGACATTATTTCTTCCTTAACAGGAACAGCTTTACGCGTTTTTGTTTATGCCGTTAAGAAAGGAAATAATATAGGTGTAAGAGAAACCCAAAGAGATCTTGGCTTGAAAACTGCAAGTCATGCACAATATCATCTCCAGAGACTTGAACAGATAAAATTACTTGAGAGGAATGAAAATAACAAATACAATCTACCTGAAGAGTATGAAAGTTTACGAAGTCTGAAAATTGGCATATTAACGGAGATATATGTTTTCAAGGGTTGGATGATTCCTTCATTAGGGTTGTTTGCTGGGTTTTTAGGAGCCAGTTTAGTTATCTCATTACTGTTCTTCTTCTTATTGCCAGATCCCCTCGTCAGTATAACATTTAGTTCAGCATCTCTACTCCTAGCTGCAATTTACTCAAGTTTTAGAACTATTCAGATAGTAAAATCTTTCAAAAACAGTGAAAATTAGAAGTTTTAACCTCCACTTCTTTTTTTTTGTACAAATTTTACTAATCGCTTAACAGATTATGACAATACTCAAGCGCTTTCTTATTTTCTTCCCACTTTAAGAGTTCTAAAGCTTCTTCATAAGAACACCATCTCCAATCTGTATGCTCGAATGAGTCAATGGTAGGATCATCAACTTGATCAATTCTAGCGAGAAAAACATATTCTGATAATTCGGTAGTATTAGGTGGGTATTGATCTTTAAATTCCTCTGCAATATCTATTTTGTAAGAATGTTCTGTTTGAAAAATGAATTTTGGGATGAAGCTCGTTTCTTCAAGCAATTCACGCTTTGCACCATCAATTATTTTCTCACTTCTTTCTGTATGTCCAGTGACACCTTGCCAGAATCCTCCACGCTCTTCTGTTCTTTTTAACAAGAGATATTCTATTTTTTCTTCTGATTGCTTGAAAGGGTATACAAGGACTTGAATTGGTGTTCTATAACTCATATTAATCACTTTCAGTTTTGACTAATTAAACCATATCTTTAGAGTTCTTCCTTCCTCTTCTCGAAATAACGATAAACCGCTCCCCACATATAATTATCGTCTCTGTGCTTAACCTCAAAATTATTAGTGTGCATCCATTTTTGCAAAGCTTCTTTAGTGTAAGTATCTAATTTATCGTCAATGTCCTTCTCATAGAAACCATCTGCTTTGAGAACTTCTTTTATTGCTTTCATGATATCTCCTTCCATTTTCACCTTATCATCTGGTTCATCTCGTTTAAGCAATGATAGATTGTACATTTCAAAGACTCTTCTAAGTTCCTTGATGGGGTGCTTATGTTCATCAACTCTTACATCGACGTATCTGTCAGTTCCACCATCATAAGCTCCTTCTTCCTTCACAATAAGCAGAGCAGCGGATTGTTTACCTCTGCTATCTCCACCAGCTTCTTGACCTTCTTCTAGAACTTTAAGGAGTTTGAGAGCAAGATCGCCTTTGGTTTCACGGTAAGCTTGTGACATTGCTAGAACTGTGTCTTCGGAAACTAAGATATTTCCTTGACAAGAATAATTTTCTCCAACGATATGTCCCGCCCAATCAAAACATCTTGATCCAGTAAATGATGCAGCATTACCATAAGAATCAACTATACCTACCTGTCGATCTTCTCTCTTATCATCATTCTTAGTCAACAAACTAATTGTATCTTCAGCTGTCAACCCTTGCTCCAATAAAGCAAGTCCCTTTGGACCATAACTAGTGTTTACCCATGCTTGAGTTGCAATAGCTCCTACACCAGAAATTGCCCATGGAACAATACTACCTACAGAGATAAATTTTGATTGAACTGCTACTCCCCATTCTTTCCTTTCGGGATCATAAGCTACTATTGAAAATGTCATTATATTCAACTGAAAATATTCTCGGCGAATAATAAAGTTTCTCCAAAATCGTCTTAAAACGAGAAAAGAATCTTACGTGAATAATACGATAGTAATTCGCTTTTTGTCGGAAGTATTTTCACGTACAAGGCGATTTCAAGCTTCACAATAGCAATTTAGATAATAAATCCACTATTTCTCACCTAGACATAGCTTCAAGTTCCGAAAAAACTAAGCATGAATTCTAGGCTCGGATACAATTTGTACTTTGTTACCTTCAGTATCTTGAATGTTGAAGAATGAAACATTGCTAGGGTTATCAAATATTTCTGAAGTTGTTAGATCTTTAGACTCAAGATAGGATTTTGTTTCTTCTAGGTTTTCAATATACAACTGTGTTCCTGGGATAACCATGGTTGGGTAAATCTTAATCTCATCTGGGCATTTTCAGGAATTATCATCAAGAGGTTCAGTGAAAGCGTTGTTGAGTTAGAAATAATAACAACAACTATAATTGGTATTATTTTGATTCTAGGCACGATTGTATTCATTCTTGTTAAGTACTTTTTGCGTAAAAAATCTGCAAAATAGTATTTTCCTTTTTTTCTTTTGTTTTTAAAAATGTTCATATATAATGAATCGTTAACTTCATGATTATTATGGTTAAATTCTGTATTCTTACTGACTCAGGTGCTGATTTAACAAATGAGATGATAAAAAAATACAATTTTAAGATTGTTCCATTTTCTGTTGTTTTATCAGATACGGACGAAGTTCTTAAAGAAAGGATAGAAATAAGCAATGAAGATTATTATAATAGAGTTTTAACTGCAAAAAATCACCCTACAACAGCTCATCCTAATCCACATGAAATGTTAACTATATTCAAGGAACTGGAAAATGAGGGATATCAAGAGATATTTTATATAACAATGGCTGCTAGTATCACAGGAACATTTAGCACAGCTCACCTTGCCAAGAAAATTTTTGAAAAAGAAGGCGGTAAGGCCAACATAACAATTTATGATTCTTTCCAAGCAACAATTGCAATAGGTATTCAAGCATTAAAAGCTTATCAATTGCTCAATGGGGGAAAATCTATTGAAGAGACAATTCAAGCTTTGGATTATTTTAAGCTAAAAGAACTAAAATCTGCATTGACAGTTAAGACACTTAGATATTTGATGAAGGGAGGACGAGTTAGTAGATGGAAATATGCAGTAGGATCGATTTTAGGTGTTATCCCCACATTGGAAGGAACTTATGAAGGGAAGCTTGAAGCTTTTGGATCTGCTCGTTCATATAAAGATGCGATTACGAAAGTAGTAGACAGAGCTTACGATGAAATAAAGGATAAGGAAGATTTAGCTGTATACATTAGTTCCGGAATGGCTGAGGATGGAGTAACAATTGCAAAAAGTTACATTAAAGAGAAATATCCAGACATTAAATTCATGGATAGTCTCCAAATTGGTTCAGCCATTTTTACACATACTGGTCCAGGAATTGTCGCCATTATAATGTTCAAGTACTTTGATCATTAATATCAATAATCCTTTATTTTCAATACTTTTTTCCTTTTACGCTCTTTTTTTTACAAATATCAGACAAAGAATATTAATGCCTATAATAAACAACTTTTATGAAACTTGAAAACGTTTTAAACTATCTTCAACTTCAACCATTGATGTATCTTGCTACAGTTGTTGAAAATCAACCAAGAGTGAGACCAATGGCGTTAATTTATCATGATGATACATGCTGGTTTGTTAGTATTGCTGGAAGAGAGAAAATTACTGAACTTGAAAAAAATAATAATGTAGAATTTGCTATCAACCCACATGATAAAGAAGAAATGAGTACCATTAGAGGTAGAGGAAAAGCACTGCTGATTACTGATTTAGATATAAAAACAGATGTTGCTAAAGCGATTCCTTGGTTTGATGGATACTGGAAATCATATGATGATCCAGGATTCTATTTGTACAAGTTAGATCTAAATCAGATTAGCGTTCAGATTCCTGGGAAAAGAGACATATACACATTTGATCTAAAAACTGGGAGTGTTAAAATAAAAGAAGAGTAACTAAAAGAGAAGGTTTCCTATTCTTTCCAACTTACTTTTAATTTACGTCTTGGTGCTGCTCGTTCAAATTTAATGTTAGGGTAACCCATTACGAATACACCATGGACATTACGGTTTTTTGGTATTCCTATAACTTTTCTTGTCTTCTTACTTCTCCAGAGATACTCATGAGCAAAACCTATCCAACAAGTTCCTAAACCAAGAGCTTGTGCCGCAAATATCCCGTGAGTAATAGCAATCCCAGCATCAACACCAGTCATTTTTGAGTAAGAAGGAGCATATAATATGATGACAACTGGAGCTTTAAAGAATATCATATCATCACCTTTTTCCGTTCTCTCAAAGAACATTTCTAAACTCCTTTTAGTCCTTGGACTCTTGATTCTTCTACGCAATGTTGGACTTAAGAAAGGAGCGATTAGATGACGTAAAGGCAATAGTTTTCTTGTCTTCTCCATTAAACTCGCAACCCTTGAGGATAACCAAGCGATTTTTTCTTTATTCGTAATAACTATATATTGCCTACTTTGCCTATTACTAGCGCTAGGGGAATATCTCATAGCTTCCAAAACACGGTTTATGTCCTCTTTGGGAACAGGTTTATCTTTATAGATCCTTATTGACTTTCTAACTCTTATGTACTTCATCAGGTCTTCATAAGTGATTAGAGATTCAGGATGACCAATCTCTTCAAAAGCATAGGTTTTATCCTCCCCCTCATAAGAAATTGCTTCTGTGGGGCAGATAGAGATACAATGACCACAGCGAAAACAGAAGTGATAAGGATCATCATGAACTATTTTCTTTTCCATACCAACTCTTTGAACAGAGAAAAGTCTGACAGAACAAGCAGTTATGCATTTTTCACATTTGATACACTTCTCTGAATCTATTCCCAAAATCTTCAATCTAGTCATCTGAAAAAAAAATTAACTAGTACTATATAACTTAAATGAATGTAAAAAAAGAGGAATAAAAAGGAAAATTAGTTCTTATTTCTGAGTTTTTTAAGGAAACGCTTATTGATAAAAGCTAAACCAACAAGCAGTACAGGTATCATAAACCATGGAAATGCAATGAATCCTGGAGATGCATATTCAATTGTTTTTGAAGTAGTAACCACAGAATTGTCTTCTGAATCTGTTGCGTAAATTTTGTAACGAATATCATCTGCATTTTCATTTCCTGGTATTGTGCCAGAATAATATTCACTTCCACTACTAGACATTGTAACATTTGTCCATGTTGAACCACCATCATATGAATAAGATAGGATGACAGAAGTAATAGTATATGGACCTGTAACGATACATGTAACTTGAATATTCTCTCCAGCGTCAGGAGCAAAAGGTACATGGTTTATACTTGAAACATCAGGACCGATTGATGACCAAATACCAAGAATATAACCTGAACCTAATTCACCGTCAAAGTAACTAACATAAATGAAATAGGACCCAGTGTATGTTGCTGTATAATCTATGTATTCATCTGTTTCATAGCTTTCACTATAATCAACGATATCACCTTGGTCATTAACCAAATAGAGGTCTAAATCAACTGTAGAAGGATTGAAATCTAAGATTATCTCAACATTTTGACCGGAGGTTAATTCGATTTCAAAGAAATCATCATCATATGAAATCAGATTGTACTCATTATTGAGTTCTAAGTAAGCAGCATAGTTTATATTGTCATTTTCTTCATACTCATCATCGTCATATTCAATTGTTTCCATTGTCAAAGTGTAAGAACCAGAACCCGAGTATGCTTCTACCTTAAAGAACACCGTAGTTACACCTGAAATAGGGAGAATCAGCACTTCTGGATAATCACCAAAGTTTGTACTCGAAGCACTAACTCCGTTTGACATACCTAGATAAGCTTCTTCATTAAATGCATACAAATCGAAATCGACAAATGAATCCATTGTTAGATTAGCCTTATAGGCAATTCCAGCTCCAGGACTTGATAAATCAGCTTGTATATATTTGTAAGAGCCATCAGTTAGAGATCCAGAATATGGAGAACCTACAGAGACTGAAGGAATAAGGGTGTCTACGGTATCTCTCCATTCATATACGAAGTTATCCCAATCAGTATTAGCAACAAATTCTAAATCATAGTAATTGTTGATATAACTGTTGACTACGCTTTGATTCGAGTAAATATAGAAGTCATTGATATAGTTATAAGGTAAACTTGGAAGGAAAACCCAAAGTCCATAAGGTGTTGTTAACAAACTTGAATCATATGCAATCAACGCATCATCTAACATGTTTAAGAGATTGGTTGCAGCTGTATCAACACCAAAAGCAGATATGCTCTGCACTTCTTCAATGAATTGATAGAATTCACAAACAAATTCAGGAAAATAGCTATCTGCCATATTAATCGCGTTGTAAATAGTGCTATAGTACGTTGGCAACGCAGCTATCAAAGCTTGTGAAAGATCATTTACAAACGTATCAATTCCTGCTATTGCTGTTGTATTATAAGCTGATAGAGTAACGTCAACATCATACATCGAGTAGTAAAATACGTATTCCATGACAATTGTATCTGCCCATTCACTTGCTGATTGAGTTGGGTTGGATATCAAATCTGCAAGGATCATATCATATGGGTATCCGTCCCCGGGTATATTGTAAAGGCTTGACACTAGTGTTCCACAATTATCTTGGAGCTCATATAATATTTCTATATGACCCATAATACAAGCATCAAAAGCAATCAAATCGAAGTAATAACCTTCTAAGGCATCATCAACTTCATCAATTGTCAGATAATCATTATCATCATCATCCCAACAAACACCATCTAAACCACCACCATGATCCCAAAGGATTAATGCAGTATTATTTGCAGGAAAATTGGTTAATCCCCAATCTACAAAAGAGGTCAGTGTAGCACCGTCTCCCATATTTTGTTCACCAAGCGAGGTATTGAGAGGAGAAGTAAATGTGCTAATTAATGAGTCTCCTTCTATTACATAATACCTAGATTCTGTCCAAGCACTTACATACGCGGGATCAGCAAAATCCTCTGTGCTTTGATCTACCATGACTACAACATTAACATCAGCAGTTGTGCCTCCAGCTGCTTCAAGTTCGTTTAAATCATCCATAGCAAAATATTCTAAATTATTGTCACCGCACATGTAGATTAAAACTGTCCATTCTTTGTTAGTTGCATCTAATGAAATATCCAATTGAGTAACATCAGAATTAGTCCCTGCGACTAAGGTCAAAGGAACTGAGGTGAGTAATAAGGAAAATAATAAGATTCTTGTTTTGAAACCTAAAAAGTTCATAGTAACTAGATGATGGTTGCTATTATTTATATTTTTACAATTAGGATGTGACAAGAAAATATACTTTAAGACAAAACATATATCAGTCTCTTAAAGATATAAATTCATACCAGATGATGATCCAAATGAAAGAAAGATACGAACAACTTCTGCTAATATACAAGGAGATGCAAGTAGTTGGACAAATAGGTATGCTTCTCGGTTGGGACCAAGAAGTGTTAATGCCTAAGGGAGGTATAATCCAACGTAGTGAACAACAGGGATATATTGCAGGATTAAATCATAAAGTTAGTACAAATCCTAAGATAGGAGAACTATTGAAGGAAATCAAAGAGCATGAAGATTACGCTAAGATGTCTGAAATAGAAAAGAGGAATATTCATTTAATTCAAAGGGATTATGACAAAGTAACAAAATTACCTGAAGACTTTGTTATTGAATATACCAAAACTTCTGTGATAGCTGTAGAAGCTTGGAAAGAAGCAAGAGCTGAAAATGACTTTTCAAAGTTTCAACCTTTTCTAGAGAAAATATTTGAAATGGCAAAACAGTACGCTAACTACATTAGTCCAGATATCCCTCCATATGAGGTTCTTCTCGATGACTTTGAACCTGGAATGACGAGTGAAAAATATAAAGAGATTTTTACACCATTAAAAGAAGCTACAATTGAGCTCATAAGGAAATGTAAAGAAGCATCTACACAACCAGATACTTCCTTGATATATAGAAAAGTTCCTTTGGATATACAGGATAAATTATCCAATGACCTTGTTCCTTTAATCAATTTTAACATGAAAAAAGGAAGGATTGATGTTTCAACACACCCATTTACAACAGGAGCTTACGATGACGTAAGAATCACAACAAGATATCGAGTAGACGATTTTACAAGCTCATTCTTCTCAGTTATGCACGAAGGTGGTCATGGTTGTTATGAACAAAACCAAGCAGAAGAGTGGAGATACCAACCTGTAGGGAATTATTGTTCTTTAGGTCTTCATGAATCTCAATCCAGATTTTATGAAAACACCCTTGGGAGAAGTAAGTCCTTTTGGTTCTATTATTTGGATAGATTCAAAGAACTAACCGGGAATATTTTCTCCGACGTTCAATATGAAGGTTTCATTCGTGCAATCAACGCAGTAGAACCATCCATGATAAGAGTCGAAGCAGATGAAGTCACATATAACTTGCACATTATCCTTAGATTTGAAATCGAAAGAGATCTATTTGCAGGGAAAATTGAGATAAAAGATCTACCTAGAATTTGGAAAGATAAAATGAAGGAAATGTTAGGTATAGAAGTCAAAAAAGATAGTGATGGAGTTCTCCAAGATATTCACTGGAGTGGAGGAACCTTTGGTTATTTCCCAACATATTCTCTCGGCAACGTTTATGCAGCTCAATTCTTCAATAAATTGATTAAAGATATACCAGATTGGAATATCAAATTGGAGAAAGGGGATATATCTTCAATTCTAGATTGGATGAAAACCAACGTCCAAGAAAAAGGAAATCTCTACGAAGCTCCTGATCTTGTTAAAGTTGTCACAGGTGAATTTCCTACACCTAAGTATCTAATTGATTTCTTGAAGAAGAAATACTCCGCACTCTATGGATTCTGAAGAATCCATCTCTTTTTTGTATAACCGCGATTTTTTTAATAGCAGAGCTAAATATTAAATTAATGAATGATAATTATAAACCATTTAATGTTGTAGCTGTTTTTGCTCACCCAGATGATGAAGCTGGTGCAGTTGGCACATTAATGAACCATAGCGATCGTGGGGATAATGTCTATGTTATAATGCTGACTCATGGTGAGAATGCTTCTTCTCTAAAGGGGACCCATGATGAAATAAAATTAATTAGACAAGGACATGTTAACCAAATCGAAAAAATTATAGGAGCACAATATCGACTGATGGATCTTCCAGATTCAGGAGTTTTTCCTTCTGTTGAAAATGCTAAGAAAGTTGCTAGGATATTCAAACAACTTAAACCAGATATTATTATTACTTGGGGAAAATCATCAACTATAGGAACTGGTCATCCAGATCATCGTTACACTCACGATATAGTTCTTGATGCTATCTCTTATGCAAGATATAATGAAGACGATAGCAATTTAGAACCTCATAGAAAGCCTATAAGTCTCTATACACCAAACATAGGAGATGATCCTAATATACAAAATTGTGTTTATGTCGATGTAACTGAACAACATGAGAGAATTATGGAATTCTTTAACGTTTACGAAGAAGCATATGGAGAATGGCCAGTAAGAGCATATAAGTTAGCAGGCATGTTAATGACTGGCAGAATGGCTTATGTAAAATATGCTGAATCTTTTAAGAAAATTAATTGGGGAACAGCTAGAAAATACTTGGATTAGAGATTTATTTCTCAAATACCAAATAATTTGTCTTTTCTTCACCCATTATGCTTATTTCTCCAAGTTCAACATATTTCTTTTTCTTCCCTTCTCTATTAACATTGAAATACCATGTATCCCCTGTCTTTTTCTCTCCTTGAATATTAACGATTTCGTAATCACCCCGATTAAATTCAAGTGAGTCTCCATCATCAAGATAGATTTCTCCTTTAGCTTCTGAATCTTTGGGGTAAACTCTAAGAGAAATTTTTGATTTGTAAATCTCTCCTGTATGCTGAATAGGTTCCGTAATATAAGGTATAATAGAGCCTTCCTTAACAAATATTGGTACCATGTTCAAAGGCACATCAATTTCATACACTTTTCCACCATCAAAAACAAATTCCCCACAGAAACTATACCATCTACCTTGAGGAAGATAAACTTCTCTTTTCCTTTTACCCTTCTTAAGAACAGGAGCAATAAGTAAACTGTCTCCGAACAAATATTCAGTTTCTGACCATTCATCGATATGTGTCATAGGATCCTTTGGATGATCTACCCACAAAGGTCGAAATGCGGGAATGCCTGTCATACAAGCTTTTCTAATGTTGTTATAAATGTAAACCATTAGAGAATATCTTAATTGGATAATCCGTCTGATAATTTCTTCTGTTTTCTTTCCATGAACCCATGGTTCTTGAGAGCACTTTTCGTTAATCGTATGATTTCTGAAATATGGGTAGAAACATCCAGCTTGATACCAGCGGAT
Organism: Candidatus Heimdallarchaeota archaeon; assembly: GCA_023705905.1. Lineage (GTDB taxonomy): Archaea > Asgardarchaeota > Heimdallarchaeia > Heimdallarchaeales > Heimdallarchaeaceae > UBA460. The sequence continues at coordinate 17,590 of BPTK01000005.1, forward strand.
AAGAAGTTCAGAACCGGGTTTACCAGCGAAACCACCAATATCAGGACCAATCATAACTTGTCCAGAAACAGCCATATTAAGCATCATTGGAATAGATAATTGTAAATGTCTCCAATTTGCAATATTATCACCTGTCCATGTCCCGGCATATCTATGTGTTCCTAGGTATGCTGATCTGGAATTGATGTAAATCCTATTATTTGGAAGAAGTGTTTGTAATCCCTCATAAGTTGCTTTTGCCATTAAATGGCCATATTCATTATGTACTTCTTTATGTAAACGAGGTTCTCCTTCACCAGGATGGATGATATCATCATCTATTGTTCCTTTGTCACTGAATACTGATGGATCATTCATATCAATCCAAAAACCTCTAATGCCTGCCTTAGTTAAAGCCTTATAGTGACTACCAAACCACTCACGTGTTTTTGTTTGAGTAAAATCAGGAAAATGGCAATCACCAGGCCAAACAGGACCAACATAAACTGAACCATCAGGATTTAAACAGAAATGTTCTCCTTTGATTCCTTCCTTGTAAAGTTTATAATCTGGGTCCACTTTTACTCCAGGATCTGTCATAGCCATCAAACGAAAACCTTGCTCAAAAAGATCATCTGACAATTTCTTTGGATTTGGGAAGTGTTCCTTATTCCAAGTAAATATTCTATATTCATCCATATAATCAATGTCTAAGTGAATATAATCGCAAGGTATTTTCCTGTTTCTGAATTCTAAAGCTAGAGCTCTAACTTCTGATTCAGGATAGTAAGACCATCTACTTTGATGATGTCCTAGAGCAGAAATTGGTGGAAAAAGTGCCTTCCCAAGTAACTCTGTAAGTTTTCTAAATACTTTGTATACTGTAGGACCAACAATAATGTAATAGTTTATACCACCACCATTAACATAATATTTTGCTGAACAATCAGTATCGTCTCCGATTCTGATTTGGCTTCGATTAGGGTTATCATAAACGACAGCATAACAGAAACCATTTGAACGAACAACGATTTGAATAGGTTGAGATTGATATAATTTTGAATCATCATCGTCATAGGAAAATGAATCTGTATTCCAGAATGATATTGTTTCACCCTTTTTGTTTAAAGGCCCACCTTTCTCACCAAAGCCATAATAGTTTTCGCAAATTACCCCCGGGAATTTTTCTGTTTTGTACCAATCTTCTTCGTGGTAACTCGGAAATTCTTCATTATAAATTTGGAATCCAAATCCATCAGTCAAAGTAATCTTGCTGGCCTCTTTGTCTATAATAGCAACAATAAAAACCGTTGGACCAGATTCTTGCGTAATGATTATTTTTTCTTCCTCTTTCTTTATAACCAATCCTGGTGCTGATTTATTGTCTTGAATTACAGCATCGGTTTGAGGAATATCGGACAGCTGTTTAGAGAATCTAATATTTAGAACCCCATTAGCAATAGATTTTATTTGAAATTCCCCATCTTTCAAGGTGGCATTAAAATCAAATTTGCGAGATTTACTAGAAGATAGTTCTCCCATTTTTTCCCATTTAGACTCGTCTTTTGGCAACACTACTTCATTATATTGCATCATTTTCTTTCTGATGACCTTGTTTAAGGCGAATTTAACTATCCAAAAGGGCACTTTTCCTATTAATTCATTAGACATTAAGTGTACAGTCTATCAAGAAATTAAAAATCTATCGAGGAGCTGATTTTGTTAAGGTTTAAATGAAATGAAGATAATAAGTGCAATAAGAAATGTACCTAAAGCAATTCCAGTAATGGTGAAAGCATTTGCAGGTAGAATTTTGAGATTGATTGTAACTTTATTTGAGAACGGTGCTAAAGGTTTCATCTTTCCTGAGATTAAGTCGACAAGATAATGTGCAACATAACAACTACTCGCCAAGATTGCTACTTCAGGAATTGTAGCCACCCAGAAGATGAGAGAACTTAAGCCACAAACTACTAGAACACCAAATGGTTCATGCAACCAAGTATGATAAATGAACTCATCTCTTTCATCCACTGTTTTGAAATAAAGCTTAATCAGTTGAGGAATATTCCATAATTTAATCTCAGGGTGTTTCCTCTTGTAATAGAAAACATGATCATAATCAACAAGAACTCCGAAAACAAACATTACAATTAGAAGTAACCAGAGTGGGACATCGTAAAATTGAATGAATATAAACCCAATAAGTACAGATATACTTCCATGGGTTACAGAGTCCATGAACTCTTTTGCTACAAAGAGAGTTAAAAATTTTATCACCTCACCATTTACTAAAGTTTATTTGAGAGAAAGTGATAGTATGTGTTAATGGATTGTAGCAATTACGATAAAATCATTTCAACACCATCTGCTGGCGATGGTAACAGAAGGTCTGCACTGAAGTCGTTGATAAGAGATGGATGTTTATCATCTCTATATAATCATGCTTTAACATCTTCAAGAATTGACTGGATCAGAAATTATTCGTTGCTAGCTTTGACAAAATTTGCTACCATCAATACTTCAAGTTATGATGTTGCGATAACACTTCAGGATGATGAAATACCTCTAGAACTATCGATGGATTTAATGAAGATGCAGAAAAAAGCTGCAAGGCTTCTTTTCATGTTTACTTCTACACCTAACAAACCTAGAAAATTCAAGAAAATATCCTTGATGGGATTGATAGCAGGAGAACATTGGGAGTATTGTGAAGAATTGCTTCATGATGAAGAAGAGTGGATAAGACGAACAGTACAATCAGCATTAAAAACAAAAAAATAAAAAAGAAAGAGAAACAATTCTGCTCCTAAGGAGCAGATGACCACTGACCGAGAATAACTCGGTTATTTTTTCTCTTTTTGCTTATTTATTGAAAATTATCAACTGATTTAAAGATATACCCTACATCCAGTGGGTAAACCCACTGATTTGGGCAGTATTTTATGGATTTAATTATAGAGGCGGATTATTTGGATAATCTGATGGTATTGGTGTAGTGGTTGGTGGATTAGAGTATTGTATTAACAAGAAAATCTCAGTATCCCTTAGTGACTTGATTTGTGGCTTGGAAATGGCAATTTCTAATTATAGTATAGTGAAAATATCGTGTCTAAGGGATAATTGGGTTAATTTATTGAAAAAATCAGTAAAATATAGTGAAAAAATAATCATAACGACTTCAATCTCGGAAATTTAGCAAGATATTAGCCATTAGATTGACTAATCATGGTTAGATTACTAATTTTGTCTTCTCATCTGTAAGTTGTTTAGCCTCTTTAGTTGCCTCATCATATATTGTTATGGGGAATCTATTATGTAGTGGAGATATTTTTGCTCCCCATTTGGATACATAATAAAGAGGTTTAGCCATGAATTGCAAACCTTTAGCCATCTCTGTTGCTCGTTTGAACTCAGCTAACGTATTATCATCGAACGCGCCTAAGAAAGCAGCAATAAAGGCGTAGATGTACATACCTACTAGAGTACCTATCAGAAGAATTACTACAGAGGTGATGATTTCTCCTTGCCAGATAAGAAGGCATAATCCTTCCATAATACCCCAGAGAGATACAGCTGCTAATAAAGGTGCAATGAAGCCTTGCCAAGCCAAATCTTTCCACTTGAATTTGAAGTAGTCATCGCGTCTTATACCCCACCACATAAAGATGTTCTTAATGATTAATGCAGGGAAGTAAGCAAACATTATTGCAACCATCGGAGAACCAAACGTTATACTGAACCATCCATACAAGGGTATGAAAACAAATAACAGTCCAATTCTAATCACTTGCTCGATTATCCAACTTATAGCTGCCCAACCCGGACGATCTGACCCAGCAAACATCCAATCACCTAACCATGAGAAGTAACCTATAGCATGGAAGAAGAGGAACCAGATAATCAATGGCGTAGCAGCAGACCATTCAGCACCTGCTCCACCAATAATGAATCGCCAACCTATGGGTATTAGCGCTGCTACTAGAAACCAGTCAAAATAAGAACTCCACTTTAGAGAACTCAAAGTGTAGTATCTAGTAAGTGCCTTTTTCTTAGCATGATATGATTCTGAAATTGCTGGGAGTAATGCTTCAGAGAATAGTGCTACGAGCATAACAATAGTTGCGAAATTCCACGCTAAGGAGAAGTAACCTTGTTGTTGAGTATAATTTGGTAGGAACATTGATAGGAGGTAAAGTTGTATAAACCACCCGAGTGGCGGTAGTATTTTACCACCCATCCATTTGACACCAAACTTGAAAGCCTCTTTCACATCCGCCCCCGTGAAATCTATTCGGAAGATCGTTTTGAGAGAGAATCCAAGTCTTTTGAAGAATAGTAATCCTACAAGGAATGAACAGACTTGTATAACATAAAAGCCAACACTGTATCCTATAGCTCCCGCCAAACCATCTCCAAACACAGGATTTTTGCCTAACGTAAACCTGAAGAGTACAATAACTAGATATTGTATACTTATATTAAAAACTGCATAAAGTAGTAGATTTAGTATCTGCTGCAAATCTATTCTATTCATAGCCGCAAACAGATACATGAACACCAGGAAGAAAGCCGGCCATTGGAAGAACGCATGTGTCACAAAAATCCAAGACATATGTGCCAGGAATGTTCGTGGAAACACCATTGATCCTATAAATGAAATCAAGAATAACTGAGCTAGTCCTGATAACATTTGGTACCAAACAAACATTTGTACATATTTGATAGCTTGTTGAGGTGTCTTCACTCTGTGCTGGCTAAAGAATTTCACCAATACAACCGATGTTCCTAAATCAAAGAATAGCCATAAAGCTTCAAAGAATTTAATTGTATAATCATAGAAACCTGCTGCTTGTGGACTTGGGAGTATTATCAGTGGAAATACTAATGCAGACATAACAACATTAGGTAAGATTACCATAAGACCGATGAACAACTGAATGAGAAAACCTCCAAGTTGCCTATGCATCCCGACTTCTTCCCATTGATTTTCTTTTTCAGTTTCTTTGCTAATTTCATCTAAATCCTTTTCTTTGATTGGATTCTTTTTAGAATATTTTCGAGCATAAATAAAAGCTACAACTGTTATAGCAGCTGTCAGTAGAACTGATACACCTATAAGTATCGTATCTAGAGAATGCGGAACAGGAGAATAGTCCCACTTTGCATAACTTAATGGTGTTTCACTTACGGATGACATAATTGTAAGATAAAACATGTAATTGTAAAATGGCCATTCCACTAGCTCACTGTTAAATTCCAAACTTGGGTAGAAATTGTAAGCAATTAACCTATTATTATCGTTAGTACTCATTAAAGCGATTCCAGGATCAACACTATCAGGTGAGGTTTCTAGCCAAATAGTTCCAGTCAATGTAATATCAGTATAATTCGTAAGTGTAGGAACAGAATTCCACTGAATATTATCCATTATAGGATAAGGGATAGAAGTTTTAACAGGAACAGGTAGTGCAACACTTTGTACAACATCATTTGTGATAGTAGATGCTAGACCTAATGTATGTAGTAAAGTGCTATTTGCTGCTAGATTTTCATAAATAAAAATCGCAATTCCTCCAAGGTAGGAGTCAAGTAAACTTATCTCAGCCAACGTAGGAGCATAGTCGAGAATTACAATGCTATCAAAAGCACCAATGCCAGTTCCAACAGAGCTTCTAGTACTAACAACAAAAGAGGGATCCAAAGTGATCCTATCCATTAGATAGTCAGGTATATCTTCTCCAACTACTAACACATCAAAACTATCTTGAGCTAGAGTACTTGATGGAAGTAGAGTAATTGAGATAAATACAAGTAAACAGCTTAAAGTGAGGATAGTAAGCTTTCTCTTCATTAAAACACCTATAAAGCACAAAATCAATAACTAGTATATATGAGTTATTGAAAATAAACGCAAGTAAAACACGAAAAATCTATGAAATAACAACATATTCCTTTGTTTTACTATCTTATTTCATAATTCACTACGTAACCTTCGGCTTCAAGGAAGTCTTTGAAATTAATTAAGCTATTATTTCTTAAGAAAACAACTGTTTGAGTATCTAATGAAGAAATTAACAGATCATTTATTCTACGAATAAAGAACATGAATATTTGATAGAAAGCAGCCATTCTCTCATCAACATGAATAAACCTGAAATCATTGATGGGTCGCACATATTCTTTCTCCCAATCTCTACAAGAAGCCTTCATTAATGCCTCAATTACATTTTCACCAAGGCTTGGCATTGTTGTATATATACAGTCTCGAAGTTTTTCCAATACTTCGATTTGTCCCTTATTGAGCATAATCTTTTTCGAGCTAATGAGAGCTGAATTAAGTTTTCCTTGATCAAGCTCAAATGTAACACTCATTACTAGGTAAGCCTTCAAAGTCATCTATAAACTTTTGCTCGGCACTAAGACAAAAAGTGGCTATTAACACCTTTTAAACGCGTCTAGAAATAGCTTAACCATAAATTTCACTTAAAAGTAACAATGGTAAAAAATTATATGCTAGTTAGTAGATACTGTAAAGCATGTCAGTGCATTTTGAGAAACCTGGTGATCACACAGAAGAAGTACTCAATTTAGTGCAAAAAAAAGTAGATGAACAAAAAATCTCTCAAGTTATAATTGCAACAACCAAAGGAGATACAGCTCTGAAAGCGGTTTCTTCCTTAAAGAATTGCAAGATTGTTATTGTAACACATCAAGCGGGTTTTAAGGAACCCGGAGGGATGGAAATTGAGGAGAGTATTATCAAGGAGATTGAAGCAAAAGGCATAAAAGTTGTGACTGCTACTCATGCTCTTGCTGGTGTTGAACGAGCTGTAAGAAAGAAATTAGGTACTTGGATGACTGTCGAAATTATGGCTCAAACGCTCAAGATTTTTGGGCAAGGAACAAAAGTATGCGCGGAGATTGTAGCTATGGCTGCTGATGCTGGTGCTATTACACTTGATAATGTCATTGCAGTGGGAGGAACAGGTAGAAATGCTGACACTGCTTGGATTATCAAACCAGTGCATACACATAACTTCTTTGACATGAAGCTGATAGAATTAATATGTAAACCTAAAAACAATTAAGTGTGAAAGCAATGAATTTTGATCCAGCACAACTTAATTGGGTATTTGTTGTTGTGTCACTCATCGTTGTTTTTCTTACTTTAGGTTCAGTTTATCTCCTTGCTTATCTTAACTATAAACCATGGCAAGTTAGAAAAATAAGTCATATGATATTGCATACAGTTCTTGCTTTCTTTCCTTATTTCATAGACAATTTATTTGATTTAATTATCACTTTGAGCATAACCCTAGCTTTACTTCTTATACTCTCATTAATACCTCAAATCCAATTTATCCCAAAAATCATTGAAAAATGTACAAGGGAAGGGGATAGTAACATGCAAATGGTCTTAAATTCTACAATAACGAGTATAGCTGTTCTGCTAGTTTATGTGCTTAACTTTGATAGACCTTATGTGTTTACCGCAGCTTTCTTGTCAGTAAGCTTGGGCGATGGTCTTGGTGAAATGATTGGAAGACCATATGGAAAGATTAAATATCGCATTTTTGAAGAACGCTCCTTAGAAGGATCTATTGCAGTGTTTTTTGGAACAGCAGTTAGTATCTTTGTAGCTTTAGCTATTAACAAAATGTTAGCAGTAGACATTTGGTGGAAGATAATCGTAATTGCATTAATAGGTACAATCGTTGAAGCATGTAATTACAAATTCTTAGACAATGTTACATTACCAATATCAATTGCTCTGATGATGTACTTGCTCTTTTCTCTAGCATTGTAACCAATATTTTATAACCAAATGGTTTCATAAAGTGCTGTAGATGTACTTTGATATTTGATTATACTCAAGTGAATTGGATAATTGTTGCAGTGTTTGTTCCTGTTTTTTATCTTTCATTTTGGTTACCCTTCATACTAAAACGTTTAAAATTTCCCGGTTGGTTTACAAGAAAAAGCAGTCACGTAGCTGTGAATGTATCTACAGCTCTTTTCTCCTTTTGGTTGACAAACCTTTTTGATTTTGTTGTAACGTTCTTCACATTACTGGCTGTAGTAATAATTACTTCATATATTCCTCAAATAAAAATGATGACTAGAGTCTACGAAGGAAATTTAAGGGAAGATGAAAAATCATTATTCTTCACCATAAGCACTGTTCTTTCTATAGTAACATTATGGATAGTAATGTTTGTTTTTCATGATTCGAAGTACATAATCATGGCTGCTTTTCTTGCTCTTGCCATAGGAGATGGAGCAGGGGAGATGATAGGAAAACCATTAGGCAGAATTAAGTATAAGGTATTTGTAGAAAAGAGCCTTGAAGGTTCAATTGCAGTTTTTGTTGGTATAGTAGTTAGTATTGTTATATCCTTTGCAGTATATGATCTTCTAACTATCTCGAATATTTGGAAAATATTTGTTGTCGCACTGATTGGAACAGGAGCTGAAGCTTTAACTTATGTTGGGTTAGATAATTCAACGGTTCCATTATCCGTTGCAATTTCATTATATCTCTTTATGTTAATTTGATGCTCTTCTCAGCGGAGAGAAGATATGTTCCTCTTGTTAATCTTTTCCAATTAACGGAGAAGCCTATATCTTGACACTTATCTTTCAATTCTTGAGGAGAGAAAAATACACTTCCGAAGCGCAATATTTTTTCGAATATAAATAAAAAAATGTTTCCAACATACTTCCTATCATAATCGCGTATAATTAATTTACCTTGGTCTTTCAGAACTAAATGGCTTTCTTGGAGAGTTTCTTCTTGTTTTTGAATATGATGTAGAACATCGTTAACGAATATTTGATTAATAGTGTTTTCACGAAATGGCATGGAATCGCCAGAACCTTGAACTAAGAGTAGATTGCGGGACTTATTATGAGCTTGCTTTATCATCTCAAACGAACGATCAAGGATGAGACATTCATTAACATAATCCAAAAATAAGGTTGCAACTCTACCTGTTCCGCCTCCCAAATCCACGAGTAACGCGTCTTTAGAATAGGTAATATCACCAATGATTTTTTCTAAGTCAAATCCCTTTATTATGTGATCGTATCGTCCTGCGATGCGTGAAAATAGATCCATAACAAATAAGAAAATCACTATATTAAAAAGAATAGGAAAAGACGAAAAAGATTTAGTTAATTTTCGTCTACAGCATCTTCCAGTGTTGGCCAAGCTTCTTCCTTGTACCAGTAAGGTTTACGAATCCTTCCAAAAGCATTATGAGCAGCTATTGCTCCTTGTGCTACAGCAATAACTATTAACTGGTATTGTGTTACAATATCGCCTATAGCAAAAACGCCCTCAATATTGGTTCGCATTTCTTTGTCAACTTTGATGTATTTACCTTCAGTTTTAAGGCCAATATCCTCAAAGATTTCTAAGTTTGTAGACATACCTACAGCTAAAATACATTTATCGATTTCTACTTATCTATTCATATGAGTATTAACGTCTTGCAATATTGCTTTCTCTAAGAGTTTATCTCCTTTAAGTTCAGCAATTTGGTGTTCATAAATAATTTCCGCTAAGTCGTCATCAACAATTTGTTTAACTTTGGTTTCTGCTGCTCTAAAACTATCTCTTCTGTGGACAAGATAGATTTTATTAGCAATATCTGCAATCATATGCACAGCATCGATGGCAGTATCACCACCACCAACAACTAAAACATTTGAACCTTTGAAACGATCAGGATCGGTAACAAAGTTATAAACACCTTTATCTTTAATCTTGAACTTTCTCTCACCTGTTATTCCTAATTCTGATGGTCTGGATCCTGTTGCAATAACTATACTTCTAAAATTATACCGACCCTCATTTGTTGCAATAGTAAGTACATCATCTTTCTTTTCAACATGGATAACTCTTTCATTCTTAACTTCAGCTTGCACTTCACGAGCTTGTATGATAAACTCGTCAATCAACCTTTTGCTTAGTATACTTGGGTTTCCAGGATAGTTTTCCAGAATTTTACGTCCATAGAGTGTAGTCACGATACCACCTAGACGCCCACCTTCGAAAACTGTAACTTTGAGACCTTTGTAAGCGGCAATGATAGCAGATCCTAATCCACCAACTCCACCACCAATAATTCCTAAATCACCATAATAAACATCATCTGACATATTAACCAGAAAACATAACTCACTAATATTTGTTTTGCATACGGCATTAGTTCAAAAAACTAGCTTAGGGTCTTCAAAACATAATCTTTGGCAATCATCAGAGCTTTACAATCATCTGAATTATAAGATATAGCTTTTTCTAAGGATTTTACATCGTTTCGGAGGTACCAATTGTCAAAGAGAATGATACTTGTTGCACCATCGGTTAGAGGCTCATGCCATTGAAAGCCTAACCAATTAGCAACGTCTTTTAGCGTGTAAGTGTATATAGGGAGGATAATGTTCTCCTTGAAAATATCAAAGAGATCTATTGAATGATTTCGTATTTTGTGTACTTCACTTCTTGTGATATTGTATTTATCTACAAGATTTATAAAATATTGAGGTTCAGCAGCTGACCAATGATAAAGAGTATAATCATCGTCAATACTTGAAATATAATCTAAAAATGCAACAATCATTGTTTTTTCTTCTCGAGGAGAATTAGCTAAAAAGGATTTATATTCATCTATCCCATTTTTTCTAATCAGACAACCTATTATCCAAACAAAATCATGATGAGAAGATCCTTCAACATCCACAAACAGCTCTATTTTGGGGGTTGGGAATGACATTTTTTTTCTAATTATAGCTTTTTTCTCCATTAAAGATTTAGCTTGTAATTGAAAATACTCTAAATCTTTTGTAAGAAGACCTTCATCTTTCAGAGTAGAAAGATCGGCTGTTGCTAAGGAAGGAATATCTGTAATATCATGAGAAAACAAGACTTTCTTAACCCTCTTTCCAATTCCACTTACTAAGGTTAAATCAAGAGTGTCAGCAGCAAGGTTTCTACAATAGTATCTCCACTCACATACTCTACAACCTCTAGTATAATTTGGAGATATTGATTGTTCTCCAGATTTGAGTTTATAGATTAATGGAAGGTCAGATGTGAGTTCAGAAATATAATTTTCAACAGGATATTCTGTATCACCATTTTTTGATCGTATAATAAAATAATCTACAGGATTATCATAAAATTCAGATAAGATATAGGTTGCAAAAGTACCTTCCATCATCAATGGTTTTCTTGCTCGAGCATTACTTCTAAAGAATGTTGGGATATAGATTGAAGCATCGAAAGGGGAGTTAACATTGCCTTTTTCTAATTTGTCAACTTTAGAAGCATAACTTCTATTTCCAATCCAACTTTGATTGATGATATGTTTTTCATTATCTATGGCAATACTGGTACCTTTAATTCTACTTGCTAATTGCTTAAATGTTAATTCTTTACTTTGACTATCACGCTTTCGAGTCTTCAAAATAGGATGCACACTCATTTCATCCTTAGGTCCATGGTAGCTCAGATAAAGTAACATTGGACATTTGTAGAATAAACGGATGTCATAATGAGTAATAAGCATTGTAGAAGGAAAAATTATTGTAATCTTAAAAGATTTGCAAACAAGAGAAAATCAGAGATTTTTCATCATCTCATCAATTCCAGGTTCTACTCCTTGTAGGACCATATATCCTCTAGGTCCTTCTCTTGTTGTAATCTCTCCTGCAATGTTTGTAAGCATTATATCTCTTACCTCATCGATATTACTAGTATGACCTAAAGCCCAACTAAGTTTTGTGTAAGCTGCTGAAGGTAACATATTCTCACCTTCAATAACACCTCTTGCTAGCATGTCTCTCCCTGTCTCATAAACTCTCAATTGGGCGAAGCCGTACAGAGGTTCCACAACCATAACGACGGGGATTTCTTCTTCTTTACATCTCTCTAAAGCTGGATAAACATCTGTTCCAACATGCCCTAAACCAGTCCCTATCATCACAACACCATGATAACCAAGATCCACCATAGATTCTAACAGGTCAGGATTCATTCCAGGATAGAAGTACAGCATCCCCACACGAGTATCTATCTTTGAATCTAGATAGAAATCTTCTCTAGGTTTTCGAGGAGAAATATCATCTTTGAACCATGTAACTCCAGTATCATCAATTTTGCCTAGAGGGATATCGGATAATGTTCTAAAAGTATCACGTCTAGCAGAATGCATTTTTCTGCATCTAGTAGCACGATGAATAAGATTGTAACTGTCACTAGGTGTACCGTGCATAGCAATTACAACCTCACCGAAATTTTCATAGCCAGAAAGTTGAGCAGCATACAGTATATTCCTTGGTCCATCAGAAGAGGGTCTATCTGAACTTCTTTGGCTACCAACTAAAACTACAGGAACAGGCAAGTTTCGGAGGAAAAAGGATAAGGCACATCCTGTAACACACATAGTATCAGTCCCATGTCCGATGACTATACCATTCGCTCCTGATTCAATTTCTTTAGCAATAGCTTCAGCTGTTTTAACCCAGTAATCTGGTTTGAAATTTTCACTCAATATCTGATAAAGTGTTTTTGGTGTCAGATTTACAGTTGAGATTAATTCAGGAACTGCAGAAAATAGTTCATCAGGTGTAAAAGCAGGTAGCACAGCACCAGTTCTATAATCCAATCTTGAAGCAACAGTTCCTCCAGTACCTAGAAGAGTTACATTCGGAAGATCTTTCTTGAATTCCACATCAATATGAGGTAGTTCATAGTTTCCTTTGTGAAAACCTATTTCCTTAATAGTTACATCTTCATCAATTAAAACACCTAAGTTGTAACCTGTGTCAACTTTTAGTGTTACATAATCATCATCAGTATGTTGACTGCGTGGAAGAAGTAACCCTTCATATTCAGCATCACCCTTCTTGATAGAGACTTTGCTCCATGTTCTTATTTTATCTTTAATTAATCTTTCACGCAATGCTCCTCTGTAACCTTCAGGTTCTCCATTACCATTTTTACTCATCTTAACCATCCTCCTTTGCAAATATCATTTGTCTAATTTTCTCAACTAACACTTTGCCCTCAAAATGGTAATTAAGTTCCTTTAGAACTTCTCCAGTAATCTTACTTAGAACTAATTCTTGATATTCTTCAAACTTTTGTATTTGGTTTAGATCATATTTATCAATTTTTGATCGGATTATTTTTCCTATTTCTTCGTCAGAGCGCTTAGGTAATCCAAATTTTTTCTTAAGCTGCTCCTCTGTAGATTCAGGCTTTTCAACCAGATAATCTAGAACCAAATACAGTTGCTCTTTGAAGATGCTTTTATTAGCTAAAACTCTTGCAAGTTTATCAACAATTTCAGTTGTTAGAATGATATTATTTCTCCTCTTCTCTCTAGGAAGGGTAACGAGAAGTTTGTAAGAGAGGTTGTGATCCAACTGCAATTGTTCTGTATATTCAATAAATTTCTCTAATTTTTCATCTCTAATCAATAAATCGACATGTTGATGATCAAAACCATACTTCTCATGTAGTTCATCGAAAACTTCCCATGGTTTCTTGCCGATATTTTTTGTTAGTTCTTTAATTTTATCTAACGAAATAACTATAGGGGGAGTATCAGTATCAGGATAGATACGATCTTTGCCATGAATCACTCTCAAGAACTCAGAGTTACCATTTATGAGAAATCGTCTAGTCTCTTGAGGTACTCCATCGAGCGCCATTTTTACACGTTCAACAATTTTCTTCATTGCATGGAGAGCTCTTTTTTCAGGTCCTTTAACTACAATGAAGGCATCATTTTCTTTTGGATTAAGCACGGAACATATCTTTGAATATGTTTCTTGGTTCATTGGTAGGTCGCTAGGATGGTCGGAATTTATTCGTAATGCACCATCTTGATTTTCATCGCTATGAAATTGATCTTTTCTAGGAATGCCTGTTATCAGCATACTTTTTTCAAATATTTCAATACCAAAATCCTTGTTTGGTTGCACTTCAGTTCCAAAAAGACCCTTCATCTTTGGAAAAATAGTAGCAAAAAATTTTTCGTCAGTATCAAAAAATTGCGAAATATCCACATAAGTGTGTTCAAAATCACCCTTCTTTATACCACGTTGTAACATTTCCTTTTTTATTTCTATGAGTGCATGTTGTCTGACAACTTCATGACGACACATAATGTCAAATTTATCTAAATCTTGAACTCCTTTAAGTTCAACTCGATCGCCTCCAGTGATGCTTATGTTGACGTCTTGTCTAGCAGCACCACTTCCTCTTCTACCAATCTTACTTAGTCTTAATACTCGACCTATTTGTTTTGCAGTTTCTAGAAGCTCTTCAGGATTATCTACATCAGTATATTCTGTTATGATTTCTGTTAACGGAATACCTAATCGATCTAAGTTGTAATATACAGTTCGATTGGAAGTATTCTCCCAATTCACTCGTCTAGCAGCGTCTTCTTCAATATGAACGTTGGTAATTCGAACTTTCTTACCATTAACTGGAACCCACCCATCTCTAGCACAAATAAAAGTTCGTTGGAAACCAGTTGTAATAGATCCATCGAGATATTGTTTTCTGTTAACAACTATTTCCTCGGCAAATGCTGAACTGTCAAAATATGCAGCAAGAATAAATCCATTTTCTATCATTTCCATATCTGGGAAGAAGGGAGGGGTTTCATCCATATCATAAGTGCATGTATTCCTCTCATTGGCAAGATATATGACCTTGTAACCTTTCTCAAATTCTACAAGCATACCAGGGTCAAAATCTCCCATCTCACCTAGTACAGGACGAAAATATCGATAAAAACTATAGTCCATGTTTTCAGGATTTTCTTCTAATATAGGAGGGCAATTACAAAATAGTTTTCTTTTGGATTTTAACTGGTGATGAACTTCAAGCCCAGCATGGAATCCTAATTTTTTGAAATCGAGATTGGAAGGGTCTAACATTTGAACTGATTTAACGAAGCTAATGCGGTTTTAAATTTTCTTCAATGTAACATGTTTGGAAGAAAATATTTCTAGATAAAAAATTTGTAATTAGGATATTGTCAGAAAGGTATGTAGGAGGACGTTAAAGGCATTTCATGCAGTTTAAGTAAAATGCAGTATCATCCGAATTATCAAAATCATTATAAGCAATAAGATTCAGAGTAAGATAGACACAACAATGGCAAGCTATAAGTACACTTTCAAGATTCTTTTACTCGGAGATGGAGCTGTTGGAAAAACAAGTCTTGTTCAAAGATTTATACACAACAAATTCCAATCTGGTTATCTTATGACAATCGGAATGGAACCATATTCAAGATTTGAAACTATCAAAGATACAAGAATATGCCTCCAATTATGGGATATTGCAGGTCAAGACCGTTTTGCTTCAATGCGACAAATCTTTTTCAAAGGTAGTTTAGGGGCTCTTGTTACATACGATATTACTCGACGTCAATCTTTTGAGAATCTTAAGACATGGATAAAGGAAGCTCAAAATGAAAGTCCTCGCATCATGCTTATGCTTGTAGGTAATAAAAACGATTTAGAAGATCTTCGTGACGTTTCAACAGAAGAAGGAAGAAAATTTGCTAAGGAATCTGGGTGTATTGGTTTTATTGAAACTAGTGCAAAAAACGGTGCAAATGTTGCAGAAGCTTTCATAACAATGGGAGAAGAAATCCTTACAGGTGTAGAAAGCCAAGATTAATCCCAATACATTTCATCTTTATTTTCTGTAAATTGTGTTTGATCATTAGAGATAGGTGGATCTATTTTTGCAAGTTGTTTTCTGATTCTTCTAGAGCTAATTATTATCCCTTTCTCATCATAAACAAAGGGTACAACTAAGATTATTAGCTGATCCAGTTTATTCATAGTTCTCAATTTATTGATATCAACAGCTGTAGGGTATGTTTCTTCGGTTACAACAATGCCTTCAGCATCAGGAGATGATAGTGCAAACCCATATCTATCTTCAATTGCTATTATCTCGAATTTTTTGCATCCTCTTGAAATAAGATATTCTCGTAGTGTTTCTTTTCTCGTTTCAATAGGTTGCATTAGATTGACATGTTTGTCGCTTCGACGCAAACTTTTGGCAAAAGATTCTGTAGTGATACCAATTCTTACAAAAAAACCAAAGGTAATAGCTGCTTCTAATAAAGCTTTATGTCCTTGATGAAGATGATCAAAAGTTCCTCCCATAATTACTTCATCAACCCACGGCACAGTTTTCACCTTCTTGATAATGTACTATAGATTCTAACTTTGCTTTAAATCTTCCTTAAAAGCTATAACAATTATTTTAAAAAAATCATGGTGCCGCGAGCCGGAATTGAACCGGCACCTAAGGAATTTTGCTGATTATCCACAATCCTCAACGCTAACCATTACGCCATCGCAGCAATACAATACCTTCATTCTGCTACTCTTTTTTAAAAATTGTTGTTGGATACTAATCAATCTAATGGGTACATTTTTATTTATTGCTTTTTTTCTTTCTTTATGGGCGCTGGTAAAATTATTGTACAATTGCATAACTTCAGCAGTATCAACCTTTGTCGAGAATTTGCTAAGATTTCATTAGGTTTAGGTGCAAGAGACATAATTTTCACAAAAGCTGTGGGAACTGGTGCTACTACAGGTGTACCAATGGCACAAAAGTTAGCACATGCAAAGAAAGCTAATGTTTTGTATCTTCAAGAAATAGAAGATGCTATTGAACTTGCTTCACCTGACGAAGTATATTTATTCATTAAGCGACCTTTCTCAAAGGAAATTTTTAACCCAGATAATATCATTGAATCTTATAAAGGAGGAAAAACTATTCTGCTCATCTTTGGTGGAGCTGATCCAGGCATAACAAAAAGAGAGTTAGAGTTAGGCGTTCCCGTTTACTTCAATAAGGTTAAGGATCTAGGTTGTTTAGGAGAAGTAACCTTGTCACTTTATTTATTAAGAAATCTAATTGAAGAAGAGGATTAAATTACATCTTCTTCCTGAATGATCAACCTAACTAGGTTTGTGAATGCTACTTCTGCATTAGTTCCATTTTTAGCAGAAGTAAAAAGAAATTCTGCATTAGTGTGATCTTCAACAATTTTCTTCATATCCTCTTCTGTTACTTGAAGTTCAGCAAGATCACATTTGTTTGCCAAGAAAATAATGGGTTTCACCCCTACCACCTCAATAAACGATTCAACCCAAGATTTGAGGTTTTCATAAGTAGTCATGTTTGATGCATCACAGACTGCAAGAGCGCCTTTACTCCCAAAATAATACTTGCTTCTAACCTTTTTGAATACATCTTGACCCCCTACATCCCAAATTGCTAAAGTTACCAAATTATTAAGATATTCTACTTCTTTCTTCATTATAGTTGTTCCTAGAGTAATCTGATATGAAGGATCAAACATATTTGTAACAAATCGCCTAACTAATGATGTTTTACCTACTCTTGCATCACCAATAAGTACTATTTTACTTGTAGAATGTATTTTCTTGGACACAAATCTCACTTACGTATAATATTTATCAATCTAATATTTATGTATGTTTATGTTTTTCCACTCACTTCTCGGAATAAAAAGCAGCTGAACCATATCCTACAACACTACTTCTATCACCTGATGTATCGCCTGAAGTCGCATATTGTAGAAGCTTAGCTTGTTTTCTTCCCATTCTCTTAGCTGCTTCAATAGTTCCAGCTATTGGTCCAATACCGCACATTGAAACGGTTAATCGGGATTTAATATCATACATCTCTTTCGTATTCATCTGTTCAATGGCTTCCAATATCAGATTGTCCTTCTTAGTGGCGATGCTATGAGATTCAAAGTGTGTGAAATCACTACTTGCTATAACAAGAACATTTTTTCCATGACTCACCTTTGCTATAATCTCACCAAGCACCATACTCGCATCATAACTTTGATTGAGTAAAACAATTGGTACAAAATTAAATGGTTCATCGAAGAGATATTGTAAGAAAGGAAGTTGAACCTCTATCGAATATTCACGCGCATGAGAATCATCGCTCTTTCGTATTAAGCTTGAGTAATTTACTAGTTCTTCAATTAGTTCATGGTTAACTTCAACTTCACCTAAAGGAGTTCTCCATGATTCAACCTTGTTTGGGACTCCTATATCAGCACCGAATCCAGTATGATTAGGACCAAGAATTATTACAGTGCTAGGAGGAGGGTATTTGCTGAGTTCCAAATAACTCCATGCTGCGACAGGACCACTATAAATATAACCTGCATGTGGGACTAAAAGGAAAGGAAATAGGCCAGTTTCAACTGGTTCCTTATGAGGGAGCTGTTGAGGACCAAGAGAACTTGTGAAACTGTTTTCAATTGCTTCGTTGAGACCATCTGAATTACCAGGATAAAACGAACCCGCATATTGAGCGTTCCTTATCATATGTTGACAAATGAATTAATGAATAAAAAGTATGCCCTCAACTAAGGGATGATATGAAAGTCTAGTTGCATATTTTTCATAAGTGAAACTGTTTTTTGCCCTTCTTCAGAACTTAGTGGTATATTGTTAATCTGACATATTCTTATTACATCTTTTCCTTTATCCTTCGTTTTCTTGAAGTAATCTTGTATGGTACTTAAGATAAACATCATATTGTGATCATCACTAAATTCAGGTAAAATTTCTATATTGTTTATGTATTCTACTTTCTGTTGTTTTTTGAAGTGAAGAGCAGCGACAGGTTCTTCA
Source organism: Candidatus Heimdallarchaeota archaeon (assembly GCA_023705905.1). Taxonomy (GTDB): domain Archaea; phylum Asgardarchaeota; class Heimdallarchaeia; order Heimdallarchaeales; family Heimdallarchaeaceae; genus UBA460. The sequence goes on from BPTK01000005.1 coordinate 36,310, forward strand.
TTCTTAAGAATAAGTTCCGCAAAGTCTGTTGGCATAGATCTAAGAAAGAAGGATCTAAGTTTGAAACGTTTAAGGAGATACTCTTTGTATAATAGAATTAAAGGATCTGTTCTTGGCAGATAAACAAAATTTACCCCACTTTTATCATGTGGTTCCTCACTTTTCTGATAAACATAAGCAGTGATAGACTCTTCTATTACCTTTGTTGTAAACTGCACATCACTCTCTTCTTCAAGAAATCTTCCTGTTCGAACGTTCTTTGAAGCAATTAGCTCCTTAAGATATACTTCCAATTGAGTGTTAGAAAGACCAGTAAGATTAGCTAATTGCCTAATAGAGAGTGGTAAGTTGGAGGACAGTATCCTATAAATGATTTCTAACCACGCATCTCGCTGTGAATTTACAGATTTTGGCTTTAACGTACTCAAAAACTTAGAAAGAGACAACCATATTACTTGATTTGAAATATTTTTGGTTTGAATGATTTGGCATGTAGATTCTAGACGATGCAAAGCTGATAATAGTACTCTATCAGATAGATTCAACGAGCTTTTAAGTTGTTTAAAATTCACTTTTTCCTTCTGTTTAATTATATTGAGAGCTCTTTCCTCTAGTACACCCACATTTCTCGCAGGACTAAGTTTTGCATAATAAGAATAATCTTCTGAATTGATTAACCCTCTAGGAAAACTGCTATACTTACCCCGAACAATTTTTCTATCAATTTGCATCTCATTCAAAATGTGTTCTTTTCCGGTAGAGATACGGATCAACAATGATTCATAGGAAAGAGGGATGCCAATAAAAGATAAGCTTCTAAGTAAATCAGCTTTGGTAACTATTTGTTTGCGTTTAGTAAGGAAATGATTGTCTATAAGTAAAGGAAAGACATCTTGAATTGAGATGGATTCTTTGTTTCCTTCAGGTTTGGTCAATTTAGAACGATGATAAGCTAATCCAGAAGAACTTAGAACATAACCACGTTGTTTTAGAGTATCCACAAAGGAACGAGATTGATTTTCCAGTAGTTCAGACTGCATTTTGGGGAAAACAAGGATTTTCCCTTTATTCTCTGAAAATTCTTGTATTTTGTTTTGTATTTTTTCTTCAAGAGGAATGAATGCTGAATTTTTGATAAGATTGATAACGTGTAACTTATCACCAATTACCTTGTAATCAAATGTACAAACAGGTTTTCCAGAAACAAACACAATTTCTTTTTGAATGTCTTGAAGTACTGTAAAATCTGCTGAAGACCAATATATTGAATATGGATCTGTAGCAGGAAGAATCTCGATTTGATAGGAATTTTCCTTTGTCTCCTTTTCATCAAACTCCTTCAAAAATTCTAATTCATCAGCAGCGAGAAATCCTTCATAACTGGAATTCTCAATGAAAGGTCCTCTAACTATTTTTTTATTCTCATATAATTCAATTATACTTGTACTTATTCTGCTTCCAGATAAATTAAGGATGGACATAATCTGAGGTACAGTTATCGGACCAAAATTCTTTATGACAGTATAGATTAATCCTTGGATGGCAGACGATTGACTTTTGGATTCTTCCTTAAGCAACATCTCAGAACTGTATATAGTCCAGCGGGTACCATCGTAAAACATGAATACTTGAAAATTTATCCTTAGTTCAGAAAGTATTTCCATTACATCTTCTTTCTTTAATTTGAACTGCTCGATAATTCTTTGTCTTGTTGATGAACCGTGTTCCTTTATGAATTCCAAAATGTTTTTTGTTTGTGGCTTCTTGTAATCTATTTCCTCTGAAATGTTGCTATAATAGAGTAGATCAAGATTTTCTCTTCCAACGTAAGCCAGTTTTCCAGATATGAACGGTGCCTGGATGAGATGTTTGTTTTTTATTAAAGATGGAATTAAAGTGTGAGAAAAAGTGCGCATTCTAGCAAATAATGATTCGGGATCTTGGAATTGAACAAGGTTATTCAATATTGATATCGCATGACCGTAATTAATCCCTTTGAATTCAGTGGATAAATTCTGTTTCTCAGATATGTAAAGAGATAACTCTTCTAGGTTTAATGAGATTTGTGACACAGACATTTATTTCACCAGGTTATATGCGTTAAAACCATTTATTTTTTTGATAGTAACTATAGGCGTACTACTATCGTGTGAGGGAGAAATGGTTTCTATTGCATTAATTATATAATTGAAAGATCCCTCATTCTGAACCCAAGGAGCAATATTTAGATCCTTAACAATAAGTTGTTTTTCATTACTTGATTCTATTTTGCATTGAGCCGCTAATTTTTGGTTCAGTAGAATTAGATAGTTGTCTCCAGAAATATCGAATCTTTCAGGCATGTTATTTCTTAACAAAGAATGAGCTACATCTGTAGGATGTAGAACATAGAATCTTCCTCTATCCTTATCCGAGACATACTCTCTTGATACTTCAAACTGTTTCTCGTACATAATTAGGTCATCATAATTATTTGAAGTGATATAGTAAAAACTCAAATCATCCTCAATGAACCTTCCACCAAATATTTCTTCGTCTCCAATTAGATTAGATAATATTTCCTTAATTTTTATTTTTGTCAAAATAACAGGAATGAATGCACGTTCAATTATCTGGCTCTCAGAAGATAACCCTAAGCTAGAAACTATATCTCTTACATATCTTCTTTTGAGAACTGTTAAATCATCATCAAATTCTGGGATGAAATTAGAGACATCCCAATACTCTTGAGGGAGATATGTGTTGCTAATTGATTTTACGCCAATAAGCATGTTCGTTTCCAATATCCGCAAAGAAGGTTTTAATGTTGCACCTGCACCTGTCCACTTATGAGATAGATCTTGAATGTTTGAAGTTCCTTTAGTTATAAGTTTCAAGAGTTCCTCGTGTTCTGTTTTGAGTTTTCTTCTTTTTCTCAGACCACTTTTTCTATACCGAGCAAATGTCAAAGAGAATAATTTACCATCTTGACAGAGAATTTTCTTTTCCTCTAATAATTTGTTAATTATGAAAGCAATTATTGCATGCATTGTCTCTGGAAATCTTGTAATAATCACCTCAAAACTGAGCACACCAAAATGGTTGATTAGTGATAATAAACTGCTTTCATTTAGTGCAGGAGAATCTTTCCTCAACCAAACTTTGTCCATAACATACTTGGTTACAATGTTTCTTGTGAAGATGCGTGTGATTGTATCTCCACCCACTAAAGTATCTTGAATTAGAATAAAACCTGTTTTAATCAAAGAATCTTTGATGAATTTATTCACTGTTGAGAGAACTGATTTTCCATTTATATCCTCTATTTGTAAACTGAGAACACGATGAATCTTTCTCGTATAAGAAACAAGTTCTGATGCGATTTTTTGAAGTAATAGGAAATTGTAAGCAACTATATCATCAAGTTGCAAATTATAGATTTGTAGATACTTCCCTCGGTGAAGTTTATACTCAACTGAACCAACAACCTCGCCATCCAAAAGAATAGGATCAATTTTCCCTTCTCCATAAACATCTCGGATGTGAAGTCTTAACCCTAATTTCGTAAATGGATCAGAACGTGGAAGGATGAGTGTTTTCTCATCTTCGTGAAGAGAAAGATTGATGAAATCTGCTTTTAGTTTACGGATGGTTTCAAAACGTTTAGGAGTCAAATAGTAATTAGTTTCTCTAGTTGTGAGTTTCTTTTCGATTATTTTCTTCTTTTTAATTAAATCACGAATGTGTTTCTCAACATCACTATACTTGAATCCTGAGATGTGTGTGAGCTCAATCAAGGATACAGGACCTAACGATTCTATTAGTTTATTCAAGATGAATTGGATGCTTTTGTCATAGTCAGGCAATTTATCCAAAGTGAAATACCTGGATGAGATGTCATAAACATTCGGTACAAATTGTTTTGGTAGAAAGGAATCAATGGCAACAGACTTTCTTACCAGATGAAGTGTTTTGTCAAGAATCATAATGCTTTCTTGTACTATATCCTCGTCAAGATCGATATATTCAACCATCTCTCTTCTTGTCATGGGTCCATATCTTTGAAGAGTAGCAAGAATTTTCTCCTCAACCTTAGACAATTCAAACGTTTCTCTGTATGCCACATAATAATAGGGGAAATGTTCTCTACTCACATAGGACAATCTATTATGACTAAACCTTCCTTGAATGATTTCGTTTTTTTCAACAAGCTCTCTAACCCAATCAATATCGTAATCTTTAATTCTAAATGCCAAAGAACTCAAATCTGCTATAGAACCAAAGTCATCTAACAGATACAATATACTTTCTTTTCCAATAAGAGCTTGTTTAAAATAAGTATCAACAGTGAAATAATAGTGAACAAAATTCAATTCTTCTGAAGTTAATAATAACGAATCTTGTTTTCGATTACTCAAATTCCTTAGCAGTTCTCTATCTTCAAGTCTAATGAATTGAGGTTCTAGGGTGGAGGCAATAATCTGTCCTTTTAGAATCTTATTCTTTTGCTCTAACTCTACAAGGGTTCTTGATATTTTCTCTTGGTCTAGAAGAAGGTATTCAACTATATCACTCGCTGATGAAGGACCATTGATTTTCAGATATCGCAAAACAATGTTCTCCAAACAAACCTCAGGATCTAGTTTTCTTGCTTTTTCTCTGAATGATTCTGGAACAAAATCTTCTATTGAAATATATTTCCACGTTGTTTTTCCTTTATATGACTCAAAATCGATTCGTGTCACGAGAATCGAGCGTTCAAGCCTCTCTAGACTTGACTTAACCTCTTGTTTCGAGAGTTCTAAATCCATCGAGATTTTTGTAGATGAAATAGGAAATTTTTCTTTGACTAAATCAAGAATTTGTTTGTCTTTCTCTGAAAGCTCAATTGACTGTACATATATGTTCCAATAGAGTGGAAAATCCTCCAAAGATATAGTTCTTCGTTCTGTTTGAGAAAGATAAATCTCCATGAACTCTTTATTATTGTGAAGAGCAAAAACCCACGATTTAATTTGTTTGGGGTTAGAAATACAACGATGATATATGCTAGGAGGCATACTCTCGATTGTTCTTATTGGAGAAATTGCTTTAATAGCACGCCTCAACTGTTTTAGAGAAGAGATTGGAAGCTCTTCATTTCTGTAGCTACGATTATTAAAAATACTATCTACTAAATCCTTCCTGAAAAGTATCTCTTTTGTGCCTTCCTTTCCAAAAACCTTTGACAGAACTTGTTGATGTAATTCTCTTAACAAAGCACTTCTATCAGAAATCTGAACAATATCGGCTATACCTAATAGAACAATACCATGGGCAAAAGGACTTGGAATATCTGTTAATGGAGCTATTTTGTATGTGTATTCTCCTTTTTCTAATTTCTTAATTACAGTTTTAGAATTTTCTAAATCCATGTAATCTCGTAGGATTTCACGATATGTTTCTTTAATAATGCAGAAAGAATCTTGCGTTTTTAGAGTTGGGAACAATCTTCGTGCATACATAGTTTGCCTAGAAACAGGAATGTATTTGTTGCCGCTCCTTCTTAAAATCATAAAAGCTCTATTTGCAACATGTCTAAATCGAGTTTGGAAAAGCTCAGTGTTTATGATAGCTTGCTTTACAAGATTTTCTAGATTATCCGAAGCAATCAAAGTTGGGATGACCGAAGTATCATAGATTTTACCAGTTGGTAACATCAACAAGAAACCGTTATCATTAACAGCTGAAGCTACATCAGCATCAATATCTCTGCCAATAGAAAAAGCAAATGCTCGTGCAAGAGCATCATTGACTCTTCTTCCAAAATAAGCATGAAAAATGATAGTCATTCTTCCCTGAGGATCCAAAAATGACTCTATTAGGATAGATTTTTCGTTTGGTATAATATTCAAAAAGAGTTGCTGTTCTTTTACATAATCAACAATAGTTTTTGCGATAATTTCATCGACTCTAAATGATGCTTGAATCCATTCTATTGTTTCTTTGGTATTCTCTTTCTGAATTCTCTGGGCAACAACATCAATAAATCTACCAATTTGTTGGGATAACTCAAATGATCGAGGTAACTCTTCTCCAACCCAATTAGGTATTGTTGGTCTTCTTCCGAAAGACTCAGATACCACTACTCGTGATCCAACAGTTCTTTTGAATTGGTAAGAATGACTTCCTAATACAAAAACATCTCCAGGAGTAAGTTTTTCAACAAATTTTTCAGAAAGAACCCCTATTCGAGTCCTATAAGTTTCAAGTTCGACTCTGTAATTCGAATTTTCAGGAATTGTACCTATATTTGTATAGAATATTAATCGAGAATTCCTCTTTTTTCCAAATGCTTTTTCTTTATGATCATACCAGATCTTTCGATAAACTTTTTTCTCTTCAATATCTAGATTATATCCACCCAGGTACTCTAAAACATTAATATAATCGACGAAACTGAGTGTTCTGTAATTATATGAACGCTTAATCATCGTGTAAGCTTCATCTACGTTCCATCTTTTTGTTATGGATATTCCAACTATAAACTGAGCAAGAACATCAAGACAATTTTGAGGAATCTGTACTTTATCCAACACATGACTATAGGCACTTTTTGTAAGCACGGCACATTCTATAGCATCATCTCTACCAGTTACAAGGAGTCTTCCACGAGCTATCCTATCAAGAGCATGGCCACTGCGCCCAACTCGTTGAAGATATTTTGCCACTGTCTTAGGAGAACCTATCTGTGAGACTAGCTCAACACTTCCTATATCTATCCCCAATTCCAAGGAAGTTGAAGTTACAGCTGCAATTAACTCATTATTTTTCAATTTATCTTCTACATCTAACCTAATTTCTCTCGATAAACTAGAATGGTGAACAGCTATCAGAGGTGTATATTCATCTCCTAGAAACTCTTTGAGTTTGAAAGCAACACTTTCTGCTCCTTTTCGCGTGTTTGTAAAAATTATCGATGTTTCATGATCTAAAATTAAGTCAGCTAAAACAGAATATATCCCTTCTTGAACCTCAACATAGGGGGTATGAAGCAAATCTTTCACCGGACTTATTACTTCAAGATCTAGTTTTCTTTGTGGTGGAAGATTAGCTATGTAGCAATCGTTCTCTACACCATTATCATCTCTTCCAACAAGAAAACGAGCTATTTCTTCTATAGGTGCTTGTGTTGCAGATAATCCAATCTTAGTATATTTTTTCTCAACAAGTTGAGTTTGAAGATATTCTAAACACAAAGATAGGAAAACGCCTCTCTTGTTTGAACTAACTTCGTGAATTTCATCTAATATAACCCAACGAACGCTTTTTAGATGTTGAGAGAACTTAGGTGAAGTAAGTATTAGACCTAAACTCTCAGGAGTTGTGATTAGTATATGGGGAGGTGTTTTCAACATCCTCGAACGTTGAGATTGGGGAGTATCTCCTGTCCTAACATCAACCCTAATCTTAGGAACAACAATATTATTTGCTGCAGCAAGATCTTGAATACCTTGCAAGGGTTCCTCTAAGTTCTTTCTGATGTCATTTCCTAAAGCTTTGAGAGGAGAAATGTAAAGGACATATATCTGATCTTTCAAGTTCCCTTTAGTAGACTCAATGTAAAGCTCATTAATTGCAGATAGAAAAGCTGCAAAGGTTTTCCCTGAACCAGTTGAACTAAAAATAAGTGTGTTTTTCTGCTCATGTATAAGCGGTATAGAATATAATTGTGGAGGTGTAAAACCTGCGGGGAATCTAGAAGTAAACCAATCTTTTATTTCCTCAGCTAGGAAAGAGAAGATAGAATCAGCCGAGGAGGGGTTATCTAGATAATGCAGTGTCATCTGATGATATCAAGATAACTTTTCACTATAAATAGGATATTATTACTAAGTAAAAATACTTCACATGGTATATGAGCACTACTTTGGTTCTAAAGACATCTCAGAACTTCCTTTCTTCCCCCATTCCATAACGAATGCAGATTCACCATCTCTGTAGTACTCTTTGAATTCCTTTTTGATGTAGAAACCAAGCTTTCTATACATTTCAATAGCAGCGATATTTGATACTCTAACTTCTAGAAATACCGTTTCAACATCATGATCAATCAGTTTTTTCAATCCGTATTTCATGATTTTAATACCTAAACCTTTACGTCTATATTTAGGGATAACAGCAATTGAAATGACATGCCCTTTTGCAGATTGCACTCCAAGAAAAGATGTAAATGGGCGTTCGATTCGGGATAGAACATAGCCTACTATTTCTTCTTCCATTTCTGCTACAACACAAGCATATCCAAAGTCACTCAAAATGCGATAGAAGAAATCAAAAGAATAATTCTCAGGAAGGCAAATCTTGTTTATTTTCATAATTTCATTTATATCGCTTAATTCTGCTTGTCTAGTAGTATAGCTAAGTTCCATCCTCGAGCCTTCTATTATTCAAGAACTAAGCTCTTTTTTCAATTTTTTGTTAAGACGGTAGATATTGGACTAAATTAAGAATATTCTTAAAGCTTAATTTATCATTTTCATTGCTTTAAATGACTACTCCTAATGACTCTACAGATGATGACCTAAGACCGGATGAAATAATTGATAGATTTATGTATGATCCATCATTACTTCATCGCTGGTTGGAGCAATTGGGAATCAACTATACGCTCAGTCTACTTTCTTCTTTGCGAAAACCTAACGATTCAATTTGGGTACAAGTAAATAAGAGTAAAATTGATTATGATTCTTTATTAGATATTTTTGAAGATATGGGATTCAATGCAAATAAACACCCACAATTCGATGATATTATTCAAGTCAAAATAGGCATAAATGAATTTGATGAGGATGAAAAAGTTTTGCCAATGATTAAAGTAGATAGAGAATCAACAACAAGTATAGCTCTAGGCAAAGACGTTAATTCAACAAATGTAACCGAAGTAAATCAATTTGTTGCAGGGGACACGGTAAGAATAATAGATTTCATTGGGAACATAATTGCCGTTGGTGTAGCAGAAATTCACAGTTATGAAGTTAAAGACAAAACTGTGCGAGTAGCAGCAAAGATCACTAAATCATTAGGTATTACTCCCCAATTAACAGAATTAATGGTGTATCGAAGAGGATATTTCAATATCCTTACTCCAGCGCAAGTATTAAGCGTGAAATCAACATATCTGAAACCTGAAGACAATATATTAGTTATGACAGTGGATAAAGGGGATGTAGCTAGTTACATTGCGGAATTAACAAATAATAAGTGTCCAATAACTTTTGTTGTTAGAAACAAGCATCAACTAAAAGCAGCAAGAAGGCAAATAGAAAGAACGAAGAGTAAATCAGTAAGAATCTTAAAGAGACCTTTTCTTAAATTCTTAGAAGAACATCAAGAAATAAAGTATAGTGCTGTATTTATAGAACCACAAAATTCCAGAACTGCTATCATGCCAACATTCTCATCAAATTTAGGCATCTCAAAGCTAGCAACAATAGCTAAAGATCAAAAGGAAATAATCACCAATCTATATCGGTGTCTATATGATTCAGCAACCATCACTTACTTAACACATTCAGTCGATGTAAGTGAAAATGAAGATGCATACAATCATATTTTGAGTAAAGCATATTATGAAGATCAGAAGTTTACAGAAGAAATCAAACAGCTACAAAAGAAAAAGATAGTTTCTTATAGAGAACTCCCAGAAGAAACATATTCTGATTATGTTTTTGAGCACAAGAATTCTACTATTTATATTGACCCCGTGAAAACAAATAATTCTGGGGGATATATAGCCAAATTCAAGTTTGGAAAAATAAATGATAAGGATAATTAATCTTATCTCATCATCTGGGTATCAAGTTCATTTACTAACCAGATGAAAGCTTCTTTGATACCTTTACCATGTAAAATACTGGTGTCAAAAACAGCAAAAGTTCTATCTTTGAGATCAAGATGCAATCCTAGCATTTGAATGAGGAGAGGAGCTTCAACAGCACCAGGAAGATCTTGTTTATTTGCCATAATTAAAGTAGGAACATTTTCCATGTAAGGATTATTGAAAACATGAGTTTTAAGAACATCTCGAGCTTCTGGAAGACGCTCAATGTCAGCAGCATCAATAACAAAAATAACGGCGGAACAGCCCGGATAATGAGCTTCCCACAGGAATCTGAAGTGTGATTGTCCTGCTACATCGATTGCTGTTATTGTCCAACCTTCAAATTCAAAGGATTCTATATTTTGTCCTATTGTTGGTGTAAGATTTTCAGCGAATTTCCCAAATCTCATAAAACGTGTCAAAGTAGTTTTTCCTGCCGCATCTAACCCCAGAATCAGGATTTTTGCCTTTTGTTCCTTCTTCAGTTTTGTTCTTAACCAAGAGGAAAATGACCCGAACATACTCATTATCTGACAATCCGTTTTGTTATCTTACTTTTAGTAGACGTTTTATAAGTGTTTTTTTTGTTATCGTTCTGTCTGGTTAGTTTGTTCTGTTTCATATTTTAAAGTTTTTCCAGATATGCAACGATGTTTTAGACATTATTTTCACTTAATAGAGTGTCTACACTTACTTTCTGATTTTTTTGTCGGTATTAAAAATATTTCTTTGTCACTTTATTTTAAAATTTCTTCATTTCTTTACACATTGCTCCTCTTTTTAGCCAATAAACTAAAGATTTTTAAGATGTGTATTTGGCAAAAGAGTAGTTGTATTCAACATATTTTGGTGAGAAATTGTGACACATGTCTCTAGGGAAAATGAAAGTTTAGAAATAATAAACAAAAAAGTTGTTATAGGTCCTGATCGTTTAACAAGATTTGAACGAGCTAGAATCGTTGGCGCAAGAGCTCTACAGTTAAGTATGGGGGCACCCGTCTTATTACCTCTTGAAAATTTAGAGAACAAATCCCCGCTAGTTATTGCAGAGATGGAGTTACGAGCTAAGGCCTTGCCATTAAGCATTAGAAGAACACAACCAAATAGAACTTATCAGATCATAGCATTACAAAGATTAAGAGATATACAAGCTCTGAGAGAGATCTGAGAAAAAGTTGTTGACTGCTCATATAAGGAAACAAATAAAAGTAGCAACCAAAGCACTAAAGTGAGTGACGAAAATGGTCAAAATTCCTGATTTAATGTTCAAATACTGCCCCAAATGCGGCAAACACGTCAAGATGAAAGTGAAACAAGAGAAATCTGCCAGAAGAGCAGGTGGATTTTCTGCAATGGCTAGAAGAGAGAAAAGGACAAGACGAGGTTACGGGAATCAAGGAAGATTTAGTAAGAGACCAGTCACCCAGACCAAAATGGCTTCTAAAACATCTAAAAAGGTTGATTTAAGATTATCTTGCCCTGATTGTGGCAAAAAATGGGTACTTTCTTATCCAAGAACTAAAAGAGTAGAATTCATCAAAGAGTAGAATTTGATCATTCTTCTCTTGCATTATTTTTCATTTTAATTTTCATTCCATACAATATATTTTATATACTTTGCAATTTTGGCTTTCATAATGAGCATGCTTTATGAATTTGAAGGAAAACTATTATTCAAAGATAGTAAAATTCCAATCCCTCGCATTAAGATTTATACGGATACCGAAAGTATAAAGCAATTTGCAGAAGAGATCGGAAGCGACACAATGATGGCAAAGGGTCAAGCTCTTGCCGGAGGTAGGGGAAAAGCAGGATTAATCAAGAAAGTAACAACAGAAACTGCTGAGGAATACAGTAAGAGCATAATTGGTAGAGATCACAAGGGAAAACCAGTAGCAGCTGTTATGTTAGAAGAATTAGTTGAGATTACTAAGGAATATTATTTGGCTTTAATGCTAGATAATAAATCAGGTTCATATCTAATGCTTGCCAGTACTATGGGAGGTGTAGATATTGAGGAAGTGGCTGAAAATCATCCTACTGAAATACACCGCACATTACTTCCTATCGATACTAATCCTCAAACCTATCATTTTATGGAACTAGGCAAAAAGATGGGTTTTAAAGCTAAAACACTAACACAGTTTGCAAGTATTTGTGTTAAGATGCTTAAGATGGCAATTAAACATGATTTGACTCTTGTTGAAATCAATCCACTTGTTACTACTCCAGATGATAAGCTAATTGCAGCTGATTCTAAAGTAGTAATTGATGGTAACTCATACTTTAGACAGCCTTCCATAGCAGCATTGCAATCCCAAAGAGATCAACACACAAAATTGGAATTTGAAGCTACTCAAGCTGGAATTAGTTATGTTCAACTTGATGGTGACATAGGCATTATTGCAGGTGGTGCAGGATTATCTATGGCTACTTGTGATTTGCTGGAATTTTATGGCAGTTCTCCCGCTAACTTTCTAGATGTTGGAGGCGGTGCCAATGATGAGAAAGTCTACAAAGCTCTTGAACTTATATCAAAAATGGATATCAAAGGGATATTTGTGAACTTTTTTGCTGGTATCACTAGATGTGATGATGTTGCCAGAGGAGTGGTTAGTGCAAATAAAAAGCTAAACATCAAAGTACCTATAGTTATTCGAATGATAGGAACAAAAGATACTGAAGGCATAAAAATCTTGGAAGAAAATGGAATACACGCTTACAATAAAATGGAGCCATCTGCTAAGAAAATTGTTGAGCTTGTCAAAGGAGGAAATTAAGATGGCTGTACTATTAGATAAGTCTACTAAAGTGATTGTACAAGGAATGACTGGAAAACAAGGTAGTTTCCATGCAAAATCTATGATTGATTACGGCACACAAATTGTAGCAGGAGTAACACCAGGTAAAGGAGGTCAAGAAGTTTTTGGTGTCCCAATATACGATACAATGAAAGAAGCAGTAGAAGCAACACAAGCAACAGCTTCTGTGGTTTTTATACCAGCTCCCTTTGTTTATTCTGCTGCACTTGAAGCAATTGATTCAGGTATTAATCTTCTAACCATTATTACTGAAGGAGTACCCATTAGAGACACTGCAAGAATCAGAAGAAGAGTTCATGAACAAAATATTACCTTAGTCGGTCCAAATTGTCCTGGTCTTATAACTCCTGGCGAAACAAAAATAGGAATTATTCCAGGCGCTATTTGCTCTAAAGGGAATGTTGGAATTGTAAGTAGGAGTGGGACTCTTACATATGAAATCATCCATAATCTCACACTAAGTGGTTATGGTCAATCTACATGTATTGGTCTTGGTGGAGATCCCGTTAGAGGTATAGATTTTAAGGAAAGTCTTAGATTGTTCGAACAAGATCCTGATACAAAACATATTGTTTTAGTTGGAGAGATAGGCGGAACTGGTGAACAAGAAGCGGCTCAACTTGTTAAAGAAGAAATTTCAAAACCTGTTTATGGCTTTATCGCAGGAAATGGAACATGGGTTAAACCCGGAAAACAGATGGGGCATGCTGGAGCAATTGTGCATGGTAAATCAGGAACTGCACAAGAAAAACTCCGTATTTTGAATGAAGCAGGAATCCTTACTGCCCATACACCTAGCGAAATTCCAAACAAAATTAAAGAAACTATGTGATAATATCACAT
>BPTK01000006.1 GCA_023705905.1 Candidatus Heimdallarchaeota archaeon
ACGCGCGGAGAATACGTCCCCGCTTTTTGTACACACCGCCCGTCGTTGCAACGAAATGGGTCTCGGTTGAGGCTGGGGCGATACGGTTCAGTCGAAACTGGGATTCGTGACGATGCAAAAGTCGTAAGGATAAGTGCTGCGTGCACTCATCTCGATAAACAAGGTATCCGTAGGGGAACCTGCGGAAGTATGTGAGTAGATCACTCATATACCGCATGTGGATCACCTCCTATGTTTGGAAGCCCTGAGGGGCTTCCATACCCTTAACTTTTTCAGAGTATCTTTTGTCTCGGGGTTCCTATATTCTTTGGAGGCCTTTTTATTTGTCATAAAAATATCTCTTAAGAGATTTAAACTCTTCCAGCCAGTTTTTCTCTAACCATTTTTCCCAATCCGCTTTTACGTTGTTATAATCAATATTCTTTTCTCTAACTGTAATGTCAAAGATTAAACCCTTTAGAATATATTTGAATTCTTCAAAACTGTAATCTTTTTTGTTAAATAGTTTCCATGATTTCGTATGTCTTAACCTATTTCCCTTGTCCATTGAAACTTTGGCAATTCTATATTCAACCTTTTTTTCTGACAATAGAGAACCATTCATAGGATTAATTATCAATTTGTTTCTTTCACAGAATTCAATAAAATCTGAATTTTCCAGTATTCTTTCTTTCTCGAATTTATTTAGTCTTTTAATCCATTCAAGTAGCAACACCATAACGGATTCATCAGGTATTTTTGCACTAGGACCTTTGGGAAGATTGAAATCATTATCTTTTAACCAAGAAGACCATGCTATACCCACTTCAGTAAACTCATTTTTATTTCTAGAATGTCTTCCAAAAATAAATCCATCAGTGGAATTATCCCATCTAAATGGAAAGTTTAGAAGGATGTCTTCTTCTATTAATTTTATTCCCATTACTTTTGCTGACTTGGAACCACCTGTTGGAGGTTTATGATAGAAGAATTCTTCTCGATCATTAACAAGTACTATTCCAATATTTGGCGGTATTCTATGATCCCAATAATTGAATCTGGGAGGAAAACGTTTTTCATCATCACTATCTTCGAAGAGGAAAAAAGTAAAGGGTCTTCTTCTAAACAATTCCTGTGAGAGAATGTACTCCCTTGATTCGGTATCAAAAAGGTAATCAGGATCCATCAGTAAATTAGTCATATTTGAGAAAAGAGTTGCTTCTATTGCTTTGCTAAATATTTTTCTAAAATCCTTTGGATGAAGAAAATCTACAATGAAATGGTTTGCATAATCATAAAAGCAACTTATACCTCTTCTCTTGTTGAAATTGTCGAACCATTCGTATATTCTTTCTTGCAGATTGGTAGAAACCATCGTTTCTAGTGCAAAGAAACCCCTCCCATCAACTAAATCGCGAAGATTATTCAATTTTTTACTAGAAAACAAACTATTGAGAAATTCCCTTTTGATTTTTGCAAGAAGAACAAGAATTTCATCATCGGAGAGGCCTTTCCTAATCTCTTTTTTTATGATTAAACTATTTATCTCTCTTTCATTTTCATTTAATTTTCCAGAAAAACCTTGAAGTATAAGAATGTTTTTCTGCTTTCTCTGCAGAAATTTAGGCATGAAGAACAGATAAGAGATTTTTACTGTGTTACCATTGAATTTAATCTCTGTGTGATCAAAAATGTTTACAATCCCCTTAGGGGAGTGTCTTATGATATGACCATTTTGTGCTAGACCAATAATTTCGTTTTGCTCGTATAAGCCTTTAATTATTCTCTTCATTATTTTTTCTGTAATAAAACCTTTTTTTACAAGCATATTCATTGCTACATGAAACACCTTATTTCGTAATTTAATTAACCAATCATTACCAATTCCGTGATATTGGCGATTTCTATCATAAAATAATTTGAGAATAAATTGAGGAAAATCCGATTCATTTTTTATACTACTTGTATTTTTGTTTGGATAATTTTTCAGACCACCTTTATTTATAAATTCAGATAATTGTTTTCTATTTAGCATTATTCGATTTAGATGGTAATTACGTCTCGGTAAATAGTCCCAGGGATGGATTGCCACATAATCTCCCCCTTTGTATTCGGAAAATATTATTTTGTATTTATTGTTAATTTTAGATAAGATTACATCATCAAATCCATGTAAATTATCTTCTAAATCATCATATATCTCTCTAAGCAAATTAGTCTGAGAATTCCTTTGAAGAACATCATTTTCCTTGTAGATTTTCTTTATCGCTTTTTGAAGAAATTCGATATCTGTTTCAGATAAATTGTCAGCTTCTTTGCCTAGACCCTTGTTAAGAAATCTAAGAAATATGTCTGCTTCTTTGGTCGTAAGCTTATATTCATTTTGTAAACTAAGTATTTTTGTTTTCTCATCTCTCCCCTCTATAGCATCATACATTTCTTGGATCTTACTTTTGACTGAGGTTGCAGGCTTCACTGATTGGGTTATCCCCTTTTCTTCTTTTTTTTCTGTAGTTGGTGGTGATTCATCCTCTGTCATCTTCACTGTACCACTGGTATCATCTGTAGTTGCCTTGATAAACACCTGTTCTTCTTTGTAATATTTTCCTAGTTTTGGCTGCTCATTCAGTATCTCTAGAAGCAGTAGCTCTGTCTTTTTCTTTGTAAGCTTGGTTAGTTCAGCTAATCTAGAAAGTGGTATTTGTATCCCTGCAGTTATGTTCCAAATTATTGTTCCATTCAGTTTTTTCTTCTGTAAGGAATGTTTCTCTTTCAACCACTTCGTTCTGGTGGTTATACCAAAACTAAGCGCTTGTCTCATTTCTCGCTTATTAGTCCACACTTTACCATTCCTCAGATATTCTTTTAGGGAGATAATCCTCGTAGTTTTGTCATCCTTCTCTTCCTCTGCTAAAACCTCCCCAAGGTTATTACTTGTTTTGACCACGCCTAAGAGAAGGAGAGGAGAAGAAAAGGTCCAAAGAGTAGAGAAATCGGGGATGGTACCAAGGATAATTATATTGATACATAAGATAGAAACAGCAAGTAATAGTATGGAGGTATTTCCTAATGTTCTCGTCCTACGAAGGTTATCTTCAACGAAAGCCATTGTTCTAACAAAATGTATAGCATAGTATAGAGCTAAAGTCGATACAATCACACAAGCAAAAAGGAAATAATAAGCTTGCCAGAGATTTGTGAAGAAGAAATTGTAAAGGTTAGACTCATCAATTATGAACCGAAGCTTATCTGCCACAAAGAACAATAGACCTACATTGACTGCAAGGGAACCGATGATAAAAGCTATTAGACCTGCTCTCCACATTTGTTTCCTAGATTTCCTTGACAGAGTTTCAATTGTTTTACTAAAGAGATCATAAAAGGATTCTACCCCATCAAAGAACTCTCGGACTTTGACCAACCACTTCTTGATTTTTCCCTTTTCAAAAGAAACATATTCTACCAAAGTGCCGAGATAATAGCTACAAAGGATAGCTAAAGTAGCTAAAGACCAATGGAAGAGATGGAATAAGTGAAGCAAAACAAGGAATATGAAACATACACTAACGGAAACGATAAGTTGGAGGATAAACTTGTTCCTTTCCTTCTTTTTCTCTTCTTCCTCTTCTAGAGGTGGTTGATCATAATTTTCATTGTGGCATTTTCTTTTCATACCTCTTCTGAAGATAATCTTTTCATTGAAAATTAGAAAAAGAAAACCATAAATTGCTAAAATCCAGTCGATGTTGTACCAATTGAATATGTATGTAACTGAAGGTTCGCTTAAATGAGGGAGGAATTGATACGTGATGTTCTGAAAGCTGAAAGGAGATTGAATGCCGTAGATGCTGATTTCAAGTTTAATTTCATAAATTCCATTGTAAAGGGAGGCCAGCTCTGTTTCGTAAATTGTTGAGTGATAGTCCGCCTTCAGGTATATTATACAACTATTGTTTAGTTTGAGTGAGATGACAGTATAATCAAAAGCTTCCTCATATTCGGACAGAATGTTGAGATGGAAGGTTAGGTCAACAGCTGAATAATTAGCTACTTTGAAGAAATCGGTAAAACTTAAATGAATTATTCCAAAAGCAGGGGGAGTAATTTCAAAGTTAGAAGCAAGCGATTGTTCTAAAGACCCATTATTAAAATTTGATAGAGAGGATAGGATAATGGAACTCGAATTGAAGATACTAAATATACCCGTGCTCTCTTGATCACCAAACAATCGGAGTAACAATTGCTCTTGAGAGCTAATAGAAATAAATTTCGTAGAAAGGGTGAAGGCAGTTATTGATTGCTGTGAGTAAGATGTTCTCCCCTCATAGACAACTCTTGTCCCAGCTAGAATCTGATATGTTATCAGTGGAGATAAGAGTGTTCTTATGTGTTTACAGTTGAGTTTTAAACTAACTATCTGCTCATTAGAATAGGTCTCGGGTTTGAGAGAAGACAGATTGAAAGTGTGATTTAATGTTTCGTCTTCCCATTTTACCCAATCATAAATACTATCAGCGGGGTTATGTACATTGAAAAATAGATAAGCTGAGAGATGAATATCTTGTACGTTTATCAGAACGGCAGTAGACCTATAGACAAAAACAAGAGTAAGAAAATTCAATCCATACTTAGGATAAAGAGAAAGAGATAGAGCGTTAAATTCATCCACTTCGAAATCTTTCTCAGCTACTAGTTCACCATTAAATTGGAATTCAACAAATGATTGGAAAGCATAAGTGCAATTAGAGGTAAAGGTAAGTGTGATGTTCGCTTCAGCCGTTTCATTGAAGGAATAGAAGGCAGTAAGAAGGCTAATTCTTTCTGTGGAAAAAACAGATCCTTCTGCAGAAAATGAATCTGGAACAGTGGGAAGAGGAGAGAGTTGTTGTGTAAGAGTAGGAGGAGTAAGAGGATGAATAGTTGAACTATGGATTACTAATAGTCCAGACTCACCCAGTTCTGTTTGGCCTTTACATACAACTGTTATGTTCATCTCACCAAGAAAGCTATATGGGTAAGCAAATGCTTGACTTAAATTATGCTCTAGATTGTCTTGATATAACCGATTTATGGTAAAATTCACTTTTGAGGAGTTAAAAAAGAAAACAACATCTAATCCTTGATTTGTACTCTTATCACCTGTAACCACAAAAAACATGATTAAACTATTAAATTCACTTAGTTCAATATTTGACTGAGTAAAGTCAAAGGTTTGTTCTTTATATGTTTGATTAAACTCAAAGATTATCTCTTGTGTAAGAGAAGAAGGCAAACAAGCTGGGTCTTGCTCTTCTAGGTCCCCTTGGATGGTCATTGAAAAGTACCTACTAGCTAAAGCTATCAACAAAAATACAAATACCAACCTACTTCTTTTGACCATTTACTTCACTTAGATATCTTTAAATTCGTTTATAAACGGGGAGAATATCTAAATTTCAGATATTTTTTTGCTGGTTTTTATAGATTCATTTAGTATTTTTATTGTATAAGTATGAAATCTTACTCTCACCAAAAGTGTATCATTCTTTCCTTGTTAGTCTTTTCTTGTTTAATAATCAATAGTAAAACAATTAGAGGAGACTCTGCAGAACGGATAAATTTGGAGCAGAATTATATCGATCATGAACCCATCATTATTGCTTCAGATGCTGAACTTTCTGCTTTTAATGGTGCAGGAACATTAGAGGATCCACATGTTATAGAGGGGTTGAATATCACTACAAATGAGAGAGATGGTATTTCTGTTTCTTTAACAACTAAGCATTTTGTTATAAGGGATTGCTATATTGATGCCAGTTCTGCGGGAATAAGTGTTGAGTCAGTAGCTGAAGGAACAGCTGTAATAATGAACAACATCTGTACAAATAATCAGAATACAAATGGGGTGGGTATACAAATAGCTTTTGCTAACAAAGTAGGATTGAGAGACAATATTTGTAATGGTAATGAAGCGTATGGAATCTTGCTATTCTTCTCTTATGACCTAATTCTTTATCGAAATACATGTAATAACAATGGCATGAATGGGATAGTTGCAGCTTTTGCAAATAACTCTCTTTTCTCTGAAAATGTTTGTAAAAATAATGGGTGGGAAGGATTGTATCTTGCAGGATCAGCAGGGTCTAATCTAGTAAGTAATATCTTTTCAAATAATCGTGAATATGGTATAAGAATGGAATATGCGGATTATTCCACTCTTGTGAATAACACTATGGAACAGAATGAAGCATGCGGGACTTATGTTTGGGAAACAGATGGTTGTTTGTTCAACTATAACTGGTTTATGAGCAATTATTATAGTGCCCTCTACTTTACTTCAAGTTGTGCAAATAACAGAGTTTATCTTAATAATTTCATAGAAAACGGTTTTTCTGATAACAGTCAAGCAGTTGATGAGGGGAACAATACGTGGTATAATGAGATAGATGAAATTGGGAATTATTGGACAGATTTAGAGGGAGAAGAACATTATCAAATAGATGGAGAAAGTAAGCTCGAGGACAAGTTTCCTTTAGAAAGAACATGCAATTTCATGGAAGAAGTGGTTGATATTTCAACTAAAGAAGCAGATTCCGAATTGGTCTTCTTCATCCTCTCCTATCTAATATTGTTTGGGGTTCGAGGTAATCAATTCAAAAAAGTAACAAATGGCTTTTTATAGCAAAAATCTCAATGTAATGTAAAATGTTTGGAGGTTTTTTATTTATCAATTAATTGTTATTTCATAAGTTGAGATCTAATCAATTTTCTATAAATAAGATAATTTAACATTGCTAGATATTGTTCCGTGATAGCGTTTATAAGTTCAAAAGACTAATAATAAGTTGGTAAAAATGAAATTGAGTCCTGCTCCAAAGAGTATAATTTCAGGATTTTTATTAGCTTGTATCTTGACTTCTGTAGTATCAGGAGTATTTTTTAGTATAGATTCTCCTTCACAAAATAATATAACAAGTATCGATATTCTTTATCCCCTCTTTGATTGGGATTTTGAATCACCACTAAAACTCGCTAACCAGATGAATGAACGCTCAATATACCTTTTTGGAATGTGGACAATTGTTGGTAGAATAACAGGTGTTCTAGATAATGGATATAGTGCAGAACTCCTTCCGTACTTCAATTATTCAATAGGTGGGTTTGATATGTGGTATATTATCAAATCCGAGAACTGGAAATTTAATTGTGATACTGTTGGTATGCCAGTTGAATTGTATGGGTCTTTATTTAGTAGTAATTCTACAATTTTTACACCTCTACATGAAGGACTACTGTTAGACATGCTACAATTTGAGAATATCAGTAATAGACCTGGTGGTTGGGAAACAATTCGCTCAATTGCTGACATAAATGCAACCTATTTCGACATAATGCATATTTATCAAGATGGTTCTTTGATTTGGTTGAAGTCATTTAATGATAAAATTGTAATTCAGTATGAAAGAGTCAGTGAATATATAAACGAAGAAAGGGAAGATGGAATTCACATTGGGTGGGGATTAGACCCAGAATTTGAACCACTTTGGTTCGTAGGTGATTTTTCGAATCAATTCGCAAATTATACTATTGCCATTAATCAATTTTTAGATGCAATTTATGAGTCTACTCGCTAGGAGGAAACAAATGAAAGCTAACACTAAACAGGTTCAAAATAATGCCTTGGAACATCCAACCTCTCTTAAGATCTACCTCTATACACGTTCAAAATCCCCTAATAGTGTTGGGATTCGTGAAGTTCAACGAGCTTTAATGATGGTTAGCTCAAACACAGTGCAAAGACATTTTCACAGACTTGAAGATGAGGGATTAGTTGAGAAATTACCTTCAAATAGGTTTATTTTGACACAAAAAGGCTCAAGTAAACAAACATTACAAATTCCAACAAAAACCTCTTTATATTTGCTCAAAGGAGTATTTATAACAAGTAATTTGTTTCTTTTAAGCTTCCTTGTAACCATGTTTGTATTAACACTAATAATTGCTTTCTTCAATCCTTTACTTGCAATAATTATTGGATTAATGGGTTTGTTAGTTAGCACTGTAATATCATATTTTCAATTCAGGAAAATGAAAATGCAAATACAAAACATCACAAATTTTGAAAAAAACGCTTGATCGTATTTAGAGTATCTTGTTCTCGGGGTTCCTATATTCTTTGGAGATTTTTCTTTTTGTCATAACTCTTATTAACACTCTTTTCTTTCTTTTAGTCTATGATTGAAGATTCTTATGATGCTCAAGAACTTCTTAACATGCTTCTCAGCAAAGATGTCAACAGTCGTGCTAGCGCCAGTTCAACTTTACTGAAGAAAGGTTTAAGTGGAGAATTGGAAAATAAACTTCTTCAAATCTTAAGAGATGACAAAGATGAATCTAACAATTCTATAGCTTTTTTTATTCTTGGAAGATACAAATGTCAAAGCATCATACCTTTTCTTCTGGATAAATTGAAAAACGATAAACACTATCAACATCGTACTTTGGTCGTATATTTCTTAGGAGACTTAGAGGTAAAAGAAGCTGTTCCACTACTCCTGGAGATTTTACAATCAGAAAAAGAAGAACTTAGTCTAAAACAATCGGTAATTTATACTCTTGGTAGAATAGATGATTTAGCTGCAATTCCTATATTAAAAAATATGTACTTAACGAAAAGGGATTTAGGATTACATGAAAGAAGGAATTTGGGGGAAGTTCTAGATAAAATTGCTATAAGCAATGGAAAAAAGAACAGATATGATTTTTTTCAAGCAGAGGAAATTAACCCAAGAAAGCTAGAACTTGACATTCTTTTAGAAAAACTCGAAACGGGAGATAGGAAAAAAGTATTGGAACAATTAAAGGAAATTGAAAAACTCCCAGACCGGGATGACTTTTTTAAAACTGATGAATACAAAAAGAGACATGTTAAAGATAACGTTAAACACAACAGAACTAGCGCCATAAAGCAGCTTATTGGTTTGTCTTCCTTTATAAAGGAAAATGAAGAAACTAGAAGGGAAGTTGTAAAAAGCATCTCAAAATTTGTTCGAGATGAAATGTATTTAGCTAATATTGTTGTTGAAGCTTTAAGCAAGATGGGAAAAGAAGAATCGATCGAACCACTTAAACTTGCTTTGATGAGAGATGATTGGGTAAGTATAGAAGCTGCTAAAGTACTCGGAATGATTGGAACAGAAGCATCTTTAGCATTAATTGTTGAAGTACTAAGAAACCAGATTGAAACGAATTTTGAAAGGCTGAAGGTTGAAGCAACAAAAGTTTGTGGAAATCAATTGTTAAAAGAGACTATACCCGTTTTAATTGAAGTATTTGCTGATGATAATGATGTTAATCTCAAATATGAGATCCTCTGTAGTTTGAGTAAACTGGCAAAGGATATAACAGATATTAAGATATTAGAAAATGTTCTAATTCAAGAATTGAACAAAGAGGGTGTTGACACTGCCATTCTAGCTAAAGCTATTGAAATCCTAAGAAAAATAGGTTCAAAGAAAGCAGCAAACATCATATTTGAATTATTACATAAAAATTCTAGCAAAATTATTCAACTAGAAATCTTATCTTTTGCAGTTGAATTAGACGAGACGGGAATCATAGGTAAAAAGAAAGAAATATTTATAGAAGGAAATGAAGAAGCTAAACGCGAGATAGAAGTTGCATTAGATAAGATGGGAAGAAGAAGCGAAACTATTGAATTATTCTCAGATATATATGTCAAAGGAAAATCAAATTTTGAAATAGAAGAATACAATCTACCGCTTTTTGTTCATTCGAAAGACCCTGTCGATATATGTGTAATAGATAACAGAATTCTAGGTTTTGAATATGCAGGAACTATGGCAATGTATGGAGGAAGAGCATTTGAAGTGCTTAGCAATCTCATTAAGTATGATGTTGGAAAACATACAATTCCTAATGAGCTTCATAAATATCTTATCGAAGAAGTGAAATATAAACGACAATTTGAGGGTGATCCTTGTTTAAGCGGCTGTTATGCAGATGGAATGATAATCTATTTTAGATGTTTAGAACTAAATCTTGAGATTTCAGGGGATTCTTCCTTTCCAGTAATTTTTAAGAACATTAGATTTGAAGAAAAACCATTGGATGTTGAACTTAGACTTTCCCCTGAAGATGCATTCTTTATTCTTAGCAATTTGTGTGTTGAAGGTTCTTTTGCACATCAATTTATGGTTGTAGATTTTCTCAGTAAGGAAGAACGTTTTAGGCAGTATGATCAGTACATTGAAGAATTAGTGGAAAAGCGTGCTCTCCAACATGATGCTTCTAGAGATAGAAGAGTAAGATTCAGTATTGAATATTATTACTATATAAGAGATAGAATTATAGAAAAAACATTGCAGCCAATAGACGTTCTAAGAACAGGAGGAATTAGAACACTGTGTCTTTTGCAAAATATTCCCTCTGTGTCAAAGTTTATTGACAAGACGATTGACAAGATGATTTCATATCATGAATTAACTGTATCAGAAAAGTTAATGTTTTACACTCTAATTAAAAGCTGGGAACTGGAATCACCAAAGAAAAGCGAGTTCATGGAAAAATATAGACACGTTTTACAAAAAATAGAGAAGGAACTAAGAAAAGATTTTCGTCCACTGAAGTTTTAGATTATAAATGGATCACCTCCTATGTTTGGAAACCCTTCGGGGCTCTCCTTACCCTTAACTTTTTCAGAGTATCTTGCTCTCGGGGTTTCTATGTTCTTTGGAGGTTTTTCTTTTTGTCTCTAAATTTTGAAAAATTCTTTGGCAACCTATAGTTTGAACGCACTTGCTCTTTTATACGCTGACCAATTCTTTGTGAAAGCTCTAGGTCCGAATATTTGTAACGCTTTTTCTGTTCTCCAAATCTCTGGAGCGTCTCTTGTTAAAACTGTAACTTCTCTATTTCGCTTGTAATCATTCTCCCATGGAGTTAAACCATACCCTGTTTTAGAATCGACAATATAAATCCCATCTGGGCAGGTAACGAATGGTTCGTTATTTAACCAAGAGAGAAGATATTCGTTCTGGTACCAAACCTTTAATTCATGGTTTTTTCCATTCAAGGAATCGAGAACAATCTCCCCTGAGGTAAACCCTCCTTCTTCTGTTCTTGAAAAATCTTTTACTTTCCCAGTAAAAACTACTCTAGCGTCAGTAAGTGTATCAAGAATTGTTTGTATTGGTTGTTCTTTTTGTTCGTTAGCTATTCTTACTTGCTTACCTAATTCTATTGCTAAAGATAGAGTTTGAGGAATGACTGCTTGCTGAGCTTCTTTAATCTTCATTGGGCATCGAGCAACACCAACTGATCCTCCCGACAAACGTGAAGAGGTTCGAGCAATGAGTTCGCCTCTAATGTCATCTGCAACAGTTTTTACAAGCTGTATATCTCCATACTGACTAACTATTGAAAACGGTGCTATGGGAATATCTTTCACTCTTGTTGTACTAATAGATATTTTTGGCTTGCTCCTTCCACAACAATCTCCGTTGATAGCTACTTTACCCATCTGAGCAGCTACAAATAAAGGAACAACACTATTATAAGGACCAAGTTCAGTAGCGATAAAAGCGCTGAATTCTTCACCTAGGAACAATTCAAGCTCTTTAACAGCTGAGAACATAGGTTTATTCTCTACTATCGCTTTTCCTTCAACTAGTTTCTTATCTTCTTCTGTAATCCCTCCTCCAACCATCCCAATAATGCAAATATTATCGTTTGATTGAAAATCTGTTAAGTCAGCAATCGTAAAATTCATGCCTATGCCATATGTTTTATCGATGTGCTCGAGAGCATTAACTTCGCTTCCTCCTCCACCACAGGCTAAAATCTTTGCACCTATAACAAGATCATAAGCGTCTCGTTTTGATAATTTGCGAATAGTCATGACAAATGAATTAGGGTTTGCAGACTTTTATGCTTTTTCTGTTGATAAGTATACTAGTAAAACAGTTGTATTGGCAGTTTCTTTCTTGTTGTCTTTTAGTATCTTTCTCCTCTTCTAAGTGTAACTAATAGAGTGATGCAAAGATGACAAAACAAACATATGATCCTGAAGATGGAGATGAATCGTTAACCCCTCCCCTATGGTGGCCTTAGATGGCTACCTTATATTAACTTTTTATAATAATATTATCATCCTTTATAAACGAATTTGCGGATTATAATGTGTGGATGAGAATGGATAAGAAAATTGAGTTTGTAAACACTGATTCACAGGAAGCATTAGAAACTGTGTTAAAAGACCTCCGTATTTTATCATGTAACAAAAAAGCAAATAGTCAAGTTATTAGGGTACTTGACAGAGCAATTTCAAAAGTTAAAGAGACAAACTCTAAAAAAATCTTATTCAATCTTTATAGTTTAAAGATTACCCAAATTCATCATTTAAAATCAAAAATTCAAGAAATTACCCAAATTATTGATGAAATGTGGCTTCTTCTTGAAGGTCTTGATTATGCTGAAGGTTATGCCTTATACTATTCGCATCTATGGTATATTGAAAAAATTCAAGGCAATAAGAAGAAAGCAAAAATATACATCGATAAATTAGCAGAAAATCTTAATGAGAGTAATATTAAAGATGAATTCGTATATTATACATGTAAATATACATACGCTATTGAAAAATGGTTTGAAGAACATGATTCTGAAAGCGCGGCAATTCTAGAAGGGTGTGCGGAATACTTTTTCAAGGAGGGGTTCTACAGGAGTTTGGCTCAAACTTTTGCTTTTTTGAGCGTTATTTATACTAGAAAACATAAAAATAAAAAAGCGTTAAAACTAGGAAATGAAATTCTTGCAAATCGAACTCTCTTTGAGAAGTTACCACCTGATATAAGAGGAATAGTCTATTATTTCATGGGTCTAGGTCATATGTTAGAAGCTAACTTAGTGATTGCTGAATCGTATTTCAATGAAGCTTACTTTATTCTAAAACCTATTTTCAGTGACAATATATATTTCAGCAATTCCATTATATTACATTCATATCTTGCTACTGTAAAAGGCTTGCAGGGTAAAACAGATCAAGCTAATGTTCTAGCCAACGAAGCGTATATTCTTCTCCAAACAGATTATATAAAGACTAATTTGGATAAAGTTACAGAAAAACAAATTATTCATACTCTCAATCTCGTAAAGTTCTACAATATTTCACGTTTAGGCAATTATAACCCTCAGGATCATCAGAAGCTTATTGAGGAGATTATTGATAATTGTAAAAACCTGTATAGTGATTTCATGACTCTTAGTGAGTTTATCCTTAGTGCCAATCTCGATTCAGTCAAACTTCAACAACTATTAGCAATGGATAATTTCAGCATTAACCGTGTTAAGCATCTACTTGAGTTTATGCTTGAAAACCAAAAGATAGATACAGAGATAGGTAAAGAACAAAAGGCTTTGAACTGTATTGCTATTTTGGAAAAACGTATAATAACAACCAAGACTACATTCATGGAAAATGCCTATACAGATCTCCTTATTGCTCAACAAATGTTCACTCTTAAGCGGTATGCTGAAATTTCTTCTCTTCTCAAGCAGTATGAAAGTAGGCCTCATAGAATTGAAGTCTTAGAGGTGCGTATCTTCATGGAAGCTTTCATCCAAGTAGGAGCGTATAAAAATGGTGACCCTCTTGGCCCTGCTTTACAATATATGGCCATTAAAAAATGCAGACTCCATGGTTTCTCTAGATTGGAAAACAAACTACTACATTACTTACAACTGCAACATAAGGAGAGAACAAGAACAATATAGAATCCCAAGGAGGGGTTCCTATGTTCTTTGGAGGTTTTTCTTTTTGTCACACAACTAAAACAGTTTTTGTGGATAATATAACTAGAAAAAGAGGGGGATTGGCAGTTTCTTTCTTGTTGTCTTTTAGTATCTTTCTCCTCTTCTAAGTACAACTAATAGAGTGATGCAAAAATGAAACAATTATATGATCCAGATGGAGAACCTGGCGACGATGACATAGGACCACCTTTGTGGCATCCTTAATTTTTTTATTAACAACGCTAAAATATTACCCTCCTTTATAAATCAATTTTCGGATATATTGTCGAAGGTTATGGTTAATATTGATGTATTTGACACTATAAAGGAAAAACTAAGTTTGGTAGAAACAAAAGATGATTTCAAAACTGTTTTCAAATTAGTGCAGATATTAGCATCTAATGAGCGCTCGAACAAAGATGTAATGGCACTACTTGATGATGGAATAAGAAAAGCTGTTTTTCTAGAAGATAATGAATCCTTGGTTAATCTATATGGTCTAAAAATATTGCAATTAGAGCATTTAAAGACAAATATACCCACTATTTCAGAACTGCTAATTGAAATGCACAAAATAGCTAAAAAGTATGATTACAATGAAGGATTAGCGTTTTATTACTCATTCGTCTGGTATATTGAAAAGTTTAAGGGAGAACAAGTAAAAAGTAAACAAGCTATCTTAAAAGCGATAGAGATTCTATCTCAAGCTGAGAAGAAAAATGAATATGTTTACCATTTTGTTAGATATTCTTACGCTATAGAACAATGGACAACCAATCATGATGAAGATTGCGTGGAGATTTTTGAAGAGTGTTTACTATATTACTACAATAGTAATTTTCACAGAAGTGCAGTCCAAACTTTAGGTCTTTTAGGGATTATCTATCAACAAACTCAAAACAGAAAAAAGGCTTCTAATGCTTCTAAACAAGTATTTAATAATAATTATTTCTTTGATCAACAACCTGAAGATGTTAAGGCTATAGCATATTATCTTGCAGGAGTAAGCCAACTATTAGAACACAATCTTGGACAAGCGGGTTATTTGTGCAGTGAATCCTATAATCTACTAAACAACAAATTGCATCATAGCAATTTCTATTCTTATTATATTGCCAGATTGCTATCTCACTTAGCCATTGTTCATGCATTGCAAGGTAAACTTGAACTATCATTTGAAAACATTACAAAAATTGAAGATTTGCTTGATGATGATTGTATTAAGAATGGTATGGGTAACAACAGTATAGAACAAGTATATCATACATTAAATTTAATCAAATTCTATGTTTATTCACGATTATTTGGTTTTAAGGTAGAAAAAGTTCAAACCCTTATAAGTAAAATATACCAAGGAATTTCAAATAATTACAGTGATTCTATACTTCTTAGCGAATTTATATTAAACGCAAAATTAGATAGTGAGCAACTTAAAAAATTGACAAATACAACCAATGCAAGTTTACAAAGAATTAAACACATCTTAGAATACACTCTAATAAAATCAAGCAATAATTTAGAAATTAAAACAGATTCTCTTATAAGTATACTTAGTAAAAAACAAAAAATCAAGAACTTCACTTTTATTGAGGAAGCTCATTCTGATTTGCTACTAGCTCAAGAATTATTCTCTGAAAAAAGATATGCTGAAATCTCTTCTCTTCTCAAACAATATGAGAATAGACTTCATCAGATTGAAGTTTTAGAGATGCGGATCTTCATGGAAGCGTTCATTCAAGTTGGAGCGTATAAGAATGGTGACCCTCTTGGTCCAGCTTTGCAATACATGGCAATAAAGAAATGTAGAAATCATGGATTCTCCCGATTAGAAAATAAACTACTGAATTACTTACAATTGCAGCATAAGGAGATTGCAAGACCGATATAGAATAAAGTTTAGGGATTCCTATATTCTTTTGGGGTTTTTTCTTTACTCAGAAATTTTCTCTTATTATTTTTAGATACTATTCTCTTCAGACCCCGGGTTTATTCCCTGTATATTTTTGTAAAAGTGTAAATTCTCCCTTTAGATATAAGTTCTAAGTTCTTCTTATTCCTTAACCTTGTATCTATCTTTATCTGCGAAAAATTCCATACTAGCATATCCTGCATATATTATTGCTGAATGACTTTCTCCTTCTAGTATGTAGAAACGATCTCCTTTGGTGTATGTTTGTTCTTCTCCCTCTACTGTTAAAGCTATTTTCCCCTCTAAAACTATTCCCCATTGTGGTCCATGAGAGTGTGCTGGAACCTCTGTATCTTGACTAAAGTGCATGAAAACAAGTTGATGGTTCTTATCTTGTGATAAATAGGCTGTAATTCCTGGTATCGGAATATCTGCTTCTGGTAGTTCTCTTATTGCTTCTGGAAATACATGCTTCATAGTATTTACATGTGTGAAATAGTGGTTTAAAAAGATTGACGAAAGGGTGTCTCAAACTAACCAAAATCCTTTTTTTATTTTCTTACCACATTAATAATATTTTGCGTGGTAAGATTTTCTTAACTCTTTGATTTTTCCCATTCAGCACAAAAAACATTGTTTCCTATTGGTTTAATCTGCACGCTTAACTTTAACTTTTGTTGAGTTGAACCTTGGACCACTTCCGATAACTTGAGGAGATCCATCTGTTAATACATTCAGAGGTTGTCCTTTTACTCCTGTTAAAGGTCTAGGTGTCCAAAGCACTCCTGGAATGGTGTTATTAGTTACAGTTGCGTTAATTGTTACTTCACCCAGATCATTGAATAATGTTATCTCATCATTATTTTTTATATCCAATCTCTTTGCATCTACTGGATTTATCCATACTATCTGTGGTATAGGACCGTAAACATCTATGAATTGTGAGTGAGTATACTTGGGAATAGAGCTATTGAGTAGCACAAACCAACCTTCTTCAATTTCAGTAGGTAGTTGTTCAGGTAAGGGACTAAAACCTAGTTCTTCAGCTTCAGAGGAGTAGAATTCTATCTTACTTGAGGGGGTCTGATATTCATTCATAGGTTTAAGTTTAAGTTTCAACACTTTGCCACCCTTCAAATCAGCTAGAGTTCCATCTTGAAATGTTGCAGCTAATGTCTTATTGAGCGCTTTCCAAGGATCTTCAAATAGCCATTCTTCCTTTAAGCCTAATTCCTTTGCAAGACTGTGCATCAAAGATACCTCGTCTTTGCTCTCCCCTGAAGGTTCGATGACTTTTCTAGAGATTCTTGTGTAAAGATGATGGTTAGAGAAGTTGATATCCTCCTTCTCTAAATAAGTTGAAGCAGGTAGAATAACATCTGCAAGATAAGCTGTTTCGGTCCAATGAGTATCATGAACTACAGTAAAAACTTCTTTTTTAGAAAAGCCGGATCTTACAGATTTTTGATTAGGTAGAGTAGATGCGGGATTACATCCATATACAAATACAAATTTGAACTTACCAGAAACAAGCTCTGAACCTACGGAAACATGATGAATTGTTTTGCAGTTTTTGTTTGTTAATCTATTCCCACCCAGATAAGCAAAATCAATATCTATCCCCCTTGAATCACTGTAATGGAACCCTCTGTTATATCCAAGCAAAGATGGAAGAAGAGAAACAGCTCTAGCTGCTTCAGCTCCATGAAGAGATTTCTGTAAACCAAGACCGATCATAAAGGTTCCAGGTTTAGAATTAGCATAAATTGAACCTAGCTTAGCAATATCATCCCAGCTTACTCCTGTGACATCTTCTAAACGTTCTGGAGTCCAAGTTAATACCTCCTCCTTGTACTGTTGAAAACCAACAGAGCTTCGTTCAATGAAGTCAGTATCAACTAGATCGTTCTCAATCAAGTATCTAGCTATACCATATGTTAAAGCAACATCACTTCCAGGACGAGGGCTTACCCACATATCAGCTACTTGAGATGTTTCGCTATTTCGTGGGTCAACTGAGATGATAGTTGTTCCTCTGTCTTTTCTAGCCTTATGACTCAAAGTCCACATATGGGGGGAACTAACCTTAGCATTATTACCCCAGTAGATAATTATTTCCATGTCAAGTAGTTCTTCTGGCTGTACTCCGTAAGCAAGACCATAGTGAAGACCTATCCCTTTATGACCTGAAGCACTGCATAGGGCATAATCTGTTTTTGTTGCACCAAGAGCATTCCATAACCTGTGAGGATATTGCATTGCAAGAAAACCTTGGTTACCTGCATAGTCCAAAAGCAAAACAGATTCTTCTCCATGTATCTGAATAGCCTCTTGAAGCTTGCTTGAGATGAAACTGATAGCTTCTTTCCATGAGACGCGTTTAAACTTAACACCATCGTTGTCTCTCGATCTTATATGAGGATAAAGTACTCTATCCTTACTGTATACTCTAGCGGGATCACCCCTTCCTCTAGGGCATAGAAAGCCTTGAGTTACAGGATTAGCTGTACTACCTTTCATAGAGATTATCTTGTTATCTTTCACTTCTACATCTATGAAGCAAGTGTCAGGACAATCTCGATGGCACACAGTCTTAATTATAGTCAAAGAATCATCTCAAGTTATCTGTTATAGTATCAAATTTGAAGATGATTTTAAAATCTTCTCAAACTCATATTTCAGAGATTTAGATGTGACTCGTCCAAGTAATTTATTGAAGAAGGAGAGGAAATAGAGGTTTTGTTCCTTCGAGTGATGCCACATAGTCCTTATGCCCTCTCTTCGCCACCCTCTACTTCCACTAGTTGAATGTGTTCATCCTAAAAAAACTACTCTGAAAGAAGTTGACATATTTTCTTTTTCTCATTTTGACAATGTTTTTATCATTGCATGAAAAAGTTAATGGGAAGCAATATGGTAGATATAGACTCCTTGTGGCATAAAATCAAAGTTGGCCCTAATCCTCCTGAAGAGGTTTATGCCATTATTGAGAACCCTAAAAATAGTAAGAATAAATACGAATTAGGGAAAGATGGCATAATTTACTTAGATCGTGTTTTGCACTCTTCAGTTCATTTTCCAGGAGATTATGGTTTGATTCCTCAAACTTACTTTGAGGATGGTGACGCACTTGATATCCTTGCTCTCATTTCTGAACCTACTTTCACAGGTTGTGTTGTAGCTGCTCGTCCGATTGGCGTTCTTAGGATGAAAGATGAGAAAGGGCATGATGATAAGATATTAGCTGTTGCTTCAACCGATCCTTTCTATCATGGTGTTTATGAATTGGATGATGTCTATCCTCACACACTTAGTGAAATTGCAGAGTTTTTCAAGACCTACAAAGGGTTAGAACATGGTAAAAAGGTGGAAGTACTAGGGTGGGATAAGAAAGCAGAAGCTTTCAAATGCATAACTCACTCTATGAAACTATACAAAGAATTATTCAATGAGAAGTAAAGCCGTGCTCATTTTTCCGTTTTTCATTTTCATTGTCATAACGATATATTCATAATTCAATTTCCTTTGAGAGTAAATCAGAATTTACTATAAATTAGGAGAACGCTTGTTATGACTCTCGAAAAATGGATAAACAATGAGGATTTAGAGAAACTTCGTGCTCTCGAAAATCCTAAAGCTGAAAAGGTAATTGAAAAATTTCTTACTTTATGCAAACCTGCTAAAGCAAGAGTAATTGATGATTCACCAAAAGATATCGCATATGTTCGTCAACTTGCCATTGATAACGGTGAAGAGATGAAAGTAACGATAAAAGGACATACAATCCATTATGACGGTTTTTATGATCAGGCTAGGGATAAAAAAAACACTCGTTTACTTGTTCCAGCTGATGAAAAAGATAATTATGGCCAACATATTAACACTGTTGATCGCGATGAAGGATTGAAAGAAGTTCTAGAGATTATGGATGGAACAATGGAAGGAAAAACTGTTCTCATAAGGTTTTTCAGTTTAGGTCCAACCAAATCAAAATTTTCACTTCTCGCTCTTCAACTTACAGATTCTGCATATGTTGCTCATTCTGAGGACATTTTATACCGAATGGGCTATGAAGAATTTAAGCGTAGAAAAGGTGATGATTTCTTCTACCTTATACACTCAGCAGGGGAACTTACAGATAAAAATGTTACAAAAAATGTTGACAAAAGAAGAATATACATTGATTTAGTTGAAAATCGTGTTCTTACAGTTAACAACCAATATGCTGGAAATAGTCTAGGGTTAAAAAAACTTGCCTTAAGATTAGCAATTAACAAAGCAATAAGTGAAGATTGGCTCACTGAACACATGTTCATTAACGCTGTTTGGCCCTTGGATAAAAGTAGAAAAACTTACTTCCTCGGAGCTTTTCCAAGTGCTTGTGGTAAGACTAGTACAGCTATGATCCCCGGGTTTACAATTGTTGGGGATGACATAGCGTACCTAAGGTTAAATGAAGCAGGAGAAGTTAAAGCCGTTAATATCGAACAAGGCATTTTTGGAATCATTAAGGATGTTAATCCAGGTGATGATCCAGAGATTTACAAAAATCTATGTACACCAAGAGAAGCCATCTTTTCAAATGTACTAATCAATGAAGGCACTCCTTATTGGTTAGGAATGGGTAAACAAGTTACCGTCCCAGACAAAGGAATCAACTGGACTTCCTCCAAGCTTGGAGATTGGGAAGCAGGAAAATGTTTCGATGATGATGGTAATGAATTCAAATTCTCTCATCCAAATGCTAGGTATACCATTAGAATTGAGGGGCTTGAGAATGCTGATGAAGCTATTCATGACCCTAATGGTGTCAAAGTTTCTGGAATCATCTATGGAGGCAGAGATTCTAACACATCTGTCCCCGTTTATGAATCATTTTCATGGGAACATGGAGTATATATTGGAGCATCTATTGAATCTGAAACTACTGCAGCAACACTAGGTAAGGCTGGTGTTAGAAAACATCAACCAATGGCAAATCTTGATTTCATTGTTGTGCCCTTGGGTAAATACCTACAAGCTCACTTAGATTTTGGTAAAAGAATTGATGATGCAAAACGTCCTCGTATATTCTCAACCAACTATTTTCTTAAAGACGAAAACGGTCATTATTTCGATGAAATCTTAGACAAGAAGATTTGGTTACTTTGGGCTGAAGGTAGAGTTCATGGTGAGTATGAAGCCATTGAAACTCCAATCGGTCACATTCCAAAGTATGAAGACTTAGTTCAACTCTTCAAAGAAGCATTTGACGTAGACTATGGTAAGGAAAGATATGAAACAGAGTTTTCAATTAGAATTCAAATGTTCCTTGAGAAGATTGAAAGAATAGAATCAATCTTTCGAGGAGAAAAGGATGTTCCTGAAAAGTTCTTTGTTGAACTAGAGGAACAAAAGAAACGACTTCTAGTTGCTAAAGAAAAGTTTGGCTCTGATATTTTATCACCCCTTCTTTTTTAATACT
The DNA here is from genome assembly GCA_023705905.1 of Candidatus Heimdallarchaeota archaeon. GTDB lineage: Archaea > Asgardarchaeota > Heimdallarchaeia > Heimdallarchaeales > Heimdallarchaeaceae > UBA460. The sequence continues at coordinate 21,144 of BPTK01000006.1, forward strand.
AATAAGTAAATCAGGGGAGATATTTTTCTTCCCCCTATTTTTTGATTTTTTGTGGTGCATATATACGCTAAGACATACTCAATATTAGATTAAGTTGACATTAGAATATCAAGTAGATAAAAACAAACAAAGCAAAAAAATGAAGAAATTTGCTCTTGTAAACTGTATTATAGGAATACCAACGATTTTATTTTTAATATGGCTTATGGCTAAGGGATTCCTAGCAGATCATATTGTTACATCTTCTTTAGCTCTTAGTGTTCTTGCAATTGGTATTGGTTATTCCGTTTTCAAGTTAATTAGGGGAAGGAAAAATAGGAAATTAAATTAAGCAAATTGATACTCTAAACTTATTTCTAGATTGCATAAAACATCTTTAAAACCTGTATTTTGAGCTGAAAATACATTATTGTCGAGAATAAGAACTTAGAACCATTAAAAACACAATTTATGGCTATCAAAGTTCATAATTTCGGTATTTTTTCTCTTGTACTATTTATGTCGGGAGTTGTACAAAGAAATAGACTTTCAAATAAATGATTACTCAATAAACATTTTATAATAATTTTGAACTAGATTGTTGAATAAAGATATGTTAGAATAGGCGTGTTAATCGTAAAGAACTAAAGCGTCGAATATAGTTTATAACAAAAAAAGAACAAGAAGAACTCAGTTTAATCTAAGAAGGAAAATATAGTATATATCTAACAGAAGTACTAAAACAGACGAATACAAGAGTTTCAAAAATTGGAAAATATTTCAGGAAAATTATATTGAACTTTCTTTAGTAACATTACCAATAATTGGTTTTCCAAAAAATAGAACAAAATTGAAATCTCAACTATGAAAGTTTGAGAAAATGATAAACCTACATAAGGTATATCTTATGACTGTGATCATAGTTTGGTTTCCAATTGCAAAAAGAGAAAGAAGGCAAAATAAACCTGCAAAAGTAAATGGGAAGAACAGATGTTGTGTAAACTTGGAAACTAATTAGGTGACCTTAAAAGCAACTTGCGCAGAAAATGTGGATTTGTCATAATACAGTAATAATACGTTACGTATACTAGTTGACTACATGGATATTCTGTTGAAAATGTTTATAATGACAACAAAATCCTTGTAGAAACGTGATTGAAGAAGTAAGAGATTTACTCAAGCGTATTGATCAAATAATTGATTCAGAATCAAGAAGGATGACTGATCAGATAGATGAACTAAAAGAAGAATTAAAGGAATTAAAGGAATCTGGAGAGAATATCAGCTCAATTCGAGATGAAGTTAAGAACCTTACTTCACAATTAGATGAAATAACATATGAACGAGATAGTCTTCAGAAAACAGTTGAAAAGCTTTCACCTTTAGAGAGTAAGACTGAAGCATTGAACAAACAAGTAGAAGATTTAACACAACAACAAGAAGGCTACATTTTTACAATTAAAGTTATATCAAATTGGATACCTAGCCAAAAAGAGAATATTGATGTTCTTGTAACTTTGTCATCATCACCAAACCACACTTGCACATTGAAAGAATTACACAGCAAAACAACAATTCCTGAAGTGACATTAAAAAACCGTATTCTTCCTATCCTAGAAGATAACTCGCTGATAAGTGTAGATGGCAAAAATATAAAGCTTACAATAAAAGAGAGTGAGTAATATTAGAGAACGTTTGCGTAAGAAGTTCCGCAAAGTTAAATAAGACAAATTGTTAAACATAATATACATGAAAAAGATACTCAAATCTCGTCGAGGAGTTTCAAGTATTATATCAACTTTAGTTATCTTCACAGTAATGGTTTCTGCTTTAGGTTTGGCTTTTTCGCAAATAATACCATCATTAGAAAGATTTCAGACACAAAGTGATCTAACAGCTGCAACAAACACATTCTTGGCTTTCGATTCAGAAATTAAAACACTCATCAACACACCAGACAACTCGTCAAGTGTGTTAAGATATAATCTTGATAGTGGGATACTAGATTTGAAACAAAACAGAGAAATATCCTTAATGATAAATTCAGGAGGAGTTACTTTATTGAACAAATCCTATTTTACGGGAGAGGTTGAGTATAAAATAGAAGGAAATTTTGAAGGGTTAGGGGGAGCAATATATGACTTTGGTAGTCCATTATTACTCGTTTATTCGCTTAACAGAACAGCACAAATGATGAATATAGTTCACCAAACATTTGATGGATACAAAACTATTCAATTATACTACAGTATTTTTGTGAGTATTGAAGTAACTAGTGAAACAGATGTAGAAGTTAACTTCATGGTAGTTCACCTAAATACTTCAAAGACTTTGGATGGGCAAGGAGAGTATTTTCCAATAGTAAATACACAAGATAAAATCCAAATTGTGAAATTAAGTCAAGTAATAGAAAGTATTGATCTTGGTGAGCAAAACAATGAACTATCTGTAGAAGCTCTAACAACAGGTTTTTCACAAAATATTGACTATACGTTGGCTCCACCTGTGTTTTCATTAACTGTTAATATCATACACATAAACATCGATTTTCGTACAGTATGAAATGAAACAATCATCAATAACACTAACAAAAAAGGATATAATGTACAACAATTATGTCTATCTAGCGAAGTTTTCTCGTGTGGGATTGGACTTATTGGTGTAGACCCTTGAATGATAATCTCATCTCGAAACTTCGCTATCCATATTTTTTAGTAGCTGAATTGTTCTTTTTACTGGTTGTTTTAATGGGTTACAACCGTTTAATGAGATAATACTATAGGTATTATTACATTCATTACTACATCTTTATGCTACGTTCAACCTTGTTGGTATCTTTAATCTTTTTTAGAAAATACTTGTTTTGTTGATATTTCTACCAGTAAAACTTCTCTTCTGACAGTTTCTTTCTTGTTGTCTTTTAGTATGTTATTACACTTCTAAGTACAACTTAATGAGTGATGAACAACCATGAACCAAAAATATGATCCTGAAGATGGAGATGAATCGATACTTCCGCCCTTGTGGCACCCTTAATTTTTCTTTTTGTTTTCATATCCGAGAAATAGTTAGTTACAACAGCAATGTAAAATCCCTTCGCTATTTTTTAAAAATTATTCCTTTCTAGTCGATATAAAACAGAATTTTATCCTGTTGAGTATTATCCCCATTTATATACCAATTTGCGGATTAGATATTGAAAATGGACATAAGAGCAGTAATCGATAGTATTGAAGAGAAATTAAAAGCAGTCTCATCAAATAAACAAATGAAAGAAATTGTTACAGATTTACGTATTGTAATATCCAATAATCGTTCATCATCAGAACTAATGGAAACAACTAAAAAGGCAATAAGTACTGCTCTAGAATTAGGTTATAACAAAGATTTAACCAATCTTTACGGACTTTTAATTCTACAATTAGAACATTGTGAGGAGAATTTGGTTGAAGTTTCTTTATTAATAGAGAAAATGCAACAATTAGCAAAAAGCACCGGATGTCAAGAAAGTATTGCCTTAACGTATGCCTATTTATGGTATCATGAAAAAATCAAGGGTAATAGTAAACAAAGCAAAGATGCAATTTTGAAAGCAAAAAGAATATTTGAGAATCTACAGAAGTACGATAGCTATAATTACTATTTTGTCCTTTATTCTTATGCCGTAGAGATTTGGTTACACAGTCATGATTCACAGAGTACTAAACTTCTTGAAGAATGCGCTAATTTTTTCTATCGAGAAGGATATTATAGAAGCTTAGCTCAAACTTTTAGCCTTCTAAGTATTATGTATACTAGAACAGCATGAGGGCAAGAGAGCTTTAAACATGAGTAACATAATTCTCGCCAATAGATCTCTTTTCGAAAATCTACCTGTTGATGTTAAAGGCATTATCTACTACTTTACAGGTTTAGGATATTTGTTAGATACTAATTTAGCTACTTCAGAATCATATTTCGATGAAGCTTACAACATCCTTAAACCAATTTACAAGGATAGTATCTATTTTGCTTATTATCTTGTCTTACTTTCTTATCTTGCTACAGTAAGAGGTTTACAAGGGAAAACTGAGCTATCTGTAGATATGGTTAAAGAATCAGAAGCTCTTCTTCAAACAGAATTTATTGAGAAATACCTGGATAAAAATACTAAGAAACAAATTACTCATACACACAATTTAATAAAATTCTATAATTTATCACGTTTAAGCAATTATAACTCTCAAGAAAATCAAGAATTACAAGAGGAAATCAATGAAGGTTGTAAGGTTCATTATAGTGAGTTCATGACCTTTAGTGAGTTCATCCTTAACTCTAATCTTGATTCTGATAAACTTCACTTATTGTTATCGATTGATAATTTCAGCATTAATCGAGTAAAACATCTAATTGAATTCATGCTAGAAAAGAAAAAACTGGAAACAGAAATTAGTCAAGAACAAAAGATTTTGAATTGTATAGCTATTCTGAGAAATAGAGTAAATTCAGGCAAAACCACATTTATAGAACATTCCTCTGCAGATTTCCTTATAGCTCAGCAATTATTTTCACTTAAACGGTATGCAGAAATTTCTCCTCTTTTGAAGAAATATGAAAGTAGACTCCATAAAATAGAGGTTCTAGAAATGCGGATCTTCATGGAGGCTTTTATACAAGTGGGGGCATATAAAAATGGAGATCCTCTCGGTCCTGCTCTCCAATACATGGCTATCAAGAAATGCAGAAATTATGGTTTCAGTAGATTAGAAAATAAATTGTTGAATTACTTACAATTGCAGCAAAAAGAAATATCAAGATTAATGTAGAACACAAGAGAACGACTATAATGTTCTTTGGAAGAATTATTTGTCTCTAAATTTCTTATGGTTTTTTGTATGTTAGTCTTCTTAGATTAATGATAGACGATGAAAACAATACTTGACCCTGAAGATGGAGACGAAAGTATAACCCCCCACTTTGGTCTCCACACTGATTTTTTTTTCATTTATTTCTTTTAGATTCTTAATAAACCAGCAATAATACCGATAAAAGAACTATATTCTATAGAACTTCAAAAACATGCAATAATCTGAGCACTAAAAGATAACAATAAAGATAAAGGTTTATTACGAAATACAGACGGGTAGTCTTAAGATGGAACAAATCGTTCGCTTCGCTAATGTATCAAAGAAGTTTCAATTATTCTGGGAAGAATTAGTAATACTTAAAAAAATAGACCTAGAAATAGATAGAGATGAATTGGTATTATTGTATGGTCCAAGCGGAAGTGGGAAAACAACACTATTGAACATATTAACTGGTCTTTTGCACCCAAATGAGGGAGAAATAGAAGTAGCTGGATTGTATATAGATCTTATAGAAGATAGAGAAAAAGCTGATTTTCGCTCAAACTACCTTGGTATTGTTTTTCAAGAAAATAATCTAGTATCCACACTTACTGTAAAAGAAAATATCATCCTGTTCCAAGAACTTTGTGGTTTTGATGGGGAGGAAGAAGAAAGAGAAAAAAAGATTGATAAATTACTAAAGAGATTAAAGATAGATAATAGGAAAGATAGTTTTCCGGCACAATTGAGTGGAGGAGAAAAGAAACGTGTGGCAATAGCAAGAGCACTATCCAATAACCCATATATACTAATTTTAGATGAACCTACAGGAAATTTAGATCGCGAATCAGCAGATGTGCTCTGTAACTTAATTAATGAGATTTTCACAACAACGGATATCACAGTAATTGTTTCATCACATGATCAAAAAATGAAGGAGATTGCATCAACAATATACAAAATAGGTTCACAAGGAGTAGTTCTTGAAGAAGAACATCCTGAAAGAAGAAAAAAGGATGACATCAAGTATAGAATCATTAGCTCTATGGAAACACAAGAGGAAGGAACTGGATCAAATGATGACTATACAGAGAAAGAAATAATGGACATGACAGAAGAAGAAATAGATTTCATAGAAGAAGAACAAGAAAACTAGACGTGGGAGCGAGATAGAGATGATAGGACAACTGAAGTTTGCTTGGATTGATTTTAGAAGGTCGTTCCTAAGCTCATTGTTTACCTTCATTAGCCAAATAATAACCTATTCAGCTATTACAATCAGTATAGGGTTATTTTCATTGATGAGAGCTAATCACCTAATGTCATTGAATTATGTATACTTCAGCTCGTACACATTAATTACCATGTTTTTCATAGTGATTTGTATAATAATAGGAGTAATAGTAACTATTAGATCAATAGATCTTAAGTTTCAAAGTCAAAAAGACGATATAGCTGTGATGAAAAATGTAGGAGGAAAAAGCAGGTGGATATACAGTTATTTCATCTTCAATCAGATTTTAACAGCAATAATCATGTTAATTCTAGGGATGATTCTAGGATTAATTGTTCTAACCATAACAAGTATTTCTTTTGGATTGGGAAGCATTTTTAGCTATGTAGGGTTCCTTCCAATACTAGGGGGAAACATAGTAATATTGGTTTTTTCTTACCTTAAAGCACATTATACTATATTAAAATTCATTAGTGAAAAAGACTTTGAAATATCTTCCAGCAGTTTAAGTAGCTACAAAAGCATCTTTGAATTTGACGCAGTAATAAACAAGTTTACTTCATCTGTAAAGCTAGGTATAAAGAATTTCCTAAGATCAGGAAAAGTGTTGTCTAGTTTTCTATTTAGCTTCTTCCTTATATTCTCATCAATTTCTTTCGTTTTGGGACCACTAACAGTTGCTGAAACATATTATGTAAATTTGAATGGTAGATTTCAAGATTACTCATATGTTATAGGAGCACCAGATGCAATAGATTTCTTTAATCAGAGTTTACCAGTACAAGAATATAGTAATAGTTCTTACACTGGATTAGATAATGATCTAGAACATTTCTATGATACTTCAATAGCAACTCAACTATTGACGGAATTAGGGGGAATAAACGTAACGTATCAGAAGTATTTCATTTCAAAATTGCAAATACAAGAAGTGTCAGCGTATGAGATAGTGAACGATATATACGTGCCAATAGGTCAAGATCGAAGAGTATATGCTACAATAATAGGATATGAAAATATCAATTTTGAAGAAAATGAATATATAGCAGGAATCAACCCAAACCCTTCGAGAGATGAAGTTTTAATCGGTGACAGCTTAGAAGCTAGGTTTTTTGATAATAGCACCCTTCAAAAATTGAAATTGTACGGTGATTCAAATGATTACCAAATTAGTGGTGTAGTGATAGATAGCTTTGCAGCAGGATACAGTGTTTATTGCCCACTGAATAAATTAATCTCAGAAGGAGTAGCTAATGGGACTAATCTGCTAATGTTAGAGAACATAGACTCAGCAGTTTATGAGGAAATAAGTGAGATTCTAGAAGGATATGAATATCAAATAGTAAGTATGGAAAGAATGATAGAGCAAGGTCTAGCAAATTATAACAGTTTTACAACTATGTTTAAAGTGCTGGGAGGAATAATGTTCGCAATATTCTCATTCCAAGTAATAGTATATTCATTCCTGTATTTCTTAACATATAGAAAGGATTTCGAACTACTCTATAGGCTAGGAATTAAAAAGAAAAGTATATACGGATCAGTAATTACAGCAATACTTCTGCAAATCATTCCAGGTATAGCACTAGGAAGCTATTTCGGAGCAATAATAGGAAGATATTTTCTAGTGCCGTATGCGGTATTATCGAACTTTCCAGTAATAATCATAGCAGTAATAGTAGGATTCATACTAATAGCAACAACAACTTCAATCTATGCAAGTAAAAAAGGGCTGGAAAAAGTGATAGTATAATCCACTGAGTCTTTAGGGTAAACTAGTTTTAATGAAATTTCAACAATTTAAATTAATTTTTTTAGTGTCTTTTTCTTATTTTGAAGTTTAAATATTCTCCTTATACAATAATATAAACAATTCAAGTGATGCAAAATGAAACAAATATATGATCCTGAACCTGGTGATGATGATATTGGCCCGCCTTTATGGTGGCCATAAACAACCTTTTTTTATTAATTTATTAGGAAAAAAATTGTCACTTTTTTATTTTGAGGTTTAAATATTCTTCTTGCACAATAATATAAACAATTCAAGAGTGATGTAATATGAAATGTAAATATGATCCTGATGGGGATGGCGATGAGGATATTGGCCCGCCTCTATGGCGGCCATGAGTTAATATCATAATTTCTTTTTTTTTTGTAATTACAAAGAACATAAATGAAGAACTGTAAAGAAAATGCAATTTCCTTCAAAGAGTATTTAAAAACAAACTATTATTTCAACAGGTTAGGTGTATAAATTGTGTTATAAATCCTTTATTCGCAAATTAAATGTAATTAACATGAAAGAAGATTTACAGAAATATGTAATAGAATTGCGCGTTTTTGCTTCTAATAACAAATTTGAGAAAGCAGTCACCGAGCTCATAGAGGAAACAATAAGAAAAGCAGAAACCATTGATGATAAAAAATCTCTTGTAGATTTATATGAATTAAAAATATCTCAAATAGAACATCTTCATGACAGTTATGATCAGATATTACAATTATTGCTACTTATGAGAGAGTTGTCTTTAGAAATCGATTACAAGGAAGGTTTGGCCCTCTCTTATAATGTAGAGTGGTATATTGAGAAATTTAAAGGAAATAAAGCTAAGAGTAAAAATGCTATAGATTTGTCAATTATAACTCTAGTAAATCACAAAGAATATGATAACTATAGCTACGTTACTTGTTATTATTCATACGCAGTTGAACTGTGGTTAGAAGAAAATAATCCACAAAGTGCCTCTATACTTGAAGAATGTGTTGATTTCTTCTATAAAGAGGGATTTTACAGAAGTTTAGTACAATCATTAGCTGTATTATTTGTAATTTATCAGGAAACTCAAAATAAGAAGGGAGCGTTGAAGGTAACACAAAAACTGCTAAGTAATAAAATTCCTTTTGACAATCTCCCTCGTGACATTCAAGCTATTTCTTACTATTTTGTAGGTTTAAGTCATAAATTACAACTTAATCTATCATTGGCAGAGAAATATTTGGAAAAAGCAAGAAGAATTCTCAAAGAAACGCTTGAAAAAAACATATATTCATTTTATTATATACCTGTATTAACACACCTTTCTACAGTGTTAGCGTTACAAGGTAAAATTGAACAAGCTCTAGAATTAATAAAAACAGCAGAAATTCTACTTCAAGGTAAAATCTTCTCAAATTATTCTGATCCAATAAGTCGTAGACAAATAAACCATTCTTTCAATTTGGTTAATTTTTATATCAAATCTAGGATACATGAAAGTACGTGTGATGAAATTATAGATCTTATTGATAATATCTATACCGATTGTAAGATAAATTATAGTAACGCGATTATTCTAACAGAATTCTTACTAAATGCTAACTTAAATTATGAACAACTAAAAGAATTAAAAAGCACCAATAATGCCAGTTTAGAAAGAGTAAGACATATTATTATTTTCTTAATTGCAAAAGAAAAAGGTAAAGATAAAGCAGATGAAGAACAAAATTACTTGGACAGGATAGAAGTTCTTCGAGAAAGATTCAAGATAAATAAGATGACTTTCATTGAAAAAGCCTATGCAGACTTACTTATTGCTCAACAATTATTTTCACTTAAACAATTCGCAGAGATTTATGTTATTCTTAAGAAATATAAAAAACAAATTAATAGAATAGAAGTGCTGGAATTGCGTATATTTATGGAAGGATTTATTCAAGTTGGTGCATATAAGTCTGGAGATCCTCTGGGACCAGCATTACAATATATGGCAATAAAGAAATGTAGACAATATGGGTTCAGCAGATTGGAAAATACGTTGTTAAATTATCTAGATATGCAGAGAAAGGAAATTTACCAATTCTAAACAAAAGCATTTTAAAACATTGGCAGATTTAGTAAAGAATGGAAAATGGTACTTATACAGGCAAACTGTAAAGGGAACAAATATCATTATCTGGTTCAGGATCATGAAATTGGAACAAAATCCTTAGTTAACATTTTGTTGATCTCTCTTTGAGGGATCTCTTTAGCTTTTAAGCCTGCAACAAAGACACTAAGACATTCTTTACAATAGACTTTCTTAATTCTAGTATTATAAGTCAAGGGAGACATAAATTTACTCTTGCCACAGATCGTGCATCTATCATGAATACCTGATGTAATATCTGCTGTACAATCTTCGCAATAATTAACCTTACCTTGGACAGGACGTCCACACTTAGCACAGAAACGTACTCTAGTAACCATAGTATCGAGATTTCCGGTCATTAAAAGATTTTAAACATTTGTATAGTTAAATAAAAGCTGACAAGTATACAGACTCCCCTTTGTTTCTTGTGGAAGTGATATTTATTGTACATATTATGGAAAAAAGTATGATATAGGTTAATTGTACATAGTCTCCCAATAAAAGAAAAATGATGATTATATAAGTCTTTCTATATTTAATGCAGAAAAAAGTTATTTATATAGATAATAGTCTCCAATGGAACTGGTGGGGTCTGTCTAAATTTTAGTCGGAACAGTTTTTTGTTAATACGTATCTTTTTAATGGCCTATACCTAGACAAACGTGATATCTACCTTTAAATACAAATTAATGAGTAAACATAACAAGTAACAAAGTGAGTCTAATGCCTAAAGAAATTACAATTAAACTGCCTGATGGGACGATCATAAGAATACCTTCAGGTGACACTGAGAGTTTAAAGACAACACTTGCTTTAGTTACTGGAAAAGAAGCCGTTTCTACTGAAGGAGAACGCGAACCAATTAAGATGAGCTCTATAACAGAATTACTTGGAGCTTCAATCATTGAAAGAGTTGCCAGTATAATCAGGAACCATTATCCTGAAAGTGATTGGTTTACCTCTAATGAAGTCTGTGAGTTGTATGAGATAGTGTTTAGAGAAGGAATAAAAATGAGCACTGTAAGTACTTATCTTGCAAGATTGGCAGATGAGAATATGTTACATAGGAAAGGTAACGTCTCTCAACGATTGTATTCCGTAACCACCAAACTTCTTGAAATCTATGGTGAGTTAAAGATATTGGAAATCCCCCCTGATCTATTAAGATGATTTTGGACGAAAAACTTTTTTTTATTATTATCTTACCACATGAATATATTTTTCTGTGGTAAGATTTTTCTTCTGTCTTATTTTTCCATATATGGATCTTCGATGTCACTTTATTATCTTACCACACTTTTAATATTTACTGTGGTAAGATTTTGTATTCAATCGTTTCGGTGCCTGAAACAACTAATATCTCTCCCCTTTTATATAAAACTCAATAACTATAAATGGTCTTACTGTTTCTTTGTCTTATAATTTCCTTGTTGTTTTAGTACCTTCTTCCTCTCTCTAAGTATAACTAAATGAGTGATATAAACGATGATGAAAATGAAAACATATGATCCTGACGAAGTAGACGAAGAAATAGGTTCCCCCTTGTGGAGACCATAATCTCTCCCACGTCTTCTTTATTGTTTTTTTTTATTCTATGAAAATGCAATTTAATCACTGTTTCGTGGGAAGAGACGATTTTGTCATCTTCTTCCTTGAGGTGTTTTAATAGCTTTCTTCTATTAATATGGTAACCCTTTCCTAGATGATGTATTATGTACAAACCAAAATATGATCCTGATGAAGGAGATGAAGGAATACTTCCTCCTGCCTGGTCTCCAGGTTAACCCCCCTTTTTCTTTATTTTTCTTAGTTTGAACTCTAATATTACCCTAGTTTATAAATCATTTTACGGATAAGATTTTGAGTGAGTTTACATGAAATTCAATAGTTTTACAGAAGAATTAAATAATATAAACACTTCTGATGCTTTAATAGCTTAATAAATAGAATTCGTCCTATTTGTGCTAATGAGAAATCAACTCGTATTAACCTCTTTATAGACGATGCAATTAGAAGAAGTAAAAGATTCAGTGACAAGATAATTCTAGTAAATTTGTATGATTTGAAAATTAGACAGCTTTATTCCTCTATAGCTGAGCTTCCCAAAATCCTTGAATTTCATTCAAAAATGCATCTTTTATGTGAAGAGTTGAAATATGATGCAGGATTAGCACTTGTATTCCAGTTAGCTTGGCACATAGAAAAACTCGAAGGAAATATAAATAAAAGCTCAGAAAACATTAATAGGTCAATTGAAATTGTAAAAAAGTCTTCTTTTGTGGATGATTATACAAAGTATTTCTGTTTTTACTCATTTGCGGTAGAAAACTGGTTAAAAAATCGTGAATTCTCTAGTTCTGAGATTCTTGAAGAATGTGTTATCTATTTTTATTCCAACGAATTTCATCATGGACTAGCTATGTCTTTAGGTATCTTAATCATCATTTATCAACAATCACAGAATAAGGAAGAATCAATGAAATTAATAAGAAGGATTCTCAGTGGTAGAAATCTTTTACTTAAAATGCCAAAAGAAATTCAATCGATCATTCATTTCTTTGTTGGCTTCAGTCACGAATTATGTTTCAATCTCAATGAAGCAGAAAAACAACTAATAGAAGCAATGAACATCTTGAAACCTATTTACAAAAAAAGTATCTATTCAGGATATTATTTAACAACTCTCTCTCATTTGACTGCAACCTATGCCCTTCAAGGTAAACTAGAACTAGCTCTCAAACAGCTGAAAGAGGTCGAAGGGTTAATTGAAGAGGGAATTACTACAAAAAATCTAGATTCTTTTAGTAAAAAGCAAATAATCCATACTTTCAATCTAGTAAAATTTTACGTTAAGTCGAGATTACAGAGTTTTCGAATTGAACAAGAGCAAGATTTGGTACAAATTATCTCTGACAACCTTAACAAATATCACAGCAATGCCATATTTTTTGGTGAATTTCTCTTGAATTCTAATCTTAACAAAGAACAGTTAATAAAAGTAAGAGAGATGGATAATCCAAGTACTAAGAGGATAGAACACATTATCAATTTCCTAATTGACAAAACAATACAGACTGAAGAACAACGAATTATGAAATCTATTTCTATATTAAAAAAGAGACCTAGAGAAGCTAGAATGACTTATGTTGAAAGAGCATTCGCTGATTTGCTAGCAGCGCAAGAATATTACAAAATCAGTCGTTTTGCAGAGATATATCCTTTGTTAAAGAAATATGAAAATCATCCTCATAAAATAGAAGTTCTTGAAATGCGTGTTTTCATGGAAGCTTTTATCCAGGTTGGCAAATTCAAAAATGGTGATCCTTTAGGACCTGCTCTCCAATACATGGCTATTAAAAAATGCAGAAATTATGGTTTCAGTAGATTAGAAAATAAGTTGCTAGACTATTTAGATATGCAACGAAGAGATATTCAGTCCCTAACACTATAAACTTAGGATTGATTACCTCCTATGTTGGCATCCTTCTTAATAAACTAAATAGCTGTAAATGATTCTACTGTTTTTTTGTCTAATCTTCTTACTAGTTCCAGTATTAGTTTTATAGCATTATCTACATCATTTAGATCTATTATACCATTATGCGCATGTATATGTCTTGTAGGTATTCCTATTACTATACTTGGACATCCCATGTCTGTTATATGAATAACTCCTGCATCTGTTCCTCCCCCTGCTACTAGTGACAATTGATGTGGTATTTCCATTTCTTCAGCTGTTTTTATTACAAAGTCTCTAAATCTCGGATTTGGTATCATTGATCCATCGTAAGTAAGTATACTTGGACCCTTTCCCATCTTTGCTGGAGCTTTTGTTTGGTCTACTCCTGGAACATCTCCTGCTATATCTACTTCTAGCGCTATCCCTATATCTGGATTTATCATCTGCGCTGCTGTTCTTGCTCCTCTTAGCCCTACTTCTTCTTGTGTTGTTGCTGCACCATAAACCCTGTTGGGGTGTTTATTTCCTTCACTTGTTAGTTTCTTTACTATTTCTGCAGTTATTACTGCTCCTGCTCTGTCATCGAATGCTTTACCTACTGCTAGTTTTACTGTGCTTTTTTCGTCTTCTTTTCCATCTTTTCCTTTCACTATTCTAGGTCTTTCCCATATTTCAAATATTGAATGTGGTGCAATTGGATCTCCTATTCTAATTCCTAGTTCTTTTGCCTCTTCTGCGTTTGAACATCCTATGTCTATGAACATCTTGTTCTTTGTAACTACCTTAGTCCTTTCTTCAGGTTCTAATATGTGAGGTGGTTTTGCAGCAATTATACCTGGAATCATTTTACCTTCAACTGTTCTAATGACTACTCTCTGTGACAGTAAAGTTTGATCCCACCATCCCCCTAATTGATGAAATTTCAGATAACCTTCTTTAGTTATTGCTTCTACTTGAAACCCTACTTCATCGACGTGGCCAGCAATCATAATTTTTGGACCTTTGCCATCTCCATCAGCTGTAAAAATTAGTGTACCTGTTCTATCTTGTAGTATTTGGTCTGCATAAGTTTTTACATACTTCTTCAATTTCTTTTGAACTTCCCATTCGAACCCACTTGGGCCAAATTCATTCGATAATTCTTCTAATAGTGCTGTATCAAAATCAACCATTGTCTCACCTTATTATTTCATTACATTAAACAACTTAACTATTTTATGTGCTTAATCTCCTCTTGTACGGAATTATTTAACTATTACCCTAAGTCTGCTACTTTGTCCAAGTTCTCCGGATAATCTTCTTTTCTTCCTCAAAATCGCTTTCTTCTTACTGATTTATCTTCCTCTTTTGTGAATGTCTCCAATGGAAATGTAGTATATAGGGCTGATTGTCTAATGATTTACCGTTTAGGACGCTTCACACATTGTGAACAGTTAAATTCTTGGTTTACACAACGAGTTTCCAGTGGAAATGAAGGGGTAGTGAATCTTTGTTCACAATAATTTTTCTTGTGTTGAACATATGGATTCACATATCACTTTTTTTGCCGGATGATATCTTCTGTTCACAAGCTTTTCAAAAACGAGTGAACGGAATCCCCACATCCATTCACAAAGGAATTGTGCCGTACATCTGTTCTTGTTAGACGGTCTCTAACTGAAATTATATGTTAAGTGAAGTAATGTGTCCATTGTGTATGCTGTATTTATTACGTATTACACTTTACAGTATTTATCAGTGCTGAAAAAATTAGTATTAAGAAATTCAGAGTTTTTCAAGGTTTTCAAGAGCTTTTGATAGTTTCTTCTTTTTTACAATTAAGTTTTTGATCCTTTTTCCAATATCAATACTTTCTGTTATTGCTGATGGTATCCTCTTACCCAAATATCTACTATACCTGTATTCAGGTTCCATTCTAAGATAATAATAAGGTCCATGCAGATATTGCCCTCCTCGTTCACACTTACAATTTTCTTTTCCGCATTTGATGTATTTCGAGCTAACAAAACCGAATATTATATCATTTCTTCCTAGTATCTCTAGACGATTATCAATTTCATTTATAGCATTTAATATATCAATTCTAAGATTACTTATTTTATTAACTGCCATCTTCAGTCAGATATATATAATCCTACTCACAAAAAGTCTTAGATATTACTCAGATATTCTGCAGATTATATTGACTTATTTATTCGACATTAATCCTCTAACATTGTAGAAAAAAATCAAAGAGTGATAACATGGCCCATAGTAAGAACCTATTAACAAAGAAAATTAGTAAGAAATCACAGATTCAGGGTGTTGTTGTAAGTAGCAGAAGAGTATATGTTTACTCTGATGAAACCGATTATGAGATCGAATTAGAAAATCTTCTTATTGGTCTTATTGCAGATAATGGCCCTCTTACCAGAGGACAAATTGTCTCTATGACACACATACCTAGATCTACTCTATATGATAACCTGGCAAAACTCATAAACAAGGGTGTCGTCAAAAAAGAATCTGTACCCAGATCTACAAGGGGTAGACCTAAGGTTTTGTTTAAACTAGCATGACTTTACACTAGATTTCCCATATATTAATTCAGTGTATTTACATTCATTATAGACGTCATTTATCGACAAAGTTAAACAACCCTCCGAATATCATAGAAGCAACGAACTGAGAGATGAAAAATAGTGGAAGAAAAACCATCAAATAGTATAGATGATATATTTGATAGATATCTGGATGCTGATGCAAACGTATTTGCCAATAGAGAGGTTCTGAGTCCTCATCATGTTCCAAATGTTCTACCTCATAGAGATGAAAAGTTCGAAGAGTTAGCAAAAATCCTTGCTCCCTCTTTAAGAGGTGGAACTCCTTCTAACATATTTATTTATGGTACAACAGGAACAGGGAAAACTGCTGTAACTAAACAAGTGTTGGCAAAATTAAAGGAACGAGCAGATTCTCGGAATCTATCCTTTAAATACAGCTATATGAATTGCCAACATGTAGATACAAAATATCGTGTTTTGACTCAATTATGTGAAGATGTTGGAATAGATGTTCCTTTTACAGGTTTGCACTTTGATATCATCTATCAGAAATTCAAAAAAGCCTTAGATGAGCTTAAAACACTCCATGTTACAGTTCTTGATGAAGTTGATATGCTTTACAAAAAGAGCACTGAATCATTGTATATTTTAACACGTATGAATAGTGATTTAGATTTTTCAAAAATCAGCATTATAGGTATTACTAACGATGTAAACTTCAAGGAAACATTAGATCCAAGAATCAGAAGTAGTTTGAGCGAAGAAGAAATTGTTTTTTCTCCCTATACTGCAGAACAGTTACGAGATATTCTTACACAAAGAGCCAAAATTGCATTTCAAAAAGATGTTCTTGACTTTGGAGTAATTAATTTATGTTCAGCTATCGGAGCCCAACAACACGGAGATGCACGAAGATCTCTTGATTTATTACGTGTAGCAGCGGAACTTGTTGAACGTAATGGTGAAGAGAAGATTACTGAACTTCATGTACGCAAAGCTCAACAAGTTATAGAAAGAAACACAGTTATTGAGGTTTTAACATCTTTGCCAATTCAAACTAAAGCAGTTTTACAGGCAATCTATCTTGGTGAAGGGAAAAATGATGAGATCACCACTGGAGATGTTTACGAGATTTACAACAAAATTTGTAAACTAGTTAGATTAGATCAATTAACAGCAAGAAGAGTTGGAGATTTAATTAATGAATTAGATATGCTAGGTATTGTTACTGCTCAAGTCATTAGCAAAGGACGTTATGGTCGTTCTAAAAGAATCCATCTAACTGTTTCATCCAAGCAGGTAAGAAACGTATTAGATAGTGACTTTAGATTGTCAAAAATATTTGAGATAGAAGAATTGTAAAATACTTATTTGTTATTCCAGGGAAGGGAAAGACTTTTCTTTTTAGTTTTTAGAATTAAACTGAGTGCTAATGAGTGAACTATTTATTGTTTCTAAGTTTATTGTATCGGGATTTACATGTAATAAAATAATAAAACACGGTGGCATTCTTATCGAAGATAATGAGATTGTTGCAGTTGGAAAAGCAGAGGATGTGAAGAAATTAGTATCTGGTCATGATGAACTGGACCGCAAGAATCATATTGTAATCCCTTCCTTAGTAAATTCACATACTCACATTCCTGAAACACTATTAAGAGGAATTTGCGATGATGAAAAATTGTTGACCTGGTTAAATGATTATATTTGGCCTTTTGAACATCAAATGACTCCTGAGGATGCATACTATGGTACTCTCTTGGGTTGTCTCGAATTGATTGAATCGGGAACGTCAGGATTCATTGATCAGTACTTTTACGCAGAATCTATCGAAAAAGCGGCGAAAGAAGCCAAAATAAGAGCATTAATTTGTCCCTCAGTTTTTGATAATACACCGGAATCAGGTAGTCTTGAAAATACTTGGAGACATGTTTCTAATCTACTTAACAACAAACATCCAAATAAAAACAAATTAGTTAATTTTGGTATAGGGCCACATGCGCCATATACGGTTCCAGAGGAATATATACACAGAGTCAAAGATTTAGCTCTCAAGAATTCTTTACCAATCCATATTCACCTCAATGAAACGAAAAGAGAAGTGGAAGAAGCTCTAGACAACTTTGGTATGTCACCTATTGAATATGTACATAAACTTGGTTTAACAGAAAATAAAATCTTGGCTGCTCATTGTGTAGATACTTCAAACAAAGATTGGAAGATTATGAAAGAAACAGATTTTACTGTTTTACATAACCCACAATCAAACCTTAAGATGGCTAATGGGATTGCACCGATTCACACCTATCTTGATTTAGGAATTAAAGTAGCTGTAGGTACAGATGGTAATGCCTCTAATAATGATCTAGGAATGCTAGAAGAAATATCTACTGCAGCAATGCTTCAAAAACATAAATACAATAATCCCAAAGTACTAGGAAATTCACAAACACTTCAATTGGGTACTGTTAATGGTATGAAGGCTCTAGGTGTCAACTCAAATGGCATTTCTAATAATTCGGTAGCCGATCTCACCATTCTCTCTCTTGATAGGAGCCACTCTTGGCCTCAGAATAATGTCTTATCCAATATAATATATTCCTCATCTAGTTCAGACGTTACAGACCTTATCGTCAATGGAAAGATAGTTTATGAAAATAGAAAGCATAAAACGTTGAACAAAGAAAGAATAATTGAGCAATGCTCAAAAATTTCTGAAAGAATTATTACTGAAATAGAAAAATAAAAAAACAAGGTATATTATTTCTATTTGGCAATGACGAGTCTAACCCTTTACTGAATTTGGTGTTGAGGATCTTGAGTTCTGAGCCACCCATATTATCCTATGCTTAATCCTGTTAGAAAAAACACCCTTTTCATTGATTCTTTATGTATTCTTTATGTATTATATTGGTATTCTACATTTTACGTCCATTTCGAAATTACTAGATGTTGCGCTTTCTAACTATCTTTTATTAAGAAAAAAAATTCTAACTTATTGATTTATTTCTCTTGTATCCTTGAAATTCAAATTGCCAAAAAGCGTAACCTTCAGAAGCTCCTCTTAATTCGGATGCCATCTGAAGTGATGATTCTACACTTATTTCTCCACTAATTATTGTTCGTGAAACATGGTGTTCTGTATCAGAAATAACACAGTTGAATCTTTGAACTACAGCTAAGATAGCTCCCATGTACTGAAGAGGTGTATTGATTGAGAAGGAATAAATCGGTTCATAAATACCTACATTACCTTCAATAATGGCTTCATGAATAGCATTTCTTACTAAAGGTACCATTATTTCATATCTGATAGAATTTGGTTTGAGTTCTTTGATCTCCTTGACAATCAAGGTTAGCTTTCGTACCAAATAACCTCTTAAAGGTCCTTTAAGAATCGCATTCCGAAAACCTGGTTTCAGTAAATCACTCAATTCTTCCCCACCAATTTTATCCTCAACTACTAGGCAATTATTCCTATAATCTGAATATATACATTCTTTTTCACTATGAGTTGTTGGTTTGCATTCAAAAGTGATTTGTAATAGACCTAGATAATCTTGCTTTGTCAACATTACTTCTTTTTCAATTTGCTCAACAAGAGTTACTTCAGGATCCGAAACATCTACCTTTATGTTACTTTTTTCGATTTCACCAATTATAATTTCAAGTTGAAGTTCTCCAATACCAAATATCTTCATCTCTCCAGTATTTTCATCAGTAGAATGGTGGAAATTTGGTTTAATAAGTGATAATATATCAAGTAATTGTTGCAATTTGGGTATGTCAGATACCTTATGTGGTTCCACTCGTCTAGAAATAACTGATTCTTGAAGGTAGGATATCTGATTAAACAGGATATTTGGGAATGTATCTATCTTCTCAGTAATAGTATCTCCTATTTGGACGTTTTTCATCCCAATAAGAACAGCAATATTACCTGCTCCAACTGAATCCAGTTTTACAAGGGATTGACCTTTATAGATACAGACTTGTTGTAATCTAGAAGATTCTCCTGTCCTTATATTCAGGAGAACACTACCTGATTTTATTGTTCCTGAGAAGATTCTAACAACTGAGATTAAACCTCTGTTGTCTTCGTATAATAGTTTTCCTAGACATAAAATTGTGGGACCTTTATCATCACAGTCAATAAGTGCTTTTTCAGATTGCTGGTCACTGAATTGTGTTATATACTTATAGCGGTTCTTTTGGGCATCTTTAGGGTTAGGAACGTTTTCTATGATGGAAGTAAGAATTGATTCTGTTATAGGGAAATTAATCTTTAGTTCATTAGAATTATTTTCCAAGTGTAGTTTAATTATTTCATCAAATGAAGGAGCGTTCTTGGAATACGCTGATATTGCCCAACCATTTAATGCTGACCCAATAATTACGGTTCCATTATCAAATTTGACCTTCCACTTCTCTCTAAATTGAGAGTGAGCGTATTGCGTTACTAATTCATTAACCATTTGAATTATGTTGTTAATTCTAACTTCTATCTCCTTTTTGGGTAACTTGAGTTCGTTTATTAATCGATCAATCTTATTTATGAACAGTATTGGACGTAGACATTCACCCATTGCTTGTCTTATTACTGATTCAGTTTGAGCCATAATTTGTTCTACAGCATCTACTACTATAATTGCACCATCCACTAATCGTAAAGCTTGGGAAACCATTCCTGAAAAGTCAACGTGCCCAGGTGTATCTACTAAATTGATTAAATGTGAGATATTGTTATGTTTGTATACTAGGGATATGTTTGCAGTCTTGATAGTTATTCCTCGTTTCTGTTCTTCATCAAGGTAATCAAGTGCTCTTGCTGTCCCTGCCATTGTTGGTGATATCAAACCACCTGCTTGTAGAAGATGATCAGACAAGGTTGTTTTACCATGATCAACATGACTAACAATACTTACATTACGTATCTTTGTTTTATCTTGCATGGAAGAAGAAACATTCTCTACGTATTTGCTCATAGGTATATTGTTATAGTATACAACGGTTTAAAGATTTATCTTCAGAGATATTTCAACCAAAACGTAAATCCGTTAACGTTTTAAATTTGAAAGTTATAGTATAAGTTAGCAGTAGAAATTTGACTAATATTATTAGATAAGATTTAGTTTAAGAGGCAAAAATGGTGTAATAGTATGTATGAAACGAAGATTCCAGGAACTAGATATTCCATAGCACTAATGAACATTAAAGGCCAATGGATGATACAAATTAAATTAGATGGATTAATAGAAGCTGAAACACTTGTAAAGGATGTTTCTGAGAGAGGAATATTTGATAATATCAAAACAGTAGTCGCAGAAGTTAATCTATACTTAAACGAGTTTTTGCTCGATCAAATCACTAAGAACATCACGGAACAAGCTTCCATACTATTAAAAGAAGTAGTAGCTACTGCCACAAGGGAGAAACAAACAGAAGTATCAGCACTTGAAGAAACAATAATCAGTATCATGGAACGGTTACAAATACTTGAGGAGAGAGTAAAACGATTGGAAACTAACTTAGAACATCGAACCGCATAACGTGTTTCTTTTTAATTTCTTTTTGTTGTTTATTTATTTTTACAAAACTTAAAACGAAATCTTCTTAAAACAAACTTGTTGCTTTTACAAAAAGGTGTAGCAATGTCTCAACGTGCAAGAATAAAATTGATAGGAAATGATCACCAGTCTTTGCAAAAAATCTGTAATCAAATTCAAAAAATTGCTGAAAGAACAGGAGTACGTATTAGAGGACCCATACCAATTCCATCAAAACGCATTGTTATTCCAGTTAGAAAATCTCCTTGTGGTAATGGAACTGCAACATATGACCATTATGAAATGAAATTACATAAGAGAATTATCGATATGGACGCAGAAGAAAAGAGTATGAGACTTCTTATGAGGATTCATGTTCCTGAAGATGTACACATCGAAATCGCTATTGAACGAAAATAATTTTTCAAATTCATAACAGAATTAGAATGAAATTCTTTCATGCCTCTTATAACCATTCTTCAATTATTGCTTGTTTTCAGTCCATAAGATGGAAAAAAATTATTTATTAGAATCAACAAGTCGTCCGGTTGTTTTACAGCATCAGACCCATAGACAAAACTTCTACTGAATTCTAGCATAGAATTGAGATAATTTACAATATCCAT